>JAHWJY010000324.1 GCA_019348135.1 Actinomycetota bacterium
GCGACGGGCTGCCGGCGATGCCCGACGGCGAGCCGCTGCTGGCACGGTGGTTCGCGATCGTGATGGTCGTGCTGGTGCCGATCGGGCTCGCCGTGAGCGCCTGGGCCTTCCTGTCCTTCGACCGGGAGGAGCTCACGGCCGCCGAGCGCCGCCCCCCGGGGACGGCGGAGGTCACCCACGAGCGCGGGACCGCGGTGCTCAACGAGATCACGGACACCGAGCCCGGCCCGGCCTGCGCCCAGGACATCGAGGTCTTCGGCGACGACGGCGCGCGGGCGACCGGCGTCCGCGCGCTCGGGGCGGTGTGCACGCTCCTCGGACGCGGGGGCTTCGAGGAGGCGGAGGACGGACTCGCCCGGTGGGCGGAGCAGGACGGCCGGCTCCGCTTCGCGGTGTTCGAGGTCACCGGGCTCGACTCCTCGGCACGGGCGGAGGACGGCCGGGTGGTGATCGAGCTCAACGCCAAGTTCCAGTTCGACGACGCGACCCTGGCGGCCCCGTTCATCATCCACGAGCTGACCCACCTCGCCGACGGCTGGCCCGGCGCACCGGTGACGGACACGGCCGAGCTGCGGGGCCTCGAGGCCCAGGCCCGCGCCTGCGAGGAGCTCGTCATCCGCGACGAGCCCCCGCGAGGGTGCGCCGACGCCGCCGAGGTGCTCGCCGCCGACGACCCGCTGTCGCTGCTCGAGGACGCCGGCTACCGTCCCGGCCGCTGAGCCGGGGACGAGGAGGATCGCCATGCGCATCGGGGTCATCACCTTCCCGGGCTCGCTCGACGACGCCGACGCGCGGCGTGCGGTCGAGCTCTGCGGTGGGGACGGCGTGGCGCTGTGGCACGCCGACCGCGACCTCAAGGGCGTGGACGGCGTCATCCTGCCGGGGGGGTTCAGCTGGGGCGACTACCTCCGCTGCGGGGCGGTGTCGCAGCACGCCCCGGTGATGGACGCGGTGCGTGAGTTCGCCGCCGACGGCGGACCGGTGCTCGGCATCTGCAACGGCTTCCAGATCCTGTGCGAGGCCGGTCTCCTCCCCGGCGCGCTGCTGCGCAACGCCGGCCTGCGCTTCGTGTGCCGCCCGGCGGCCATCCGGGTCGAGCAGGAGTCGGCCTGGACGCGCGGCATCCGTCCCGGCACGCAGCTCACGATCCCCTTGAAGAACGGTGAGGGCCGGTACTACGCCGATCCCGCCACCCTCGACCGGCTGGAGGCCGACGGCCAGGTCGTGTTCCGGTACGCGGCCGGCCAGAACCCCAACGGCTCGGAGCGTGACATCGCCGGCGTGGCGAACGAGGCCGGCAACGTCGTCGGGCTGATGCCCCACCCGGAGCACGCCGTGGACGACCTCCTCTGGGGCGGCACCGACGGCCGGGCCATCTTCGAGTCCGTCACGGCCCGGACCAGCGTCCCCAGCTGACGACCTCGTCGAGGTCGCGCCACCCCCGGTCGAGCGACCGGCTGCGCCGGTCCGGCGCGGGGTGGCCGATCGTCACGACGCCCAGGGGGTGGACGCCGGCGGGGATGCCGAGGAGCTCGCGCAGCCCGGCGAGCCCGTGGACGCCGGCGAAGCCGGCGGCGAGCCCCTCGTCGACGACCGCGAGGAGCAGCAGCATGAGCGCCGCCCCGGCGTCCACGTGCCAGTACGGCACGGGCCAGTCCGATGGCGAGGCCTCCGGCGCTGCTCGACGTGTCGGTCCCCCGGTCTTGTCCGGCTCGGCGTAGCGCGAGCGGTAGGCACGCTCGTCGGCGCACGGGACGACGTGGACGGGCGCCGTCGACAGCCACGGGTCGAACCCCTTCGCGACGTAGGCCGGTTCGTCGGCGAGCTCGGCGATCCTCCGGCGGGTGGCCTCCTCGGTCACGACCACGAAGCGCTGGCCCTGGCTGAACCCGGCCGAGGGGGCGCGCCGGGCCTGGTCGAGGATGCGCCGGACGACCGCGGGGTCGACGGGCTCCCCGGTGGTGTTGCGCACCATCCGCCGGCGGGCCACGGCCTCGGTCAGCTCCACGTGCGCTCCTCTGCGGCTGGGAAGAGGAGGCTACGGCCGTCTCGGTAGTCTCCGGCGACCGACCCGCGAGGACGTTCCCGTGAGCGACGCGACGACGAGGTTCCCGGCCGACGAGACGCTGTCGGCCGACCAGGCGCGCGAGCTCGGCCACGAGCT
>JAHWJY010000325.1 GCA_019348135.1 Actinomycetota bacterium
GCGACCGAGCCGAACCGCCCCGCGAGCGCCACCGACCGTGACAGGAGCGTGCGGGGGTTCCGTGTGGCGATCGGCCAGGATGCTGGAGGAGTGCCACACGGTTCGCCCCTCCGCAGCGAGATGTCTCGACGTCGAACCGTGGCGCTGCGGCCGGGGGGGGGTGGCCGGGAGCCGGCGGAGGTCAGAGCTTGCGGAGGTAGACGCGCTCGACGGCGTGGTCGCCGCCCTTGCGCAGGACCAGGTCGGCGCGGGAGCGGGTGGGGAGGATGTTCTCGAGCAGGTTCCGGCCGTTGATGTCGCGCCAGATCCCCTCGGCGAACCGCAGCGCCTCGTCGGCGGTCATCTCCGCGAACGTCCGGAAGTAGCTCGCCCGGTCGCGGAACGCGGTCCGCCGCAGCGTCTCGAAGCGCTCGAGGTACCACTGCCGCACGAGCGGCTCGGGCGCGTCGACGTAGACGGAGAAGTCGAGGAAGTCACTCACGAACACCTGTGGCTCGCCGGGTCGCCCGCGCCCGGTCTGCAGCACGTTCAGCCCCTCGAGGATGAGGATGTCGGGGCGCGAGACCACGATCTCGTCGCCCGGGAGGATGTCGTAGGTGAGGTGGCTGTAGACCGGTGCGGTCACGGTCTCGGTGCCGGACTTGACGTCCGCGACGAACCGCAGGAGGCGGGCCACGTCGTAGGACTCGGGGAAGCCCTTCCGGTCCATCAGCCCGCGCTCCTCCAGCACCGCGTTCGGGTGGAGGAACCCGTCGGTCGTGACGAGCTCGACGCGCGGGTGGTCCGGCCAGCGCGACAGCAGCGCCTGCAGGATGCGCGAGGTGGTCGACTTGCCGACCGCGACGCTGCCGGCGACCGCGATGACGTAGGGCACCTTCGCCGCGGGCTCGTTCAGGAACGTCCCGGTCGCCTGGTGGAGGTCCTGGGTGGCGGCGACGTAGAGGTTGAGCAGCCGGGACAGCGGCAGGTAGATGTCGGCCACCTCGTCGAGCGAGATGTGCTCGTTCAGTCCGCGGAGGGTGTCGAGGTCGGCCTCCGACAGGGTCAACGGGGTCGACGCCCGCAGACCGGACCACGCGGGACGGTCGAACGTGACCCACGGGGAGGCGGTGGTGCCCTGGTCGATCATCCGGCGGGGGAGCTCCTGTGGGGCGCGGTCGCGCGTGGTGGGCGACGCGCTCGGAGGAGGGACGGTAGTGGCCGGCTCGACAGGGGCCCGCACCGCGCCTAGCGTGACCGACGACCAACGGAAGTGAACGAGCGTTCACTTCGTGCCCACCGATGGAGCCGCGCCCGTGCGTACCCGACAGATCCACCTCGTCCGACGGCCCGAGGGGATGCCCACCCCCGAGGCGTTCCGGACGGTCGAGACCGAGCTGGCGGAGCCGGACGACGGCGAGCTGCTCGTCGAGAACCTCGTGATGTCGGTGGACCCGTACATGCGCAACCGCATGCGGGACGTCCCGAGCTACGTGCCGCCGTTCGCCCTGGACGCCCCCCTCGACGGCGGCGCCGTCGGGCGCGTGCTCGCGTCCAACGCCGAGGGCTTCTCGGAGGGCGACGTGGTGGTCCACGGGCTCGGCTGGCGCGAGCACGCGGTCGTGCCGGCGAAGGGCGCGCGGCGGGTCGATCCCGAGCTCGCCCCGGCCGCCGCCTACCTCGGCGTGCTCGGCATGCCGGGGTTCACGGGGTGGATCGGGCTGACGCACATCGCCGAGCACCGGCCCGAGGACGTCGTGTACGTGTCGTCCGCCGCCGGCGCGGTCGGCTCGCTCGTGGGACAGCTCGCGAAGGTCCGGGGGAGCGGGCACGTGGTCGGCTCGGCGGGGTCCGCCGAGAAGGTCGCCTGGCTCACCGGCGAGCTCGGGTTCGACGACGCCTTCGACTACACGGACGCCGAGCTGCACCGGGAGCTCAAGGCACGCTGCCCGGACGGGATCGACGTCTACTTCGACAACGTCGGCGGCTCGCACCTCGAGGCCGCGCTGGGACGCATGCGCGACTTCGGTCGGATCGCCCTCTGCGGGGCCGCGGAGGTCTACAACGCCACGACCCCGCCCCCGGGGCCGCGCACGATCACCCTGGCGATCACCCGCCGCCTGAAGCTGCAGGGCTTCATCGTCTCCGACCACTGGGACCGCTTCGGCGACTTCGT
>JAHWJY010000129.1 GCA_019348135.1 Actinomycetota bacterium
GCTGCGACGACGCGTCGACCCGGGCTGCGACTACGCGTCGACGATGGCGAGGATGTCGTCGGCGTACTTCTCGAGCTTGGTCGGCCCGATGCCGGGGCAGCCGGCGAGCTCGCGGACGTTCCTCGGCTGGCGGCGGGCGATCTCGCGCAGGTGCGCGTCGTGGAGGACGATGTAGGGCGGCATCCCCTGGTCCTGCGCCGTCCGCGTGCGCCAGTCGCGGAGCCGCTCGAAGCGCGCGTCCACCTCGGGACCGTCCTCCGGAGCGTCGTCGCCGGCGAGGAGCCGACCGGTCGCGACGTTGGTGACGCGCGGCGGCCGGGCCAGCGACGTCCGCTCGCCGCCGACCCGCAGCGGCGCCCCGAGCGCCACCCGGACCTCCGGCCCGGCGTCGAGGCGGACGACGGCCACCTCGCCGTCGACGGCGGTGACCCGACCGTCGAACCCGCCGGGGAGCGTGACGGCCACGCCGGGCTCGGCGACCACGCGGCCGTCGGCCCGGGTCGTGGGGCGGATGACGTCGGGCACGACGGTGGCCTTGGCACGGTCGCGTGGGGTGCGGTCGGACGGCGTGGTGAGCTCGCGGGCGTAGGGCGAGAGCGCGTCCCGGTTGCCGACCACCGCGACCTCGTCGCGGCAGCGGGTCAGCGCCACGTGGAAGACGCGCCGCTCCTCCTCCTGGTCATCGGCGAGACGGTGCGGCATCAGCCCCTGGTTCGCGGCGAACACCACGACCCGGTCCCACTCCATGCCCTTGACCTTGTGGATCGTGGACAGGTGCACGCCGTCCTCGTCGCCGGGGAGGCGAAGCGCGTCGACGAGCCACTCCCGGAAGGTCACCGGATCGGTGTGGAGCGCCGCGAGCTGCTCGAGCGCGTCGAGGTCGTCGCCGTGGCTCGATCCCTCGGGGCGCGTGGTCGACGAGTCGAGCGCGTCCATCGCCTCGCCCAGCCCGATGCGGTTGCGGACGATCCACAGGCAGCGCTCGGTGTCCGCCCCGTCGGTGATCGCCACGGTCAGCTTCGTGAGGTCGGCGAGGTACTCGCCGAAGCGCTCGGCGGCGCGGCCGTCGAGCATCTCGGCCACGCCGTGGAGGCGGTCGAGCGACCACGACGCGTCGCGCTTGAGGAACGGCTCGACCGCGGACTTCACCTTCCGCGCCGGCCGGTTGATCGTCTCCCAGATGTCGTCGCGTCGGATCCGCTCGGGATCGAGACCGAGCCGCAGGTACGCCAGCGCCGTGCGGATCCCGGTGCGTCCGAGCACGCTCGCGTCGAGCGGCGAGGTGCGTGGGACCCCGGCGTTGGACAGCGCCACCTGGATCGGCAGGAGCGCGGCGTTCACGCGCGCCAGGATCGCGACGTCGCGCGGGGCGAGGCCGTCCTCGAGCCAGTCCTCCACGATCGCGACCGTGCGCTCGGACATCGCGCCCGGGGCCACGGCGTGGACCTCGGGGGGCCGGGAGTCGCCGTCGGCGTCGCGACCCGGGCCGGCGTGGATGACCTTGGGCACGCGCCGGCGGTTGTGCCCGAGCAGCGTCACGGCCGAGGTCACGACGTCGGGCGGGCAGCGGTAGTTGACCTCGAGCGCGTGGTGGGACGCACCGGGGAAGTAGCGGTCGAACTCGATGAGGTAGTCGGGGGTCGCGCCGGCGTAGCTGTAGATCACCTGGTCGTCGTCGCCCACGCCGAACACCTGCAGCGACGGTCCCGCCGCGAGCCGGACGAGCAGCATGAACGCCGGGGTGAGGTCCTGGAACTCGTCGACGAGCAGGTGGGTGCAGCGGCGCTGGACCTCCCGGCGGATGTCCGGGCGGGTCAGCAGGAGCTCGAGCGCGCGGTAGATCTGCTCGTCGAAGTCGAGGGCGTTGCGACGGGCGAGCTCCTCCCGGAACCGCGGGAACATCTCGGCGAGCCCGTCCACGTCGTCGCGCTCGGCCTCGACGGCCTCGGGGTCACGCAGCGCCAGGCGGATCTCGGACAGCGCCTCGAGGTAGGGCTGGAACGGGTCCTGGTTCGGGATCCGGCCGGTCGTGACGAGGCGGTCGAGGATGCCGCGGACGTCGCGCTCGGACAGGACGTCACGGCGCGACTCGAGCCCGCAGATCCAGAACGCGAGCGAGTGGAGCGTGCGGACGTTGGCGTTGGTGACCCCGCTCGCGACGACGCGCTCACGCATCTCGCCGGCGGCCCGGGTGTTGTAGGCCACGGCGGTGACGAGCTCGGGCTCGTAGCGGCGGTCGCGGAGCAGGTGGCGGAGCCGGGCCGTGAGCACACGGGTCTTGCCCGAGCCCGCCGGCGCGATCACCCGGGCGGGGCCACTCGCGTGCATGACGGCGGCGAGCTGGTCGGGCGCGAGGTCGTCGCGGGGCGGGGCGTCGCCGTACGGGGTGAGCCGGCCGAGCGCCACCGACTCGCGGTGGACGGTCGCGACCGGCAGCGGGCCGCGGGGCCCGCCGTCGACCCACACGTCGGTGCCGTCGGGGAGCCGTACGTCCGCGTCGGTGGACGGTCCGGCGCCCCGCCGCTCCGCCAGCACGCCGTGCCACCAGATCGGCGCGGGTTCGCCTGCGGCGCTGCCCGACATCGGCTCACCCGACCGGCAGTCGTACGTGTTCGCCCACACGAGGTGATGGAGCCGCTCGCGCGCGAACGCGAAGTCGGGCGTCAGCTCGTACGGGGGGCGGTCGCAGGTCTCGGGTGCGCGCATCGCGTCGTTGTCGACCGCCAGCTCGATCACGACGGGGCGGCGGTGGACCCAGTGGTCGTGCAGGACCGCCGCGGCGGCATCGGGCTGGGCCAGGACGTCGTCGTCGACGACCACCCGCGGGGCGTCGCCCAGGCCGGCCGGCGCCGGCTGGCCGGCGCGCACGACCGCCCCGCGCCCGAGGACGGGCGGGCCGGGGAACGCGGTCGCCGGCGTCGCGGCGGGCGGAGGAGGCATCGGGGTCGGAGGCTAGGCGCCGGGTGTGACCGGCGCGGTCCAGCCGCGACGCTCGAGCTCGGCGAGCACCCACGCCAGGACGTCGCCCTCGACCACGACCGAGAGGGTGTCGAGGAACTCCGCGGGCTCGGGCACGCTGCGCAGGACGTGCTGCGCGAACCCCGCTGCGTCCAGCCACGCGGCGTGCTCCGGGTCGAACCGGTACGGGCCGAAGCGCAGCCGGTCGCGGATCGCGAGCTCCCGGGCACCGCCCCACGTCATCTCGGCGGGGTCGATGTCGGGCTCGGTCGCCACGACCTCGGCCGTGAGGTCGGGCAGCGGGACCGGCTGGCCGCCGCGCTCGTCGAAGAGGCGCAGGGCGACCTGGGCGACGTGCACGGACCAGATGCGGGCGACGAGCTCGACCACCGGGACGTCGTCGACGAGGCTCGGGAGCCCGAAGGCGCGCCGCGCCACGTTGGCGGCGGGGTCGCGGGGCCGCATGACGCGGGCGTCCTCGTCGTCCGGCTGCAGGTTCGACCAGCGGTGGAGGGTGTCGTCGTCCTCCCCCAGCCGGAACATCCCGACCTCGACACCGTCGCGGAGGATGACCACCACGTGGCGCACGGCCACGGGGGCCGCCCGGTCGACGAGCTCCACCCGGTCGCCGGTGAGGAGCAGCAGGCCGGCGACGTCGTCCCCGACCTCGAGCACGCCGTTGTCGGCGAGGTCGACGTCGGTGAGGTCGAAGGAGGACTCCCCGGTCACGGCGAGGGCCACCAGGGCGCGCGTGTCGGGGTCGAAGTCGCCCATCTCGTCGTGGATCTGCGCGAGCACGTCCGTCGCCGCTTCGACCGTGACCGTCATGGGCGGCTCCTGCGTGTCGCGGCGGTCGTCCGTCAGGCGCCGACGACCTCGTAGCCGGCCTCGTCGATGGCCGCCTTGATGGCCTCGTCGCTGGCCTGGCCCTCCACGGTCACGGTGCGGGCGTCGATGTCGACGACGACCGTGTCGACGTCGGAGAGCTTGCCGACCTCGCCTTCGATGGAGGCCTTGCAGTGGCCGCAGGAGATCTCGGGGACGGAGTAGGTGCGGGGCATCGGGGTGCTCCTCGTGGGATGGGGGAGGGAGGTGACGAGGGTGCCGGGTCGATCAGCTCTTGACGAGCCGGGCGATGACGTCGAGGGCCTCCTCGATCTTCGCGTCCGCCGTCTCGGGACCCTCGTCGATGGCCTCGCGGACGCAGTGGCGGACGTGGTCGTCGAGCATGGTGACGGCGACGGCCTGCAGCGCGCGCGTCGCGGAGGAGATCTGCGTCAGCACGTCGATGCAGTACCGGTCCTCCTCCACCATCCGGTGCAGGCCGCGGACCTGGCCCTCGATACGACGGAGCCGGGCGAGCAGCTGCTCGCGGTTGGCGACGTAGCCGTGCACCGCGACCTCCTCGTCCGGACCCTTGCGGTCCGGACAGTATAGGGGAGGGGGGTATGAGCCGCTAGCCGGAGGCGCGATCGCGGCGGCGTGCGGCGCCGTCCTCCGCGTCCACGGCCGGGTTGTGCGCCGGCTGGTCGCGCAGCCACTCCAGGATCTCGTCCTTCAGGTACCGGAACGTCCGCCCGCCCGGCAGGCGGTGCGCCGGGATCACGCCCTCGCGGGACAGCCGGCGGGTCGTGTCGATGTTGAGGCCGAGCAGCTCGGAGACCATCGCGGCGTCCAGCACGGGCGGGTAGTCGTCGGCCATGGGTCGCTCCGGGTCGTCGGCACGACGGTAGCCCGTGACGACACGCGCTGACGGGACCTGGCGTGGGCTGGGGACGACCCGTCGTCGTCCACAGCGGAAACGACGACCGGGCTCGCCGGGGGCGGTCGTCCCGGGCAGGCTGCCGCCGACGGGACGCATCCGGTTACGTCCGGTCCGCGCCGGCCCGACGAGCACGGGCCGCGCGCCGGCGGACGGACGCCGGACGGACGCCGGACCGCGGCCCGCGCCGGGCAGGGGCGGACGACCACGACGCAGAACCAGGACGGGCACGACCGCGACGCGCCGGCGGTGCCGGTCGGGATCGGGGGAACGGTGACGGCGACCGACGTTGGCATCCCGCCCCGCGAGGGGGCGACCGCCTCGCCCCCACGCGCGAGCCGTCGGAGGATCGGCAGCCGGCTGAGCACCGGCCACGTGGTCATGATCGTGGCCGGCCTCGTCGCGGCCATGGCGAACCTCGCCGTGGTCCGGGCCGGGTCCGCGACCGTGCCGGTCGTCGTCGCCCGGGCCGACATCCCGATCGGCGTGGCGGTGACACCCGATCTCCTGCGGACCGTCGACGCGCGGCTCGACGCCGACGTCCTGGCGACGCTGGTCACGCCGGCGTCGGTCCGGACCGGGGCGCTGGAGGGTCACGTGACCGCGACGCCGGTGCGCGCCGGCAGTCCCCTGCGGCTGACCGACCTGCGTCCGGCCGCGACCGGCGAGCCGGGCCTCCGGCGGATCGCGATCCCCGTCCGGCCGGAGGCCGCGGTGGGCGGCGCGATCGAGGTCGACGACCGCATCGACGTCATCCAGGTGGTGGATGGAGAACCGCGCTACCTCGTCTCGAACGCGCGCGTGCTCGCCCGCGCCGAGCGCACCGGCACGGCGCTCGGCGCGGTGACCGGGTTCCACGTCACGATCGGGGTCGACGCCGAGACGGCCCTGTGCCTCGCCGCGGCGATCGAGAGCGGGGGACTGACGCTGGTGCTGTCGACGGGACAGGAACCGGTGAGCGTCTCGCCCTGCCTCGCCGCCGGCGAGGGCCAGCCGCGGTGACCCCCGAGATCGCGATCGTCGTCTCCCCACGGGACTGGGCCGAGGGGCTGCACCGGTTCGTCGCGGACCACGGCGGGGCGCGGGTGCGCGCACGGGTGCTCGACGGCCGTGAAGCGCTCGACGAGGGCTACCAGGTGCTGGTCGCCGAGGACCTGACGTCGTTCCTGACCCCCCGGCTCGTGGCCGAGCTGCGCCGGCGTGGCAAGCGCATCCTCGGCGTGTTCGACCCGGTCGAGCCGTGGGGCCGGGAGCGGCTGCTCGAGCTCGGCGCCGACGACACCATCGAGTCGACGGCCACACCGGAGCAGGTCCTGCGGGCGGTCGACGCGCTCGCCATCACCGCCGCGGTCGACCTCGACGCCGAGCTGGCGGGTCTCGGAGCCGCCGGCAGGCACCGGCCCGACGGCGCGACGCCGGGAGCCGGGGCGGATGCGGCGACCGCCGCGCCCGGGGACCTCGGGACGGTGGTGGCCGTGGGAGGTCCCGCCGGCGCTCCCGGCGCGACGGAGGTGGCGCTGGGGCTCGCGCACGCGACCCGCCGTCTCGGTCGGCCCACGGTGCTCGTGGACGCCGACGACGTCGCCCCCAGCCTCGCCCA
>JAHWJY010000326.1 GCA_019348135.1 Actinomycetota bacterium
CGTGACCGGGTCGCCGACCGCGAACGAGGTGCGGTCCGGCCCGGGCTGTCCCGTCGCCGGGTCGACCTCGTCGGTCAGGACCGAGCTGGTGACGCAGATGGAGGCCGTGCCGGGGCAGCCGTCAGCGCCTCCCCCCACCCAGGCGGCGGCGAGCGCGATGCCGATCAGCACCAGCGCCGCGAGGACGAGCAGGATCCGCGGGCGCCTGCGACCCCCGCCGACCGCGGGGGTCCGCGGCGGGGGCGACGCGATGGCCTCCGCGGTCACGACCGTCCCCGGGTCGTCGGCGCCGGACGGGTCCGGTGCCGGGTCGTCGACGTCCGCGCCGGCGAGGACGGCGAGCGCCTCGTCGAGGATGCGCCGGACCTCCGCCGGCGGCAGCGTCAGCACGGCGGCGATGCGATCGACCGGGAGACCCACGTCCTCGTTCAGGACCAGCACCTCGACGTCGGTCGCCACGCGCAGCCGGCTGGCCAGCACGGCGTGCGCCACCGCGAGGATCTCGGTCTCGTCGGTGTCGCCCCAGAAGCCGCTGTCGGCGGCGACCTCGTCGACGGCCTCGTCGACCGCCTCCGGCGGCAGGAACGCCGCGAGGTAGGTGCGGACCCGGGCGGCGACGTCGGGCGGGAGCCCTCCGGGAGCGCGTGGCGGTCGCATCAGCGTCGGTCCCGCCGACGGACCACCCCCGGGTCGTGGCCGGGGACGGGCAGCCCCTCGCCCACGAACCCCCGGACGGTCACCCCGGTGCCGTCGTCGTCGGTCACGCGGTCCCCTGGCGAGGCGTCGGCCGGCACGAACGCCAGCCCGCGCCGTGTCCCGGGGTCGACGGCCGTCACCACGACCCCGCGCTTGCCGGCGCCGGTCGTCCAGCCGGCGTCCACCCCCGGATCCGCCTCGACCTCGGCGAGCCGCCGGCGGGGGCGACCCAGCATCCACATGCGCGCGACCGCCTCCTGTCCCGGGTAGCACCCCTTGGCGAGGTGGACGTGCGTCGCGAGCAGGCCGAGCTCCTCGGGCAGGTGCGGCGGGGCGAGCTCGCGGCCCCACCGGGGGACCCCGTGGGCGATCTCCCACGCCTCGAGCGCCGCCGCGTCGACCTCCTCCGCGCCGGCGGCCAGCACCCGCGCCGCGGCCTCCGCGACACCGGCCTCGGGTCCGACGAGGTCGACCCCGCCGCTGCGCGTCGCCACCACCACGAGCTCGCCGGTCTCCTCGGCGCCCGCCGCCGTGGGCAGGTCCGCCGAGCGCAGCGTCGCCGGGACGTCGTCGCCCCGGAGCGCCACGACCACGTCGTCGCGGGCGGCGAACCGCGCGTCGCTGAGGAAGGTCCGGCCGCCGAGGACCTCGACCACCTGCCGGGCGAGCTCCGCGTCCGGGACGAGCAGGAGCACGCGCTCGGCCAGCACCACGACGTCGAAGGCCGCGAGCGGCGCACCCTGCGGGTCGAGCTGGAGCGCACCCCGGACGGCGCCGGGGACGGCGTCGAGCAGGTGCTGGCTGGTGACGGCCTCGAGGTAGTCGAGCCGGTCGGCTCCCGTCACCTCCACCACGGCGGTCGTGGCAGGGGCCAGGATCGTCACTCGGTGGTCCTCCGTCGGTGGGTCCGGGTGCGGCGGTCGGTCAGCTCCCGCAGCCCGGGGACCGGTCGGCGCTCGGGCCGCGCCAGGTACAGCAGCATCCAGCCGGAGACCAGCAGCACCGCCGCGCCGCCGAGGGTACGCGTCGCCGCGGTCCCCGTGGCCGGCAGCGCCCGGGTCAGCGACAGGGCTGCGGTCTTCACGAGGCGCAGCGCCCCGCTCTTCGTCGCAACCGGGGGGTGTCCTGGACCGACGCTCGCCCGTTTCCCGGTTCAGCCGAGCAGGGTGCGGGCGATCACCATCTTCTGGATCTCCGTCGTGCCGCCACCGATCGTGGCGAGCTTGGCGTCACGGAGCCCGCGCTCGACGTGGAACTCGGTGGTGTAGCCCCACCCGCCGTGGATCTGGATGGCGTCGAGGGCGCTCTCGACCGCCACCTCGCCCACGTAGGCCTTGGCCATCGAGGCCTCGATCTGGTGCTCGTGGCCGTTGTCCTTCAGCCACGCGGCCTTGCGCTGGAGCAGCGTCGCCGCCTCGAGGCGGATCCGCATCGTCGCGAGCTTGTCCTGGATGG
>JAHWJY010000327.1 GCA_019348135.1 Actinomycetota bacterium
ACCTTGCGGAGCATGCCGCGGATCTCGGGACGGTCGGGCTGCTCGACGGTGTGGCGGATGCGCTTCAGACCCAGCGACCGGACCGTGTTGCGCTGGTCCTGGGTGCGGCCGATGACCGACCGGATCTGGGTGACGCGGAGCATCTTCTCCTCAGCCATCAGTGGTTCCCCCCGGCACGCATGGTCTCGACCATCTTCTTGGGAGCGATCTCGTCGATCGACTTGTCGCGCAGCGCCGCGATCTCGTGCGCCGACTTGAGGTCCTTCAGACCCTTCACCGTCGCGTGCACGACGTTGATCGGGTTGTTGGAGCCCAGCGTCTTGGCGAGGAGGTCGTGGATGCCGGCGGCCTCGACGACCGCGCGGACCGGACCACCGGCGATGACACCGGTACCGGGGGCCGCGGGCTTGAGGAGCACGCGACCGGCGCCGGCGTGACCGAGGATCGGGTGCACGATGGTCGAGCCGACCATGGGGACCTTGAAGAAGTTCTTCTTGGCCTCCTCGACGCCCTTCTGGATCGCCGACTGGACCTCCTTGGCCTTGCCGTGCCCGACGCCGACCATGCCCTTGCCGTCGCCGACGACGACGAGCGCCGTGAACTGGAACCGGCGACCGCCCTTCACGACCTTGGCGACACGGTTGATCGAGACGACGCGCTCGTCGTACTGCTCGCGGTCGTCACGACCACCGCCGCGTCCGCCACGACCACCGCCGTCACGGCCACCGCGACCGCCGCCGGGGCCACCACGGCCGCCGCCGGGGCCACCCGGACCGCCACCACCACCACGGTTGTTCGCTGCCATCTCGTGCTCCTCTGCGTGACCCTCAGGGCCACCTCTGCCGCCCGGAGGCGACGATGTCTGATCAGAACTTCAGGCCGGCCTCGCGGGCGGCGTCGGCGAGAGCCGCCACGCGCCCGGCGTACCGGAAGCCACCACGGTCGAACACCACCGTGTCGATGCCCTGCTCGACCGCGCGCTTGCCGACGAGCTCGCCGACCTGCTTGGCGACGCCGGTCTTGCCGTCGTCGCCCGCCGCGACGTCGGCGTCGAGCGACGATGCGGCAGCGAGCGTGTGCCCCGCGACGTCGTCGATCAGCTGCGCGTAGATGTGGGCGTTGCTGCGGTAGATCGCGAGGCGCGGCCGCTCGGCCGTGCCGCGGACGTGCCGCCGGATGCGCTTGTGCCGACGGTCGCGCTGGTCGCGCTTCTTCGACGGGTTCATGGTCTGCTCCTCGTACCCCGCCCCATGTGCTGCCGGGCGGTCACCTCGGCACCGCGTGGAGCGGCACCGCTGGATGCAGGGAAGTGGGTGGGGGTCAGCGCCCGGCGGCCTTGCCGGCCTTCCGGCGGATGCGCTCGCCCTCGTACTTGATGCCCTTGCCCTTGTAGGGCTCGGGCGGACGGATCTTGCGGATGTTCGCGGCGGTCTGGCCCACGAGCACCTTGTCGATGCCGGAGACGGTGATCTGGGTCGGCGTGCCGGCCTGGAGGGTGATGCCCTCGGGGGCGTTGACGACGACGGGGTGGCTGAAGCCGACCTGGACCTCGAGGTCGGAGCCGCGCTGCTGCGCGCGGTAGCCGACGCCGACGAGCTCGAGCCGCTTCTCGTAGCCGTTGGTCACGCCCTCGACCATGTTGGCGATGAGCGAGCGGACGAGACCGTGACGCGAGCGGTGCATGCGCTCGTCACCCAGCCGGGTGACGACCACGCCCTCGTCGTCGTCGAGCGTCAGCTCGACACCCTCGGGCATCGTGCGCACGAGCGAGCCCTTGGGGCCGGTCACCGAGATGGTGAGACCGTCGACCGAGACGTCGACACCGTCCGGGATGGGGACGGGGAGCTTTCCGATGCGGGACATGAGCCTCGCTCCTTCTACTTCTTCTGTCGCGTCACGTCACCAGACGTAGGCGATGACCTCGCCGCCGCGACCTTCGCGACGTGCGGTCTTGTCGGTCATGAGGCCGGCGTTGGTCGACAGGATGGCGACGCCGAGACCACCGAGCACCCGCGGGACCTCGTCACGCTTGACGTAGACCTTCAGGCCCGGCTTGGAGATGCGGCGCAGGCCCGTGAGCACGCGCTCGCGGTTCTGGCCGTACTTCATCTTGATGTGGAGGGTCGCCTGCGGCTTGGTCTCCTCGACC
>JAHWJY010000130.1 GCA_019348135.1 Actinomycetota bacterium
AGCTTGATGACGTAGCCGAGCCGGTCCGCGACCGAGATGTCGGTCGCCGTGACGTTCTCGATGCCCTCGCGGAAGACGTCGTCGGCGTGGACCTTCGAGTCGAAGGCCAGGCTCGCGAGGATCGCGGTCTTCGACGCCGCGTCGTGCCCGCCGACGTCGGCGGTGGGATCGGCCTCGGCGTAGCCCAGCCGCTGCGCGTCGGCGAGGACCGCGTCGTAGGTCGCACCCTCCTCGGTCATCTTGGTGAGGATGTAGTTGGTGGTCCCGTTGAGGATGCCCACCACCCGACGCACGCGGTCGCCGGCGAGCGACTGCTTCATGGGACGGATGATGGGGATCGCGCCGGCGACGGCGGCCTCGTACATGAGGTCGACGCCCGACGCCTCCGCCAGCTCGTAGAGCTCCGGTCCCTCGTGCGCGACCAGCTCCTTGTTGGCCGTGATCACCGGCTTGCCGAGCTCGAGCGCCCGCCGGACGAGCTTGCTCGCGGGGTCGCGGCCACCCATCACCTCGACGACGACGTCGACGTCGTCGGCCTCGACGACGGCCAGCAGGTCCGTCGTGAAGACGTCGGCGGGGATCGGCAGGTCGCGTTCCCGCGTGGCGTCCCGCACCCCGACGCGCGTGATCTGCAGCTGCGCGCCCACGCGCACCGCGATGTCGCGCGACTCGCGGTCCAGGATCCGGACCACGCCGCCCCCGACCGTGCCGCAGCCGAGCAGACCGACGCGGATCACGCGATCCATGGAGCCTCCGGTCACCGAACCTCCCCCACGGGGTGCCGCGGGGTGGCCGAGCCTACCGGCGCCCGTCGGCACCCGACCCTGGGGTGGTGAGCCCCCAGACGGTCGCGACCGCGGCGAAGCCCAGGCGCGCGTAGAGGCGCTCTGCGTCCGTGGCGTGCTCGACGAGGAGCAGCAGTCGGTCGTCCGGGAAGGCCTGCCGGTGGGCTCGGCTCGCGACCGCGACGAGGTGGCTCGCGATCCCGAGCCGGCGGTGCACGGCGTGGGTGACGACGTCGTCCACGACCGCGACCCCCGCCCCGTCGCGCCACACGCCGGCGGCCGCGACCGGGACCCCGAAGCGGTACGCGAGCCACGCCGCACCCCCGCCGTGCTCGGCCAGCTCGCGCTGCTGGTCGGTGCGCCAGGTGCTGAGGTCCGTCTCGCCCCCAGCCGCGGAGATCCGCAGGGCACGGACGCCCCACCACTGCTCGTCGCGGGCGGCCCGGACCACGTCGATCCCCTCGGTCAGCGGCACCAGCGCGCGCGGCTCGCCGGCGAGCTCCATCACGGTGAGCCGATCGAGCGCGAGCCCGCGCTCCGCGGCGGCGGCGCGCAGTCGCGCCGCGTACGTCCCGGCGTCGGCGAAGGCGACGTCGGTCTCCCACCGCACGAGGACGTGCTCGACGCCGGCGAGGTGGCCCAGCCGCTCTGCGAAGGCCGCGACCCACCGGTCGACCGCGTCGGCCTCCAGCACGTCGTCGACGTGCAGCGCGTTGCCCTCGCGGAAGTCCCCCCGCCCCGCCGTCCGCAGCACGAGGTGGCCGGGGCCCGGCGCGATGAGGGTCGCCGGCGTCAACGAGGCGCGGGTGGCCCGGAGGCCGGGCGAGCCCGCCGGCCCGGTCGCCGGGCCCGTGGTCACAGCACGACGTCGCGGGCGACCACGTCGGCGTAGGTCTCGCGACGTTGGAGCAGGCGCACCGCGCCGGCGCGGACGAGCACCGCCGCGGGGCGCGGGAGCCGGTTGTAGTTCGACGCCATCGACGCCGTGTACGCGCCCGTCGCGGCGACGGCGAGGAGGTCGCCCGCGACGAGATCCGCAGGGAGCGCCACCCGGTCGCGGACGAGGTCGCCCGACTCGCAGTGCTTGCCGACGACCGTGCACACCTCGAGCTCGCCGGCGGCGGGGCGGTTCACGAGGGCCACGTCGTGCTCCGCCCGGTACAGCGCCGGCCGGATGTTGTCGCTCATGCCGCCGTCGACGGACACGTACGTCGTGAGCCCCGGCAGCCGTTTGATCGTGCCCACCTCGTAGAGGGTCACCGCGGCCGGGGCCACGATCGCCCGACCCGGCTCGACCGCCAGCTGCGGCCGTGGGAAGTCGTGCTCCTCGCAGGCGCGGTCGACCGCGGCGAGCACGGCGGCGCCGTACTCCGCGACCGTGACCGGGTCGTCGGCGGTCGTGTAGCGGATGCCCATGCCGCCACCGAGGTTGCACTCCGTGAGCGTCGCACCGAGCTCGTCACGCCACCGGGCCAGCAGCCCGATCATGACCTCGGCGTTGGCGACGAACGGGTCGGTGCCGAAGATCTGGGAGCCGATGTGCGCGTGGATCCCGAGCACGTCGACGTGCGGCAGCTCGGCGGTCCGGCGCATGGCCTCGTCGGCGAGCCCGAGCGACAGGGTGAACCCGAACTTCGAGTCGTCGTGCCCGGTCCGTGTGTAGTCGTGGGTGTGGGCGTCGATCCCGGGGGTGATCCGCAGCCACGTCCGGAACGTGTGGTCGAGCTCCGTCCCGACGGCCTCGAGCCGGTCGAGCTCCTCGAAGCTGTCCGCGACGATGCGTCCGACCCCGAGCTCGGCCGCGCTGCGCAGCTCCGCCAGCGACTTGTTGCTGCCGTGGAAGACGACGCGGTCCATCGGGACGCCGGCGACGGCCGCGGTGTGCAGCTCCCCGCCGGAGACCACGTCGATCCAGAGCCCCTCCTCGGCGACGATCTGGAGGATGCCGACCGCGCACCATGCCTTCGAGGCGTAGGCGACCCAGACGTCGGGGAACGCCTCGACGTACGCCCGGCACCGGGTCCGCAGGTCGTCCTCGTCGACGACCCACAGCGGGGTGCCGTGGCCGGCGGCGAGGTCGGCGACGTCCACCCCGCCGATCGTCAGTCGGCCGGCTTCGTCGCGCGCGGAGGTCAGCGGCCACGGCGAGTCCGTGACGGGCTCGGCGGTCACATCCGCTCCGGCGCCGACACGCGGAGGATGTCGAGGACGTTGCGGAGCACCTGCTTGGCGGCGACCGCGAGCCAGTACCGGGCGCGACCGAGCGCCTCGGCGGCCGCTCGCTCCTCGTCCGTCGTGTCGAGCAGCGTCGTAGACGAACTCGCATCCGGGTCGTCGGAGGGGAGGATGCGGCACTCGGTGTAGAAGCGGTGGAACGAGGAGGCCAGCTCCTCGGCGTAGCGCGTCAGTCGCTGCGTGGCCAGGAGCTCCGCGGCCTCGGCGACGACCTCGGGGAGCTCGGCCAGCTTGCGCAGGAGCTCGAGCTCCGCGGGCGCGGTGAGTCGACCGAGGTCGGCCTCGTCGAGCTCGCCGTGCGCGAAGCCGCGGTCGTCCGCGGTCCGCACCAGCGAGTTGATGCGGGCGTACGCGTACTGCACGTAGTAGACGGGGTTCTCCATCGACTGCTTGACGACCTCGTCGAGGTCGAAGTCGATCATGCTGTCGAGGCTCTGCCGCAGGAAGTGGTACCGCGTGACGTCGCTGCCGACCTCCTCGATGACCTCGTCGAGCGTGACGAGCTCGCCGGCGCGCTTCGACATCCGGACGGGCTCGCCGCCGCGCAGCAGGTTCACGAGCTGCCCGATGCGGATCTCGAGCCGGTCCTCCGGGATGCCGAGCGAACGCGCCGCGGCCTGCAGCCGGCCGACGTAGCCGTGGTGGTCCGCGCCGAGCAGGTAGATCAGGCGCGTGTGGTCGCGCTGCCACTTGTCGCGGAAGTAGGCGCAGTCCGCGGCGAAGTAGGTCGGACGACCGTCCGAGCGCACGAGCACACGGTCCTTGTCGTCGCCGTACGCGGTCGTGTGGAGGAACAGCGCACCGTCCTGCTCGTAGGTCTCACCCTTCTCGCGGAGCTCGTCGATGGTCTGCTCGACGGCACCGGAGTCGTGCATCACCCGCTCGCTGAACCAGACGTCGAACTCGACGCCCATGTCGCGCAGCACGTCGGCGATGCGGTCGCGCATCTTGCGGACACCGATCTCGCCGACCTTCGCGGCCAGCGTCGGCTCGACCATCCCCGACGCGCCGGTGTCGTGGGGGCCGTCGGCCGCGCGCTCGCGCACCCGCTGGGCGGACAGCTCCCCGGTGATGTGCGCGTCCTCGGGGAAGTGGATGCCGTCGCCGGCGACGAAGAAGTCGTCACCGAACTCGAGCCGGATCTCGCGGGCCAGGTCGAGGATGTACTCACCCTTGTAGTGGTCCTCGCCGAGGAGCTCGCCGCGCGCGACGAGGACGATGGACTCGCCGAAGCGCCGCACCTGTTCGCCGGCGTCGTTGACGTAGTACTCCCGCACGACGCCGTGACCGTCGGCCTCGAGGAGCGCGGCCAGCGAGTCGCCCGTGGCGGCCCAGCGTCCCGAGCCCACGTGCAGGGGGCCCGTCGGGTTCGCCGAGACGAACTCGATGTTGATCATCTCGCGCTGGCCCTCGTCGCGCTGGCGACGGCCGTAGCGATCGCCCTGGGCGACGATCCGCTCGACCACGTCCTCGAAGTAGGCGTGGGACAGCCGGAAGTTCACGAAGCCCGGTCCGGCGATGTCGACCGACTGGACGGCCGCGGGGAGCTCGATGTGGTCGACCACGGCCTGGGCGATGTCGCGCGGAGCGCGCTGCGCGGGCTTGGCCAGACGCAGGGCGACGGTGGTCGCCCAGTCGCCGTGCTCGGGCTGGCGGGGACGCTCGAAGTCGGGCTCGGCGCCGGGCAGTCCGGCCGCCTCGAGCGCCTTCGTGACACGCGTGGCCAGCTCGGCCAGCACGGGGTCGAGGTCTTCGGGACGGGCCATCGGTCGCTTCCCGGGTCGCGTGGGGGGAACGGCGAGCGTACGGGGGCCCCGACGGCCAGCGGAACTCGGCCCTAGCTAGCGCTTGGTGAGCTCGGCGACGAGATCGAGCAGGTCGATCGGGTCGAAGGGCTTGGTGATGTAGGCCTCCGCGCCGAGCTCGGTGCCGCGCTCGAGGTCGGTGTCCTGCGCCCGAGCCGACAGGAACACGACCGGGATGTGCTTGAGCTCGTCGTCCTGCTTGAGCTCCGCGCACACCTGCCAGCCGTCCTTCTTCGGCATCATGATGTCGAGCAGGACGATGTCGGGACGGAAGGCCCGCGCCCGCTCGAGCGCCTCGACGCCGTCGCCGGCGAGCTGGACCTCGTAGCCCTCCATCTCGAGGTTCACCTGGAGCAGCCTCTGGATGACGGGGTCGTCGTCGACCGCCAGCACCTTCGCCGCCACGCATCGCCTCCTGGAGCGTCCGTTCGCCGCCGCGGGACGGGGGTTCCGGCCGTCCGCACGACCGTGGGCACGGTAGCCCCTCGCGGTGTCGCCGTCGTACCTCCGCGGCCCCGCCCGGCGTTCGGCCTGCGGAGGGGTCGTGGTACCGTCCTGCCCCGACGCGCCCCCGTAGCTCAGTGGATAGAGCACCGGCCTCCGGAGCCGGAAGCGTAGGTTCGATTCCTACCGGGGGTACTCCACGGCTCGCCTGGGATCGGGTGCACGCCCGACCTTCGCGCGGCATCGGGAGCACCACCCCCGGCATCCGTGGTCCGCCGCGCACCCGATCGATCCGGATGGCGCAGCATGCACCCGATCGCCGGCGGCGTCCCGTCGCTCCGGCGGTGGTCAGGCGGTCGCGGGCTCGAGGTCGTGGAGGTGCGGGACGAGGTGACGGCCCGGGCACGCCTTCGCGGCGTGCTCGTTGTGGCCGGAGACGTGGACGTCGTCACCGAGGTGGCCGGCCGCCACACCGTCCTCGATGAGGTCCTTGGCGGCCTGCCAGGCGGCGTCGGTGGGACGGACGCGGTCACCGTCGATGGCGAACGCGATGCCGACCGAGTGGGCGTTCACGCCCTTGGTGTGGGCGCCCTCCCGGCCCCAGCCGCGGACCTCGTAGACGCGACCGGACTGGAAGACCACGAAGTTGTAGGCGAGTCCGGACCAGCCCTTGCCGAGGTGGGAGCGCTCGACCTGCCGGAGGAGCGCCATCTCGTCGGCCGGGGCCGCGACGTGGTCGAGGCTCGGACGCCAGAAGTGGTGGATCACCACGTCGTCGACCTGCCCCGTGCGCGCGCCGGCATGCGTCTGCGGCGTCCAGTCGCTGCGGACGATCACCGGCACCTGGAGCTCGACCGGCGCGGCCGCGGGAGCGGCGACGGCCGGCGCGACGCGGGGCGGCGCGGCGAACCCCATCGTGGCGAGCGCGACCGCCACGAAGACGACCACGACGAGCGAGAACGAGATCGGGTTGAGCTGCAAGCGGGACTCCGAGGGCGTCGCGGGGCGGTCGGTGTCCCCTGGACAACCAGCCGCC
>JAHWJY010000328.1 GCA_019348135.1 Actinomycetota bacterium
GGTCGTAGGCCATGGCCGACAAGAGCTTCACGCGTGCCAACGCGGTCCTCCTGGATCCCTCGCGCGCGGGAACTCTAGCGGCTGGGGGTCACCGCCCCGATCCCGCCAGGGCGGCCTCCCGTGCCAGGAGGACGCGCTTGCGGTCGATCCCCCAGCGGTAGCCGGCGAGCGCGCCCGTGCTCCGCAGCACGCGGTGGCAGGGGATCAGGACGGCGACCGGGTTCGCACCCACCGCGGACGCGACGGCGCGGACCGCACTCGGCCGTCCCACCGCCCGCGCGAGGTCGCCGTACGTCGTCACGCGCCCGTCGGGGATGGCGAGCAGCGCCTCCCAGACCTTCAGCTGCAGGTTCGTGCCTGCCAGCGCCAGCCGGACCGGGCCCCCGCCTCCCGCGCCGAACGCGGCCGCCGCCGCGGGTGCGGTGGCGTCCCCGTCGACCACGACGGCGGCGGCGGGCCACTCCCGCCGGACCGCCTCCACCGCCGCGTCGTGGTCGGCCCCGTCGTCGGCGTCGAGGAAGCGCAGGAGGCACACCCCGCGTTCGGTCGTCCCCACCGCCACCGGACCGAGGGGCGTCGCGTGGGTGCCCGCCCGCACGGTCAGGCCGGCGCCCCCGCGCGCGACCTCCCCGGGGGTGAGCGCGTCGATCGTGACCATGAGGTCGTGCAGCCGTCCCGGCGACGACAGCCCCGTGCCGGTCGCGACGTCCAGCACGGCCCGTCGGTCCTGCAGGAGGTCCCGGGCCGCACCGGCCGTGAGCCACCGGAGGAACCGCTTCGGGCTGGTGCCGGCGTAGGCCGTGAACAGCCGCTGCGCGTGCGACTCCGACAGGTGGAGGTGGCGCGCGACCTCGGCGAGGCTCGGCTGCCGGTCGCGGTGGGCGTCGAGGAAGCGGATCGCCGACGCGACGCGCTCGAGGTCCACGTCGGACGGCGCGTCAGCGGTGGTGGGCGGGGCATCGGTGGCGGTGGCGATCGGCACGGCGGGCTCCTGGGTCGAGGCCGACACCGTGCCGTCCGGCGCGGCCGCTGGCGACCCGTTCCTTGCGGTCTTCACGGCGCCAGCTCCACGCCGTGCCGGTCCAGGAAGTCCAGCAACCCGTCGGTGGGGCCGGCGGCCTCGAGCTCGGCCCGTCCCATCCAGGCGACGTCGGCGGCGTCCGAGGCCGCGCGGGGCTCACCGGCGGTGACCTCCGCGAGGTGGTCGAGGATCACGACGTGGTGGTCGGCGGTGACCACCTCGTGGACGCCGACGAGCGGCCCGACGGCCACGCCGAGGCCGGTCTCCTCGGCCACCTCGCGGGCGACCGCCTCCACGATCGTCTCCCCGCGCTCGACCCGCCCGCCGGGCAGCGTCCACCGTCCCGCCATCGGCGGCTGGCCGCGCCGGATCACCAGCAGTCGCCGCCGGTCGTCGCGCACGACCGCTCCCACGGCGACCTCCGGACGTCGGTCGATGGTGGGGGCCTCCTCCGGGGGAGGCGCGAGCCTACGTCCCCCCGACGCGTGGTCCGCGTGGGACATCCGGGGCTATCGTCCTACGGAGCCGACGTCGAGCGAGCAGGGAGCCACCCGTGTCCACCGAGCTGGAACAGCTGCGCCAGACCGCCCGCCAGTTCTGCGATCGCGAGATCCGCCCCGGCGCGCGGGACCGGGACCGCGACGAGTCCTTCCCGACCGAACTCGTGCAGAAGATGGCCGAGGTCGGCTTCCTGGGCGCGGCGATCCCCGAGGAGTACGGGGGGATGGGCCTCGACACCCACGGCTACCAGGTGATCGTCGAGGAGGTCGGCGCCGCCGACTCGTCGATCCGCTCGATGATCTCGGTCAACCTCGGGCTCGTCGGCATGAGCATCCTGACGTGGGGCACCGACGCCCAGAAGGAGCGCTGGCTGCCCGGCCTCGCCCGGGGCGAGCTGGGCGCCTTCGGTCTGACCGAGCCGGACGCCGGCTCCAACCCGTCGCAGATGACCTCACGCGCCGAGAAGGTGAGCGACGGCTGGAGGATCAACGGCGCGAAGGTCTACATCACCAACGGCTCGCTCGGTGCGGTCACCAAGATCTTCGCCCGCGCCAGCGACGGCGGCGAGGACCTCGGCATCACCTGCTTCCTCGTCCCGCAGGACAGCGAGGGCTACGAGGG
>JAHWJY010000329.1 GCA_019348135.1 Actinomycetota bacterium
TCCCGACGGCGACCAGCGACTCGCGCCCGTCGTAGGCGACCTCGGTGGGGAAGCCCCCGGTCCAGCCGTCGACCGAACGTCCGACGATCTGGGTCGCGCCGGGTTGGACGCCCGCGAGGTCGAGCACGTCCACCAGCGGCACGCCGAGCCAGCGGGCGTTGCCCACGAGGTCGCCGCCGATCTCGTTCGAGACGCACGACAGGGTGACGTCGCGCTCGACCAGCGGCATCGCCAGGAGGTCGTCGTAGGTGAGCTCCACCTCCCGGTCGACCCGGCCGGTGATTCGCAGGGTCCAGGTGTCGACGTCGACGCGTGGGACGCTCAGGGCCGTGTCGATGCGGTAGAAGCGTTCGTTGGGCACGAACAGCGGCGTGAGACCCTCGACCTCCGCGAAGCTCGTCGCCGGTGCCGGCGACGGCAGCGCCCGTGCGGGCTGCGGGAGGTCGCGTGCCGCGGCGGCGATGTCGACCTCGCGCCGGCGCGAGAGGGCACGCCCGGCGCCGGCGATCGCGGCGGCGGCGACCAGCGCGCCGCCGGCCGCGACCAGGAACGACCGGCGGGAGGCGTCGCCGGCGCCGTCCCGCGCCGGCTCGCGCGGCGGGGCGGGCGAGAGCTCCCGGGCCGGCGGAGGGTCCAGCCGCCGCAGGAGCCAGCGCAGCGTCACGACCCCCGTCGCGGTCGCGGCGAGCACGGCCGCCGTGGTCACGGTCGCCGCGCGCAGCGGCGACAGCAGGGCCGCCACGAGCCCGACGGCGCCGAGCACGCCGATGATCCGGCCGCCGGTGCGGGGGCGGGCGGCGCCGCGTACGCCGGCGAGGGCACCGACGCCGAGCGTCAGGACGACCGTCCCGAGGTTCAGGACGGCCTTGTCCGAGGTGCCGAAGGTCGCGATCGCCCACGACTCGAGGGACGGAGGCACGAACGGGACGAGCACGGCGCCGACGGATGTGACGAGGGACGGCACCCCGCCCACGAGACCCGCCAGCAGCTCCCCGACGGCCAGGGCCACGGCGACCGCGACGATGCCGGCGAGCGCTGCGCGGCGTCTGCCTGCCACCGGTCCTCCTCCCGTCGGCGATCTCCCCGACGGTTCGGTGCCGACGGTAGCGGGGGTTGGGGCGTCCTCCGGACGGCACCTCGCGGTCCGGAGGATCCGGACGAACCGGCGCCCCGCCGGGACGGACGACCGGGTGACGCCACGGCGGACGCCCTCCCTCCGGACGGCGCCGACCTCCCCCGGGGTGGCGGACGGTGCGAGGATGGCACCGCCCTCCGTCCCATCGACCTCCGAGGCCCCCCGTGACCCGCGACGACGACCTCGTGCTCCGGATCATCTCCGACGCCGACGCCTCCGGTCCTCCCGCCGCGCCCGACGCCGACGCGGCCGTGCGCGACCCCGCACGGGCGCTCCGGGTCGCCACCACCGTCCGCGGGGTGCTCGACGAGCTCCGCGGCAGCGAGCCCGGCGAGGCCGTCCGGGACCGACTCGCGTCGCTGCACGACCGCACGCTCGAGCAGCTCGAGGACCTCATGAGCGACGAGCTCCTCGCCGAGCTCCGCGAGGTGGCGCTCGCCGACACCTCCGGCGTGTCGGCGCCGGAGCTCCGGGTGGTGCTGGCCGAGCTCGTGGGCTGGCTCGAGGGCCTCTTCCACGGTCTCTCGAGCTCGCTGGTCGACGCCGACGACGACGTCGAGCCACCCTCCCGGAGCGGCAACTACCTGTGAGGACGCCCTGATCCGCGCCTGAGGTAGCGTCGGGTCGCATGGATCCTCTCGACGCCCTGTCCCTCGACCAGCTCCGGACCCGGACCAGCCAGAAGTGGCGGACCCACCCGCCGGACGTGCTGCCGCTGTTCGTGGCCGAGATGGACGTCCCCGTGGCGGGACCGGTCCGGGACGCGCTCGTCGGTGCCATCGAGCAGGGAGACACCGGCTACCCGTGGGGCACCGACACCTACGCGGACGCCCTGGGCGGGTTCGCCGAGGAGCGTTGGGGCTGGTCGTTCGATCGCCGCGCGACGTCGCTCGTGCCGGACGTGATGCAGGGCATCGTCGAGGTGCTCCGGCTCGTGACCCGTCCCGGCGACACGGTCATCGTCAACCCCCCGGTCTACCCGCCGTTCTACGGCTTCATCGAGCACGC
>JAHWJY010000036.1 GCA_019348135.1 Actinomycetota bacterium
AGCACCTCGACGCCGCGACCCGCCGCCTCCTCCGGGTCGACCGGTTCCACGGGGAACGCGCCCCGACCCTCGTCGGGCGGTGGCAGGACGCCGTCCGGCAGCGGTTCCCCAGCGAGCGCCCCGTCCCCCGACGACCAGGGTTCGCGCACGGACCCGGGGGCCGGCAGCGGCGACCGGATGTGGAACGACGACACCCGCCAGGTCCGCCGGCCGGATCCGGCCGACCGCCCCGACCGCTGACGCCCCCCCGACTCGCGCCCTCCGCGCCGCAGTTGGTACCGTGCGCCCGCCTCGGGCCACTAGCTCAGCCTGGTTAGAGCGCACCCCTGATAAGGGTGAGGTCGATGGTTCAAGTCCATCGTGGCCCACACAGCATCTCCGCAGGTCAGGCGGGTCCTCCGGGGCCCGCCGTCTGCATCCGGAGCGTTCCGCACGCGCCGGCTCGGTCACCGCCTGGACACCAGAACCCGCGTCGGGGGCCGCGGCCGCCGGATCGGCCGGGTCTACCCGGCCTCGCCAGCGGCAGTCCACCCGCGAACGTGCCAGGTGGCATCATGGGGCGGTCGTCAACGGGAAGGCGCGACATGCTCGGCTTCATCCTCGGGATCCCGTTCTGGACGGGTGTCGTCGTTGGCGTCATCGTCACGCTGATCGTCACCGCCATCTTCTGAGCGTCGTCGTCGGTCACCCCGCAGGCGCACACGGCCGTCGCGCACCGCGCGGTGCACTGGCTCGATGTGTCGTGCCCGGCGATGATGCGGTCATCGTCTCGAGGGGCGTGATGGTGGGGACGACGCCTGCACGGCCGCGGGTGGCCGACGCTCTGCGGTCGCTCGTCGACGAGCTGGAGGTGGCGACATCCGACCGGGACCTCGGTGCACCGGTCCCGGGCCTCGAGTGGTCGGCCGCCCAGGTCCTCGCTCACCTCGCCATCCAGGCCGAGCGCTTCCGCGACTTCGTCTCGGGCGAACGCGACCCCCACGAGGACCTCGTCGGTATCGACGCGGCCACGGTCCCGGCGCGGGTCGCGGCCGTGAACGAACGGCTCCTCGGAACGGTCACCGACCGGGACCCCGGGTCGTTGATCGACCGCCTCCGTGGCGGTGTCACCGGGTTCCTCGAGGCGACCGCCGGTGTCGAGCCAACCACGAGGTTCCGGTCCTGGGAGGGGACGAGCGACGTCGCCGGCGCGACCGCCACGCTCGTCGCCGAGCTACTCGTCCACGGGCTCGACGTCGGCCGCGCGCTCGACGTCCCGTGGCGGGTGGACCCGGCCCGTGCGCACCTGGCGCTACCGGCGGTCTGGGCGCTGCTCCCGAACTACGTCGACGCCGTCGCGACCCGGAGGGTGGACGAGATGGTCGCGATCACCCCTCGGGGGGGAGACGCGGTACGGGTGCGCATCCTCGAGGGGAGCGCGGTCGTGGCACCGGGGGTACGCGGCGCGACCTGCCGGATCCACGGTCGCGCCGACGACCTGCTCCTCCTCGCCTTCGGCCGGGTCTCCGTCGGCTCGCTCCTGCGGCGGGGCCGCCTCGTCGCCACCGGAAGGAGGCCGTGGGTGGGTCTCCGCGTGTCGACCTGGTTCCTCGCACCGTGATCCGGTACGCCCAGCACGGGGACGTGCACGTGGCGTACGAGGTCCGCGGCCAGCGGGCAGGCGCGCCCCGCGACCTCCTCCTCGTGTCGGACGGGTTCATCCCGTTCGACGCGATGGACGAGCTGCCTGCGCTCGGCCGCATCCTGCGGCGCTTCACGACCTTCGGAAGGCTGATCCTGTTCGACCGTCGCGGCATCGGGCTGTCGGACCCCTTCCCACCGGGCGCTCCTCCCTCCCTCGACGACTGGGTCGAGGACGCCGTGGCGGTCCTCGACGCGGTGGGTT
The DNA here is from genome assembly GCA_019348135.1 of Actinomycetota bacterium. Taxonomy (GTDB): domain Bacteria; phylum Actinomycetota; class Nitriliruptoria; order Nitriliruptorales; family Nitriliruptoraceae; genus JAHWJY01. Next base: position 1,886 of record JAHWJY010000036.1, read on the forward strand.
CCACGAACGCGGCGGTCATCGGCTCCGTCGAGACCGCAACGATCGCGATGCTCCTGGCGGCGACCCATCCCGACCGGGTCGATGGTCTCGTCCTCCTCAACGTCGCGGCGCGGGCCGTGCATGCGGACGACTACCCCCACGGACACCCGCTCGAGCTCGTCGAGTCGCTGATCGAGTACACGACGTCGGTCGATACGGCCGACGCCACCGGCGATCCGGTCGAGCTCGTTGCGCCGAGCGCCGCTGGTGATCCGGTGTTCCGACGCTGGTGGGAGCGCACCGGCCGCGCCGGCGCGAGCCCGAGCGTGGCGCGGGCCTTCCTCCGACTCGCCGTCCTCGCGGACCTCCGCGCCGTCCTCCCCGCCATCCACTGCCCCGTGCTCGTCGTGCGCCGTGAGGATGACCCGCTCGTCACGTCCGGCATGGCCCGGTACGTCGCAGACCACGTCCGCCGCGGCAGCTACGTCGAGGTGCCCGGTGCCGACAACCTCTGGTTCGCCGGCCCCGCCGACGCGGTGGTCGACGAGATCGAACGGTTCCTCACCGGCGAGCTCCAGCGGGTCGACGTCGACCGAGCGCTGGCGACGATCATGTTCACCGACATCGTTGGATCGACCGAGCTGCTGAACGAGTTGGGTGACGAGCGATGGCGGGTCACGCTCGACGCGCACGACGATCTCGTGCGACGGCAGCTGGCCCGGTTCGGCGGCCAGGAGGTCAAGGCCACCGGGGATGGCTTCCTCGTCACCTTCACCGGCCCCGCACGCGCGATCCACTGCGCCGAGGCCATCCGGACGGGGGCCGCACAGCTGGGCCTCGAGCTCCGGATCGGGCTGCACGTCGGCGAGATCGACCTCCGCGGGAAGGACATCGGCGGGGCGAACGTGCACGTGGCCGCCCGCGTCGCGGCCATCGCGGACCCTGGCGACATCCTCGTCACCGGCGCAGTGCAGCAGGTCCTGGCGGGACACCGACTCGGCCTCGAGCCTCACGGGGCCCGCCTCCTCCGCGGCTTCCCCGATCCCTGGCCCCTCTACCGCCGGACCTCGCGGTAGACGTCGTCGCGGGCACGGCCGGTCCGCCGGTCGGGTTGCGCGTCGTGGTCGGCGACGGACGCGCAACGGCCGCCCGAGGAGGGCGGCCGTTGCGCGTGGTGGTGGGGTCAGTCGGTCTCTGCCGCCGACTCGTCGTCGGTGTCGTCGTCGTCCCCGTCCTCCGCGACCGTGACGTCCTGGGCCGCGTCGTCCGCGACGGTGTCGTCGTCGTCCTCCTCGGCGACGTCGTCCTCGGCGTCGTCCTCAGCCGCGTCGGTGTCGTCGGTCTCCGCGGGGTCGTCGACGTCGTCGGCCTCAGCCGGCTCGTCGGTGTCGGTGTCGTCGTCGTCCGCCTCGGCGGGGTCCTCGACGTCGTCCGTGTCGGTGTCGTCGTCGTCCGCCTCGGCCGGGTCCTCGACGTCGTCCGTGTCGGTGTCGTCGTCCGCGTCGGCCGGGTCCTCGACGTCGTCCGTGTCGTCATCGTCGTCGAGGCCGGCCTCGAGGGCCTCGCAGGCGTCGTCGGCGGCCTGTTCGATCGCGTCCGCGGTCTCGTCGTCCGGCGCCTCGACAGCGGCGAGCTCCGCCTCGTCCTCGAGCCGTTCGCACTCGGCCTCGACCTCCGCGTCGGCGGCCTCGACCGCGGCCTCCGCCTCTGCCTCGGCGGTCTCGGCCGCCTCCTCGACCTCGTTCTCGAGCTCCTCCTCGGAGACCGACGTGGCCTCCTCGGCGGGCGACGGGCCCATCGTGGCGACCGTCGCGCCACCGCCGACGGCGGCCGCGGCGACCGCGCCGGCGAGGCTCATCTTCGCGACGGCCGACAGGCCGGCGAGCTTGGCGATCAGTGCTGCGTGCATGTCTCGGATCCTCCGTGTCGGTAGCCCGGCCCTCTGCCGGATGGCAGAGCCGTGGGCGTTGCTCGCTGCCGTCACCGGCAGGTCGCCCTTGTCGATCGGGAGGTGGCCGGCCAGCATCGCCGACAGCTCCGGACTCGCACGGTGCTCCGCCCGGGCCGCCAGCTGGCGGAGCTCCCGGGTCAGGGCGGCGAGGTCGGGCTCGTCGAACGGTGATCGGCTCATCTCACCCCCGACATCGCCGGCGAGGCTCACGGGGTTACACCCAGGACGAGGAGGGCGGCCCGCAGCGCGGCCAACGCGCGGTGCTGGAGCACCTTCACGGCTCCGACGGAGCGGCCCATGACCTGGGCGGTGTCGTGCAGGGACAGGTCAGCCACGATCCGGAGCAGTACCGCCTCGCGCTGGTCGACGGTCAGCCCGGCGAGGAGCTCGTGCACGCGGTCGTTGCCGAGCTCCGCCATCGCCTCGTCCGCGGCGTCGCCGCCTGCGGCGTCCACCCCCGCGGTCATCCGGACCTCGCGCACACGGCGCGAGAACCGTCGGTGCTCGTCGATCAGCCGGCGCTTCGCGATCGTGAACACCCACGCCCGGAACGCCGCGGCATCGCCCTCGAACCGCGCGAGGTCCCGGAAGACCTGCAGGAACGTCTCGCTGGTGACATCGTCCGGGTCCCGCGCCCCGCGGAGCCGGACGAACGTCACGACCGGACCCTTCAGGTCCTCGTACAGGCGCGCGACCGCCCAGGCCTCGCCGCTGCGGGCGGCCGCCAGGACGTCATCGGGATCGGTACCGGGCATATCCCACACCTCGGCGGACGGACGCGCGGACTGAAGCGCTTCCGTGGGTCGACGACGATCCTCGTCGACGGCGGGTACCGGACCGCGGAAGGCGACGCCCCGAGGTGCTGTCAGCCCTCGTTCGTCCTCCGCGACCCGCGTCGCGTGAGCCCCCTCCGTCCGGGCGTGTTCCCCCGCCACCAGCGTCCGGCCCGGGGCTAGGGTGGAACTCCGGACGTTGCGGCACCAGGAGTCGTTCATGCGCCAGAAGAAGTTGTCGAAGAAGGTCGACAAGCTCGAGCGGAAGGCCGAGAAGCTCGCGGCCAAGGCCTCGGCCAAGGGCGGCGAGCTCGCCGGTCAGGCCCAGGCCAAGGGCAGGCAGCTCTCCGACCGCGCCGCCGTGAAGATGGGCGTGAAGGAGGAGGAGACGTCGGGCAGGAAGGGGCTGTTCGCGCTGGTCGCGGCCGCCGCTGCCGGGCTGGGGTTCTTCCTCAAGAAGAAGCGGGAGCAGGAGCTCGACGAGGCGCTGTGGGAGGAGCCCCGCGCCCTCTGACGGCTCCACGGGACCGGACGGGACGGCTGCGGCCGTCCCGTCCGGCGTTCCAGGGGTTGCCCACAGGCTTACTCACACCTGTGGAAGTCGAACAGACGTTCCTCCACAGACTTGCTCACAACTGTGTAAGCACAGGCCTGTCCGTCGTCCACAACTCCACAGGTTCGTCCACAGGCCGGCCTACCAGTGCACGCCCTTGAGGAGGTGCGCGAACGCGAGGCCCTCGCTCGACGCCTTGTCCTCGCCCTTGGCGGCCGCGTCCTCGCCCTTGGCGGCCGACGACTCGGGGAACATCTTGTAGCCCATGTGCAGGACCTGGTCGACGACCTTCGGGGCGACCGCGTACGCCACCTCGCCGAAGCTCCCGAGCCCGGTCGCGACCTTCTTCGGCCGGTCGATCATCGCCCCGCAGACCATGTCGGCGGCCTCCTCGGGGCTGATGGCCGGGAAGTAGTCGTACATCTTGGTCGGCGCGATCATCTTCGTGCGCACGAGCGGCATGTAGACCGACGTGAGGTGGACGCCGTCGTCGATGACCTCCGACGCGATGCAGCGGCTGAAGGCGTCGAGCGCGGCCTTCGACGCGACGTAGGCCGAGAACCGGGGGGTGTTGGTCTGCACGCCGATCGACGACACGTTGATGATGTGGCCGCCGCTGTCCTGCTTCGACATCACCGGCAGGAGCTTCAGGATCAGCCGGATCGCCCCGAAGTAGTTGAGCTGCATCGTGCGCTCGTAGTCGTGGAACCGGTCGATCGACAGCTTCACCGAGCGACGGATGGACCGGCCGGCGTTGTTCACCAGCACGTCGACGCGTCCGTGCTCCTCGATGATCTCGTCGGCCAGCCGGGCGACGTCGTCCATGTCGGAGAGGTCGCACGGGTGGACCGACGCCGTGCCGCCGGCCTCCTCGATCTCGCCCTGGACGGTCTCGAGCTTCTCGCGCGTGCGGCTCACGAGCAGGACGTGCGCGCCGGCGCCGGCGGCCTGCAGCGCGACCTCCCTGCCGATGCCGTCGGACGCGCCCGTGACGATCACGATGCGGTCACGGATGCGACCGGCGAGGCTGCGGTCCTTGAACAGGTCCGGGTCCAGGTGGCGCTCCCAGTGGTCCCAGATGCGCCACGCGTAGTCCTCGAGCCGCGGCACCTCGATGCCGGAGCCCTCGAGCGCCTCGGCGGTGTTGCGCCGGTCGTACTTGGTCGGCCAGTTGATGTAGCCGAGGACGTCCTCGGGGATGCCGAGGTCGCCGAGCACGGCCCGCTTGGCGTTGCGCACCGGCGGGAGCGAGCCCATGAGCTTCTTGGCGTTCTTCGGGATGAGGTCGAGCGCGGCCGAGTCGATGCGCATCTGGAACCGGGGGCCGTGCGCGGCCTCGGCGAACAGGTTGATGACCTGGCCGGCGCGGTACGGGTCCTCGTCGACGAGGTGGAAGACCTTGCCGTCCCAGCGGTCCTCGTCGAGGTGGGCGATGTGGTCGAGCGCGTCGGCGACGAAGTCGACGGGCACGATGTTGATGCGTCGGCCCTCGAGCCCGATGAGGGGGAACCACTGCGGCAGCATGTCGCGCAGCCGCTGGACGAGCTTGAAGAAGTAGTAGGGCCCGTCGATCTTGTCGATCTCGCCGGTCCGGGAGTCACCGATCACGATCCCCGGGCGGTAGACCCGCCAGGGCACCTCGCACTCCTCCCTGGCGACCCGCTCGGAGGCGTGCTTGGTCGCGAAGTAGGGGTTGGCGTCGAGGCCGGTCGCCTCGTCGAACATGTCCTCGCGGAACGTGCCCTGGTACCGCCCCGCCGCGGCGATGGACGACACGTGGTGGAACACGCGCGGCTTGACGCGGTTGACGAACTCCACGACGTGACGGGTCCCGTCGACGTTGGCGGCCCGGAGGTCCTCCTCGGACGCGGTCATGTCGTAGATGGCCGCGAGGTGGAAGACGTGGTCGACGTCGCCCTTCAGTTCCTTGATCGCGGCGTTCGTCAGCCCGAGCTTGGGCTGCGACAGATCACCGACGACGGGCTTGATGCGCCGCTTGGTCGTGCCCCACGCCTTGATGAGGGCCTCGAGCTTGTCCTCGGAGCCCTCCCGCACCAGACAGTGGATCGTGCCGGTGCGGTGGGCGAGGAGTCGCTCGACGAGCTGTCCCCCGATGAAGCCCGTGGCTCCCGTGACGAAGTACCCCATGGTCGTCGGCTCTCCCTCGTTGACCGGTCGCTGGTCGCGGCTGGGCCGCGCTCGGCGCTCGATGAGCAGACGACGTTAGGCGACGAACACGAGCGCCCGCCGGGGAACCGGCGGGCGCTCGGACAGGGAGAGCGGGGGTCAGACCGAGGTGGTCCGTCCGGTCCGCGTCGTCGTCCCGGTCGTGTTCCGCATGTCCTTGTTGACCCAGAGCGCGATGGCGAGTCCGACGATGGCGCTCGGGAGGTGCAGCAGCCAGTTGTCCGCCGCGTTCAGTGCGAGGAAGTTGGCCTGCGACTCGGTGCCGGTCACGAGCAGCCCGTAGACGAAGGTGAGGCCGTAGCCCACCGCCAGCAGCCAGCCGTACATCCGGGTCCCGTCGAGGCGGCTCCAGAGCGCGAGCCCGGCGCCACCGATGATGAGGTGGACGATGTTGTGCAGCGGGTTGATCTCGAAGCCGAGCAGCGAGGAGCCCTCGGGCGAGGCGAAGCCGTCGAAGCCCGTGACGGCGAAGCCGACGAGCCCGACGAGGGTGTAGACGGCTCCGATCGCGAGCGCGACGTACTGGGCGGGGTGCTTGTCGGTCGTGTGGGTGGGTGTGGTCGCCATGTCGCGTTCCTCCGTGGTCGGCTGGCAGGTCCTGGGACGAGGATGGAGGCCCATCGGGCGGTCCGCCTGGGGTCTCCACCTCCGTTCGGAGGCATAGGGCCCGCGGATTGCCGAGCGGCGCGGGGCCCGGGGAACGCCCTGGCCGAACGGACGCGACGACCACCGATGGAGGCGTCGCCACGCCGGCGGTCGGAATGCACCGGCTGACGGGGTCGCGGGGCGTGCGCGGTGGGGTGGACCCGATCGGAATCGAACCGACGACATCTGCCTTGCAAAGGCAGCGCTCTGCCAACTGAGCTACGGGCCCGGAGGTCCGCGAGGGCCGCGGACCGGGCGGGCGGGATGCTACCCCTCGTCGCCCTCGACCTCCGAGGGCGTCTCCGGCAGGAGGGTCTCGCCGACCTCCTCGTTCGGGTCGACGACGACCGGTTGGTCGGCCTCGGTCTCGGTCGCTCCGGGGCCGCACGCGACGCCGGCGAGGGCGAAGCCCGCCGTGGCGATCGCGGCGAGGGACGTGCGGGTCGGTCGGCGCATGCGCTGCTCCTGGGTGTCGTGTCGTGGGGGCACCGTCGCCGACGCCGGCACGTCCCGCAACGGACGGTCGTCGGCCGCTGGCCCGGCCCCCGGCGTGGGCGGCCCGCTACAACTGCGACGCCCGGCACCCGAGGAGGACCCGTGGACCGCGACCATCCCAACCACCCCGCCCTGGACGAGCTGTTCCGTGGCGACGGGTTCGCGCGCGTGCTGGGTGCGGAGCTCGATGACTGGGGCGGTGGCTGGGCACGCGTCCGCTGGACCCCACGGGACGAGCACGTCAACTTCGGTGGCGTCGTCCACGGCGGGGCGGTCTTCGGGCTGGGCGACTACGCGTTCGCGGTGGCGAGCAACTCCTGGGGCCGGGTGGCGGTCGCACTGACCGTCGACGTCCAGTTCCTGCGCGGGGTGCGGCCGGGGGTGGCGCTCACCGCCGAAGCACGCGAGCGCTCACGGAGCCGACGGACGGGCGCGTACCTCATCGAGGTCAGCGACCCCGACCGGCTCGTCGCGAGCCTCCACGCGATGGTCTACCGGATCGACGGTTGGCACCTCGGCGAGGGCGCCTGGGACGACGGGTGGCGGGCCAGCAACTGAGTCCGGCGCGACCACCGTCGAGGCGAGCGGCAGGGTGAACCGGAACGCCGTGCCCTCGCCCTCGACGGAGTCGATCCAGATCCGCCCGCCGGAGAGCTCGACGTAGCCCTTGACGATGGCGAGCCCGAGCCCGGTCCCGGAGCGCCGGCCCTGGTCGCCGCCGCGGTAGAAGCGGTCGAAGACGTGGGGGACGTCGGCCGCGGGGATGCCGATGCCACGGTCCTCGACGCTCACGACGACCTCGCCGGTGTCGTGCGGCGCGGCCCGGACGGTGAGGTCGCTGCCGGCGGGGGCGTACTTCACGCCGTTGCTGACGAGGTTCGCGAGGATGTGGTCCAGCGCCACCTCGTCCACGTCGACCAGCAGCCCGTCGGGCACGTCCACGACCAGGCGGTGCCGGGTCAGCAGACCGCTGCAGTTGTCGAGCGCGGTGGCGACGACGGGGCGGAGGGGCTGCACCCGGGGGTCGACCCGGACGTGGTCGCCCTCGAGCTTGGAGTGCTCGAGCAGGGCGGCGATCCGGTGCGTGAGGTCGACGGCGTTGCGTCGGGACACCTCGAGCATGTGGTGCCGGTCGGCCGGCGTGAGGACGTCCTCCCGCACCAGCATCGTCTCGATGAAGCCCCGGATGGTCGTGAGCGGGGTCCGCAGCTCGTGGGCGATGCTCGCCGTGAACTCCGACCGCTCCAGCTCCGTGGCGCGCAGGGCCGCCGCGGCGCGCCGCTCCTGTTCGTACGCCTCCGCGCGGAGGATCGACAGCGACGCCCCCTCGGCGTACGCGGCCAGCAGGTCGACGTCCTCCCGGGAGGGCCCGCGGTCGCCGGACCAGTACGCGTTGAGGGTGCCGATCACCGTCTCGCCCGTGCGGAGGGGGACGGCGACCATCGCCGTGACCCCCTGCTCGGCGGCGTCGCTGGCCCAGCGACCGAACCGTGTCTCGGTGGACGGGTCCACGACGACGACGGGACGGCCCGTGCGGGCGGCGAGCTGGGTCGGCGACCACGCCGGGAGGGTCGTGGCGAGCTCGATCGAGTCGAGCGCGAGCTCGGGGACGGTCGCGTCACCGGCCGCGACGGCCCGGGCCGAGAGGGTCTCCCCGGCGGCGTCGAGCGTCATGAGGGCGACGAGCGCCCCCCCGACGGCCCGCCGCGCGCTGTCGCTGATGGCGTCGAACGTGCCGGCGAGGTCGGGCGTCGCCGCGATGGAGGCGAGCGCCTGGTGCAGCCGTGCGAGGTGCTCGGCGTGCCGTCGGTGCTCGCTCACGAGCTGGGAGATCAGCACCGGGAGACCGAAGGCGCAGACCACGAACGGCACGAGCGCGACGAGGCTGACGGCGTCGCGGGCGCCCCCGGTCAGCCCCAGCACCGCCGCCGCCGCCGTCGCCAGGGCCGCGACACCGAGCCCGCGTCGCCCGCCGTCGCTGATGGTCGTGGTCACGACCAGCACGAGGTAGAGGAAGAGGACCGAGATGCGCCAGGCCGGCACCAGGTAGGCCCCGGCGGCGCCGAGCGCGAGGTCCGTCGCGATGACGAGCAGCTGCGGGACGACCCACCCGCCCGCGACCGGTCGACGGGCCAGCATCGCCGTGACCGGGAGGTACAGCAGGCCCACCCCGACGGTCAGCAGCCACCGCGTGGTGGGTGCGGTGCTCCCCGTGGACCACAGCGCCGCGACCCACACGCTGACGAGCACCGTCCGCAGCGCCAGCTCGACCCACAGCACCCGCACGTGCCGACGGTCGGCGCGGCGTCGCTGCCGGCCGCTCCCGGCCAGGGCGCGGGACGACCAGGGACCAGCTGCGGTCACTCCCCACCTCCCCGAGTCGAGGGTCGACGGCGGGGTCGCGGTCGTCGAACCTCCCCGTCATACAAGCCTCGACGGGCACGCGCGGACAGACCCCAACGGGTCATCTTCACCGTGGTCACGGTGGATCACGCAGGTCGTGGTCCGTTGTTCCCAGCGTCCCGGTCCGAACGGAACGGCCCGCTCCCTCGCGTTCCGGTGGCCGTGGGGCCGGCGGTACGCTCGGGGCGAAGCGTCGGGCCCCTCGAGCGCCGGCGCCAGCCGAGGAGGACCCGATGCGCGAAGCCGTGATCGTCGAAGCCGTCCGCACCCCCGTGGGCAAGGGCAAGCCCGGTGGGATGCTCTCGGGCTGGCACCCCGTCGACCTCCTCGCCGAGACCCTCCGGGGCCTCGTCGACCGCGCCGGCATCGACCCGGCCCTGGTCGAGGACGTCATCACGGGCTGCGTCTCGCAGGCCGGCGAGCAGGCCTTCAACGTCGGCCGCAACGCCGTCCTCGCGGCCGGCTTCCCCGAGTCGGTCCCCGCCACCACGATCGACCGCCAGTGCGGCTCGTCGCAGCAGGCGGCCCACTTCGCCGCGCAGGGGGTGATCGCCGGCGCCTACGACGTCGCCATCGCCTGCGGCGTCGAGGTCATGAGCCGCGTGCCGATGTTCTCGTCCACGATGGGCGCGAACCCGTTCGGTGACAGGATCCTGGAGCGCTACGAGGGCGGTCTCGTCCAGCAGGGCATCTCGGCCGAACTCATCGCCGCCAAGTGGGGCATCGACCGCGAGGCCGTCGACGCGTTCTCCGCCGAGTCCCACCGTCGCGCCTCCGAGGCCACCGAGGCCGGCCGCTTCGCCGACGAGATCCTGCCGGTCAAGGTCGAGCAGGAGGACGGCTCGGTCGTCGAGGCGACCCGCGACGAGGGCATCCGCCCCGGCACCACCGTCGAGGCGCTCGGCAACCTCCGCCCGGCCTTCCAGGACGACGCCACCGCCGAGCGCTTCCCCGAGATCAACTGGATCGTCACCGCCGGCGGCGCGTCGCAGCTCTCCGACGGTGCGGCCGCCCTCCTCATCATGGAGAAGAGCAAGGCCGAGGAGCTGGGCCTGCCGATCCGCGCCCGCTTCCACAGCTTCGCCGTCGCCGCCGACGACCCCATCTTCATGCTGACCGGCGTCATCCCGGCCACGAAGCAGGTCCTCGAGCGCGCCGGCCTGTCGATCGACGACATCGACGTCTTCGAGGTCAACGAGGCGTTCGCGCCCGTCGTGCTCGCCTGGCAGCAGGAGACCGGCGCCGACCTCGCCAAGGTCAACATCAACGGCGGTGCCATCGCGCTCGGCCACCCGCTCGGCGCGTCGGGAGCCAAGCTCATGACCACGCTGCTGCACGTCATGGAGCAGCAGGGGGCGCGGTACGGGCTGCAGACGATGTGCGAGGGCGGCGGCATGGCCAACGCGACCATCATCGAACGGGTTCCGTAGGTCAGCCCGGCTCCCGCGGGGACGCCGGCCGCCTGCTCCGCCCTTGGTGCTCGGCGCTGGCGCGCCTGCGCTCCGCTTGATGGCTGCGCATGCGACCGACGACCCCGCTCCGCCTACCCTTCCCGCATGACCCGTCTTCTGATACTCGTGCCGTTGGCCATCGCTGCTGTGGTGGTGGGGCAGCAGTTCGGGTGGAAGTGGATCTTCGCGCCGTTGTTGGCGTGGGCGATGATCCGGTGGTCGTTCGCGACGTTCCGGTCGATGGTGCACGGCGGGCAGGGGCTCGCCGATGGCCCGGAGGACGGGCCGACCCTCGTCGGACCCGACGAGCGCACGCTCTACTGGTGCGAGGAGTGCGGGACCGAGGTGCTGCTCCTCGTCCGCGGCTCCGGGACGCCGCTGCGGCACTGCGGCACCCGGATGCACGAGCGCACCGAGATCCTCAACTAGACGCCACCGGAAGGGCCCACGCGTTGGACGCGGTCGAGTACATCCTGGGCAAGCACCGCGAGATGGAGCAGCTCCTCGACCAGCTCGAGCAGGCCGAGGACCCCGGCCGCCGGACCGAGCTGCTCCGAGACCTGACCGTCGAGCTCGCCCGGCACATGGCCGTCGAGGAGCGCGTCCTGTTCCCCGCCGTCCGGGCCGAGCTGTGCGACGTCGACCCCGAGACCTTCGGCGACGACGTGCTCGAGAACCTCGAGGAGCACCACGTCCTCAAGACCATCCTCGACGAGCTCCACGACATGGACCCCGACGACGAGCGCTTCCCGGCCAAGGCCGAGGTCCTCGCCGAGACGGTCGAGCACCACCACGAGGAGGAGGAGGAGGGGGTGCTCGCCGGCATCCGCGAGCACTGGGACGACGCCCGTCGCGCCGGCATCGGCCGACAGCTGCAGGAGGCCGAGGCCACCGCCCCGACCCGGGCCCACCCCAACCTCCCCGACGAGGGCCGCCTCGTCGAGGCGTCACAGCGCTTCGCGGCCGCCATCGACAAGGCGCGCGACGCCGTCCGCGACGCCGCCGACACGCTGCGCCCCTGACCGCGCCGGCGCGGGACGGTCAGCTCCCTGTCCGGGACAGGTGCTGGTAGTCCTTCGAGGCGGACCAGTCGCCGCCCCAGCCCCAGCCGGCTCCCTCGAGCGCCCGCAGCAGGGCGTTCGGACGGACGATCATCCCGGGGCGGACGTCGTCGCGGTCGAGGTAGGCGCGGCCGGCCGACGGTTCCACCTCGCTGCCGCGCACGTACGGGTTCTGCACGGGGTTGACGTCGACGGCGTCGCCGTAGGCGTGCCGCGACCAGCGGCTCGTGCCCTCCACGTACCGACAGTTGAAGGCGGAGGTGTTGTTCGCCGCCATCGAGGCGTCGTCGTCGGCACCGAAACGGTCCACGAGCTGCATCCGCTCGATGGCGAACCCCTCGGCGTGTGCCTCGCGCAGCGCCAGGGCGACCTCGTCCGCGACCCCGTCACGGTGCAGCACGAGGAGTCCCCAGCGGTCGCGGCCGTCCATGCCGCGGTGCACGACGCTCAGGAGGCGGAGATCGTCGAGTCCCACGGGACAGCCCGGCCGCCACGAACCGCCCGTCATCCGCGCCCGCAGCCGCGCCGGCAGGGGCTCCACGCGTGACGTGAACGCGCCCACCGTCCGGGCACGGTCCCCCCAGTGGTCGCCGACGAGGCGGAGGAGGAAGGCCGCCGTGCCGGCGCGGGTCGTGGCGTCGTCGGGGGCGAACGTCGTCGCGGTCCGACCGCTGACGAGGCCGCGGGCCGCGAGCCGGTCGATGGTCGGCTCGTGGGCGTGGCCGTCGTCGTCCGCGAACGCGTCGGGGGCCTCGCCCAGCTCCTCGCCGGCGAGGTGCTCCCAGGCACGGGCGAGGAACGCCGTCATCTGCCCCCGCGGCACGGTGCCGCGGGGACGGTAGGTCCCGTCGGCGTAGCCGGTGACGATGCCGGCGGCGGCGAGGGACTCGATGGCGTCCCGGTGGACGTTGCCCTCGAGGTCGGAGAACCGTCGCCGCTCGGGGGCCGGCAGCTCGCCCCGCGACGCGGTGACCGCGCGGGCGACCAGCACGGCCATCTGGTCGCGTCGCACCGCCGCGCCGGGGAGGAACACGTCGGGCTCGGTCCCGCGGACCAGCCCGATCCACAGCCCGCAGTCGATCGCCCCGGCGTGTGGCGAGGCCCGGTCCACGTCGACGTAGGGCGCGACCGGCACCTCGGCGCACGGGCTCGCCGGCGGTTCGCCCGCCGCGGCCGCACCCGCCGCGGTTGCGGGGAGCGCACCCAGGGCCAGTGCGGTGACGAGCACGGCCCGGACGGTGCGCACCGCTAGCCCTCGCCGTCGCTGATGCGCTCGGCCCGATCCCGCAGCGCCTTGAAGTCGCCACGTCCGCCGGCGCGGTCGGGCACGAGCCCGTCGGTGCTCGAGAACCCCCACCCCTCGAGCTTCACGGCGACGCGGCTGAACCGGCGCCGCAGCGCGTCGGCGTCGCAGCCCGGGCACGGCCCGGGTCGGTCGGCGCGATCGTGCGGGAGGATGCGGTCGGTCGCGGTCCCGCAGCCGTCGCAGACGTACTCGTAGACGGGCACGGGGTCAGCGCCAGCGGGTGAGGAAGCCGAACCCGACCGACAGCAGCACGAACCCGAGCACGAGCGGGAGGTTGGACCCCAGCGGCACGCCGAGGCCCGTGAGCCAGCGGCCGATGGACGGGATGTAGCCGAGGATGATGATGAGGACGCCGAGGAGGAGGAGCGTCACGCCCGTCGCCGGCACCCACGTCGGGCTCGGCTTCGGCTTGTGGACCGGCTCCTCCACGTGCCGCGGCCGCGGCCGGACCTTGTTCTTGCGACGGTGCTTGCTCTCGGGCATCGACGGATCCCTGGCTGCGGACGGGAAGGCCCACCTTAGCGGTGGCCCCGGGCACGTTCCGCGGTCGCGCGTCGTTACCCTGGGCAGTCGCGCGGATCGGCCGTGCGACGGCGGATCGTGGAGGACCCGTGACCAGGATCGTCCGGGGCGTCGGGTGGCTGCTGGTGTCCACCGGCGTGCTGATCCTGCTCTACCTCGTCTACCTGATGTTCTTCACGGGGATCTCCACCGACCGTGCGCAGCAGGCCATGCTCGAGGAGTGGGAGCTCGAGTACGGCGTCCTCGACGGCGACCGTCCGGTGGGCGCCACCGAACGCCCCGAGCCGGCGGAGATCGAGCCCGTCGACCCCGGTGACGCCTACGCCGTCCTCTGGTTCGAACGGGACGGGGAGCCGATCGTGCACGAGGAGCCGCTGTTCGTCGTCGAGGGCGTGACGCTCGACCACCTCCGGGACGGGCCCGGTCACTACCCCGACAGCGCAGCGCCGGGCGAGGACGGCAACTTCGCCGTCAGCGGGCACCGGACGACGAACAGCGCGCCCTTCTACGACCTCGACCAGCTCGAGGACGGCGACGAGGTCCACGTCGTCGACCGTGCGGGGGCACGCTGGGTCTACACCGTCACCGGGGAGCGCATCGTCGCCCCGACCGACGTCTGGGTCGTCGGCGACGACCCGCTCGGCACCGGCGAGCCGATGCTGACGCTCACCACCTGCCACCCCCGCTTCAGCGCGGCCCAGCGGCTGATCGTGTTCGCGACCCTGACCGGTTCCGAGGCCGCGGACGAGACCGCGGCGTAGGCTCGTCCGTCGGGACCGACAGGAGCGCGCGTGAGCGAGGAGCAGGGAGGCAGCCGCCGGTCCCGCCTCCTGCGCGCCCTGCTCATCGTCGTCCTCGCGGTCGCGGTCCTGTGGCTGCTGTTCACCCAGGTCTTCCCGCGCGTCGAGCGCTACCTCGAGGATCCCACGCTCGAGGCGGTCGCCGTCGCCGTCGCCGTCGCCTGAGCCGCCTCAGGCCCGGCGGTCGCGGATGAAGCCCGCCATCCCCTCGAGCGCCTCGGCGACCTCGTCCGGGACGTCGAGCCGACCGAGCTCGGTCCGTGCCTCCTCGACGGCCTCCTCCACGTAGCGCGTGGTCGCGTCGAGCCCACCGGAGCGCCGCATCAGCTCGCGCAGCGTGGCCGCGTCGTCCGCGGTGAGCTCCGGGGACCCGAGCAGCCGGTCGAAGGTGGTGAGCTCGTCGCCGTCGAGGCGCGCGGCGGTCTCGGCGACGAGCAGGGTGCGCTTGCCCTCGACGAGGTCGCCCGCCACGGACTTGCCGGTCTCGACCTCGTCGCCGAAGACGCCGAGGAGGTCGTCGCGCACCTGGAAGGCGCGGCCGAGCGGCCCACCCACGCGTTCGAGCCCGGAGACGAGCGCTGCCGGGCCGCCGCCCAGCGCGGCACCGATCTCGAGCGGGCGCGCCACCGAGTAGCGGCCCGACTTGTACGTGGCGACCGCGAGGGCGAGCTCGCGCGAGGTCACCCCGGCCCGCGCCGCGTACAGATCGACGTACTGCCCGGCCATCACCTCCTCGCGGAGGACGGTGAACCGTCGCAGCCCGTCGAGCAGCCGGTCGGCCGGGACGCGGGCCTCGAGGAACAGCTCGTCGGCCTGCACGAACGCCAGGTCGCCGAGGAGGATGGCCACCGCCTCGCCGAACGCGTCGCTGCCGCCCGACCAGCCCGCCTCACGGTGCTCCCGGGCGAAGCGCCGGTGCGCGGTCTCCCGGCCCCGTCGGGTCGAGGCGGCGTCGATGATGTCGTCGTGCAGCAACGCGCAGGTGTGCAGCAGCTCGAGGGACAGCGCCGGCCCCATCACGTCGGACGGGTCGTCGCGGCCGGCCGCCCGGTAGCCGAGGAGCAGCAGGGTCGGCCGGATGCGCTTGCCGCCCCCGATCACGAACTCGTGCAGCTCGTCCGCCAGCGGGGCGAGCGACGCGTGCAGCCCGACGAGCCGGGGGAGCGCGCGGTCGAGGTAGCCGCGCAGCGCCGCGTCGACGGTCGCCGCGAGCGCGGTCAGTGCCGGCGGTGAGCTGGTCGACATCCCGCCTCCGCGATCCTGGGGGTGCCGCCGAGCCTACGGCGCCGGCGGGGCGTCGACGGTCCGGGGGTAGGATGGCGACCCTCCCTCCGGCGCCTCGAAGGACCACCCGTGCCCGACCCCGTCGCCGGTCCGGGCGCGCCCGCGGACGGGCGGCGCATGCCGGACCCGGACTCCATCGCTCGGCCGTGGATCGGCTCGTACCCCCCCGGCGTGCCGCCGACCTACCGCTACCCCGACGTGCCGCTGACGCGCTTCCTCGACGACGCGGCGCGCGACTTCCCCGGCGCGGTCGCGACCTCGTTCCTCGGAGCGGAGCTCCGCTACGACGCGCTCCGGGACGCGGTCGACCGCTTCGCCGGCGCGCTCCAGGACCTCGGGGTCGGGGAGGGCGACCGCGTCGCGTTGGTGCTGCCGAACACGCCCGCGATGGTCATCGCGACCTTCGCGACCCTGCGGCTCGGTGCCGTCGTCGTGCCGCAGAACCCCCAGGAGGTCGACGAGGAGCTACGGCGCGAGCTCATCGACAGCGGCGCCCGGGTCGCCGTCGTCGCCACGCCGCTGGCGCCCCGCTTCCGTGTGCTGCGGGACGAGGTCGACAGCCTCGAGCACGTCGTGGCGTCCGGGATCGATGACTGGCTGCCGTGGCGCAAGCGGCTGCTGTACCCGCTCGTGGCCCGCCGCCGTGGCGAGCACCACCGTCTCAGCGCGCGGGACGGGGCGGTCTCGTTCACCGAGCTGATGGACGCGGCCGCGCCGGTGGGCCGGCAGGCACCCGTCACGCGCGACGACCTCGCCGTCCTGCAGTACACGGGCGGGACGACCGGGGTGCCGAAGGCGGTCGCGCTGACCCACGGCAACCTCGTGGCGAACTCCTTCCAGGCGCGGCTGTGGGTGCCGGACATCCAGGCCGGCCGGGAGCGGCTGCTCGCGGTCCTGCCGTTCTTCCACGTGTACGGGCTGACCCTCGGGATGCTCACGGGCGTGCTCTCCGCCGCCACCCTGGTGCTGCTCCCGCGATGGGACGTCGACGAGGTCCTCGACACGATCGACGCGGTCCGCCCGACGCTGTTCCCGGGCGTGCCGTCGATGTACCGGGACATCGCCCTCCACCCGGACGCCGCCGACCACGACCTCCGCTCCATCCGCGCCTGCGTCTCCGGCGCCGCTCCGTTGCCGCCGGACGTCGCACGCCGGTTCGAGGAGATCACCGGGGGCGCCCGGCTGCGCGAGGGCTACGGCCTGTCCGAGTCCGGACCGCTCACGCACGCCAACCCCATCTACGGGCGCAGCGAGCACGGACGCATCGGGCTGCCGGTGACCGACACCGTCGCGATCGTGGTCGACCCCGACGACCCCACCCGTCGGTGCCCGATCGGGACGCCCGGCGAGCTGGCCGTCGCCGGCCCCCAGGTGATGCCCGGCTACTGGCACGCGGACGAGGAGACCGCCGAGGTCCTGCGCGACGGCTGGCTCCTCACCGGGGACATCGCGGTCCAGCACGACGACGGCACCTTCTCGCTCGTCGACCGCAAGAAGGACGTGGTCATCGCCGGCGGCTTCAACATCTACCCCCACGACATCGAGGAGGCCCTCCTGCGGCACCCCGGGGTCGCCCAGACCGTCGCGATCGGGGTGCCCGACGACCGCCGCGGGGAGACCGTCAAGGCCTACGTCGTGCTCAAGCCGGGGGCGCCGCGGGTGACCGCGGGGGAGCTCACCGAGCACTGCCGCCAGCACCTCGCCGCCTACAAGGTCCCGACCGAGATCGAGCTGCGTGACGAGCTGCCCCAGACCCGCATCGGCAAGGTCCTCCGGCGCCGGCTGCGTGCGGAGGAGGCCGACCGCGCCGAGGAGGCCGCCGGATGACCGCCGCCCCGCGCGTGCTCATCGTCGACAACTACGACTCGTTCACCTACAACCTCGCCCAGGAGCTGGGGGAGCTCGGGGCCACGATCGAGGTCGTCCGCAACGACGCCTTCACGATCGACGAGCTCGTGGCCGACCTGCCCGACGGGATCGTGATCAGTCCCGGTCCCGGCGACCCCTCCGACGCGGGGCTGTCGAACGACGT
>JAHWJY010000131.1 GCA_019348135.1 Actinomycetota bacterium
GGCGACGGGTTCCGGGCGGCGCTGCAGTCACCCTCGACGGTGCACATCTCCGCGACCGACGGCGACGGAGCGGCCTGCGCCATCACCGCGTCCGCGGGGTACGGCTCGGGGGTGATGCCGCCGGGTACGGGGCTGTGGCTCAACAACTGCCTGGGGGAGCACGAGCTGAACCGTCGCGGTCTGCACGCCTGGGACCCCGGCGACCGGCTGCCGTCCAACATGGCGCCCACGGTCGCGCGCGCCGACACGGGCGCCAGCCTCGCCATCGGCTCGCCCGGGGCCGACCGCATCACGACCGCGATCCTCCAGACCGTGCTGCGCTTCACCGCCGGCGCGAGCCTGGCCGACGCCATCGCCGCCCCCCGGGTGCACGTCCGCCACGCGGCCGACGGGTCGGTCCTGCGGGTCGGTTACGAGGAGGGGCTCGTGATGCCCGACCTCGCCCTCCCGACCCAGCGCTACCACCCGCACGCGATGTTCTTCGGCGGTGTCACCGCGACGCTGCGGCACGCCGACGGCCGCCTCGTCGCCGCCGCCGACCCGCGGCGCGGTGGCGGGACCGTGGTCAGCCCCTGACCGCGCCACCTGTCGGGGGGTGGGTCAGGGCAGCGACGGGTCGAACGGCTCCGTGCCGTTCACGAGGCGGTGGTCCCCGCCGGTGTGGGCGTTGGCGTAGGCGAGCGCCTTGCCGAGGTCCGTGAGCCCGTTGCCGGCGGGGTACGGCGCGGCGTAGATCACCGAGGTGACGCCGATCGCCGCGCCGTTCGAGTCGAGCGTGCCGCTGCCGGAGTCGCCCGGGACACCGGGGGACACGGCGTAGGCGACGTGGGTCCAGTCGCTGTTCGTCATGTCGACCGTGACGCCCTGCTTGGGTCCGAGCGCCTCGATGCCGAGCCGGAGGCCGGAGTTGCCGAAGGAGTAGTTCGACTCGCCGGGGTCGGTGGCGTCGCCGACGCCCACGGGACCGCCCCAGAAGGGCAGGCTCGGGTTGATCGAAGCCCAGTCGTCCTCGTGGAGGGACACGAGCGCGAAGTCGTTGCCGAGGCACGCCCCGGGAGGCGTCGGACCGCCGTTCTGCATCGCGAGCCACGAGCTGTACGTGAGCGTCCCCGGCTGGACCGCACCGGTGATCTCCACGGGCGTCCCCAGGGGCAGCGAGCCGGCCTCGCAGCCGTCGGTCTCGGTGTTGCCGTCGGTGCCGGCGCAGTGCGCCGCCATCCCGATCAGCACGTCCGCGAGGTGCTCGACCCCCGCCGCGTCCGTGGTGACCTCGAGGAAGATGAAGTTCGAGGTGCACTGGCCGCTCTCGGTCCGGACCTGGCGTCCCGGGTAGATGGTGGCCTCCCCCGCCGGGGCCCACTCGGGCTCCGGGCCGACCGTCTCCACCCCAGCCACGGGAGCGGCCGCGAGGCTGGCGACGACGGCGAGGCCGGCCAGGAGGGCGAGCAGGCTGGTGCGGATGCGGGGCATGGCGGCTCCGGGTGCGTTCGGGGGGATGAGGGGCACCTCCCCGCGGGCTTCGACAGCGGACCCGGCTCGACCTGCCCGCGTGGGGGCGTTCCTGCATCCTTCCGGACAGGTCAGGTGTCGCTCGGAGCCATCCGGCCGTACCCTCAGGCAGGTCGAGGTCCCGTTCCGCCGCTGCCCCGCGCCTAGCGTGCCCGGTGCGGAGCACCCGTGTCCGGCTGCCGCCTGCACGGATGAGCCGCGGCTGTCACGCCCCGAGGAGCACCATGAAGCCCAGCGTCGGTGAAGTCATCGTCCACCCGCAGCACGGCACCGCCGAGGTCACCGCGCTCGAGACCCGTGAGGTCGGTGGGGTCGCACGCGAGTACGTCGTCCTGCGGCGCACCGAGGACTCCCTCACGCTCCACGTCCCGATCGAGGCGCTCGAGGACCTCGGGCTGCGCGAGACCATCGACGTCGACGACGTCTCGGAGGTCTTCGACATCCTGCGTGCCGAGCCGCAGCTGCTGTCGATGTCGTGGCGCAAGCAGCACGCCAAGAACGAGTCACGGCTGAACTCCGGCAAGGTCCGTCTCGTCGCGGCGGCGGTGCGCGACCTCAAGGCCCGCGACGACCACCGTGGCCTGTCGCCCTCGGACGGCCGGATCTACCGGGACGCGCGGGAGCGCCTCATCGAGGAGGTCGTCGCCGCGACCGGCCGCAGCACCGAGGACGTCGAGCGCGAGGTCGACGAGGCGCTCGCCGAGATGGCCGAACGGCACTCGCCCGCCCCGGCCTGACCCGCGTCGCCGGGTCAGGCGACGACGCCCTCGAGCCCGAGCCGGGTGCCGTCGAGTGCGGCGTCGGCCGCCGCCCGCCCGCAGCGCGTCCCGAGCAGGTTGCCGTGCCCCGAGTAGGCGCCGACGACGAGCACGCCCGGACGGACCTCCCGGCAGACGGGCAGGGCGTCGCCGGTGAAGGCCGCGTGCGCGGCCCAGCGGTGCGTCACGGGCGCCGTCGCGCCGAGGCGGACGAGCTCGGCGTCGAGGCAGGCCTGCACCTCGTCGGAGGGCACGGCGGGAGCGTCCCACTCGGCCGCCGCGGAACGGTCGCGGCACCCGCCGAGGAGCAGCTCACCGGTCGGGAGCTGCTGGACGTAGTCGTAGCCCCACCTCCGGTAGACGGGCCTCGGCAGGTGCAGCCCCGGGTCCGGTGAGGTCGCGAGCATCTGCAGTCGCGCGGTCCCCACCTCGGCGGCGAGCTCGGGCAGGAGCCGCTCGAGCCCCCCGTCGACGGCCACGACCGTGCGGCCCGCGCGGACCACGCCGGCGGTGGTGGTGACCGCCCCCTCGCCGAGCCCCGTGACGCGGGCCGGAGCGTGCAGGCGGACGCCGGCGTCCGCGGCGAGCTGCGCCAGGTGCCGGCAACGCGCCACGGGTTGGAGGACGGCGTCGTCGGGCACGAGGAGGCCGCGGCCCTCCGGCCCGTCGTAGGCCTCGCCGACGAGGCCGTCGGACGCGAGCGCGCGCAGCTGACGTGCGATGTCACGTTCCTCGTCGGGCGACGCGGCGATGCGGAGGCTGCCCGTTCGGCGTGCGAGCGGGCCGAGGTCCGACAGGGTCCGCTCGAGCTCGTCGATCGTGGCGCGGTACAGGCCCACCGCCAGCTCGTGCCCCCAGGTGGCGACGGCCTCGTGGTGGAACCGGGCCCCGCCCACGAGGAGGAAGCCGCCGTTGCGTCCGGCCGCGCCGGCGGCGACCCCCACCGCGTCGAGCGCCACGACGTCCGCGCCGCGCTCCCCGAGCCGGCGCGCGGCCGCCAGCCCCGAGGCCCCCATCCCCACCACGCACACGTCCGCCGTGGTGTCTCCGGCGAGCTCCGTCACCGCCGGTGCCGGGCCCGGGACGGAGAGCTCGTCCCAGGCGACCTCCGTGGCGTTCACGAGCCGATGCCGGCGGCGTGCTCGAGGTCGGCGAGGGCGTCCTCGAGGTGGTCGATGAGGCGCTGCACGCTGGGGAGGGCCTTGCGGTCGGCCGTGATGCCCACGTCCATCGAGCCGGCGTAGGACGTCATCGTGATGTTGAGCGCGTAGCCCTCGTTGAGCAACGACAGGGGGTAGAGCCCCTCCATCCGCGCGCCGTTCCAGTACAGCGACCGTTCCGGTCCCGGGACGTTGGAGATCACGAGGTTGTAGGTGGGTCGGAAACGGCCCGACGCGCCGCTCAGCTGGCCGAGGATGAGCGGCGCGGTCATGACGAGCCCGTAGTTGACGAGGTCGCGTGGGCTCATGTCGCGCAGCCGGTCCTTGACCGCGTTCATCGACGAGCGGATGAGGTCGAGCCGGGCGAGGGGGTCCTCGAGGTGGGTGGCGAGGTTGGCGGGCACGAGGCTGATGCTGTTGCCTGCGTCGCTGTCCTCGGGGGCGCGGAACGACACCGGGACGAGCGCGATCAGCGGTTTGTCGGGCAACGCGTCGTGGTCGAGCAGGTAGTCCCGCAGGGCGCCCGAGCACATCGCGAGGATGACGTCGTTGACGGTGGCTCCGAGGAGGCGCCCGACGGCGCGGATGCGGTCGAGCTCGTAGGACTGGGCCACGAACCGCCGAGCGCCGGACAGCCGCACGTTCAGCATCGAGTTCGGTGCCTGGAACGGGGCGACGGTGGCCTCGTCGACACGCGACCTCAGGAGCTGGGTCGTGACGGTCCGGGCGACCGACAGCCCGGAGGTCATCTCGCCGGCGGCGAGGCGGAGGAGCCGTCCGGGAAGGGCCATGGCCCCGGTGGGCCCGTCGTCGGACGGGCTCCCGCGGCCGTCGCGGCTGGCGGCCCACGGCGGCGGCAGGTCACGCTCGGCGGGGTCGTCGCTGAAGGCCCGGACCAGCTGGCGCATCGCCGCGACGCCGTCGAGCATCGAGTGGTGGATCTTGGTGTAGGCGGCGAAGCGGCCGTCCTCGATGCCCTCGATCAGGTAGCACTCCCACAGCGGGCGGTGCCGGTCGAGCAGGCTCGCGTGCAGCCGTGACACGATCGCGAACAGCTCCCGCAGGCGCCCCGGCTCGGGCAGGGCGAGGTGGCGGAAGTGGTAGTCGAGGTCGACCTCGTCCTCGACCCAGCGGAACACCCCGCCGGCGAGGCCGTACGGGCGGGCGAGCCGCTGGTTGAAGGGTGGCCGGACCTCGTGGTCCTCCCGGAGGCGGGCGGCGAGGGTGGGGAGGAAGTCGGGGCCCGCGTCGTCCGGCGGACGGAACAGCTGGAGCCCCCCGACGTGCATGGGACGTTCCCGCCCCTCGATCACGAGCCACCCGGCGTCGGGGATGGACAGTCGCGCCACGCCGGGCCTCCCCTCGCGCCGTCGCGGAGCCCTCCGCGCCGAGACGGCGCGGTCACCCTACTTGTCGTCCACGCGGGGCGACGAGGGCCTGGGACGGGCCCGCGGGAGCACGCCGGTAGCATCGCGGCAGCCTGGTCCGCCCTCCCTCCCCGGAGCGTCGATGTCCGACCTGTCCGAGATGACCTCGGTGCTGACGTGGGTCGCCGCCGCGGTGCTCGTGCTCGCCGGGTCGGCCAAGGTCCGACGACCGTCGGGCACCGTGGCCGCGCTCGCCGGCGCCGGGCTGCGGGCGCGGGCATGGCCCGTCCGGTTCCTCGGGCTCGTCGAGGTCGCGATCGGCGTCACCGTGCTGACCGTGGGCGGCACCGGGCCGGCCGCGGCGACCGCCGTCCTCTACGCGGCCTTCGCGGCCTTCGTCGTCCGGCAGCGCCGACGGGCCGGCGCGACCTGCGGCTGCTTCGGGGAGGAGCGCACCCCCGTGGGGGCCGGGCACGTCGCCGTGAACGTCGTGGCCACCGTCGCCGCCACGGTCGGTGCGGTCACGGCCGCTCCGGCGCCCCTCGCCGGCGTCGGCCGCGACCCGCTGGCCGCCCTCGGCGCGATCGTGCTGGTGGCGCTCGCGGCGTGGCTGGTCCGGCTGTGGCTCACCGCCGGCGCCGAGCTCCGGACGGCCGTGGCGCTCCACCCGCGGACCCGTCCCGAGAGCTCGGCGTGACCGTCCTCGTGCTCGTCCTGACCGTCGTCGTGGTGCTCCTCGCCGTCCTCGTCGCCGGCCTGCTCCGCAGCCACGCCACGATCCTGCGCCGTCTGCACGAGCTCGGTGCCGGCATCGACCCGGACGCGTCGCCCGGCGACACGTCCTCGGGGGAGGGGGCCGTCGCGCCGCCCTCGGCGCCACGACCACCGGGCATCCCCGCGACCGGAGCGACCGGCCGGGAGGCGAGCGACCTCGTGGGCACCTCGGTCACCGGCGACCCCGTCGCCGTCCGTGTCCGTGGGGTCCGGCACGACACGGTCCTCGCCTTCCTCTCCAGCGGCTGCACGACGTGCTCCGGCTTCTGGGAGGCGTTCGAGGAGGGGGTGGCCCTGCCGGACGACGCCCGCCTGGTCGTCGTCACGCGGGACCTCGCCGAGGAGAGCCCGACGCTCCTCGCCGATGTCGCCCCGGACGCCGTCACGGTGGTGTGCACGTCCGCCGCCTGGGGTCACCACGCGGTCCCCGGGTCGCCCTACGTCGTCCACGTCGACGGGGCGTCGGGCCGGGTCCGTGGCGAGGGGACCGGGGGGTCCTGGGAACACGTCGCCCGCATGCTGGCGGACGCGACGGGTGACCTGACGTACGTCGGCGGGTCCCGGCGGGCGCGTCGTGCCGCCGCCGACCTCCAGCGCGAGCAGGACACCGACCGCGCCCTCCTCGACGCCGGGTTCGTCCCCGGCGACGAGCGGCTG
This sequence comes from Actinomycetota bacterium, assembly GCA_019348135.1. Classification (GTDB taxonomy): domain Bacteria; phylum Actinomycetota; class Nitriliruptoria; order Nitriliruptorales; family Nitriliruptoraceae; genus JAHWJY01. The sequence goes on from JAHWJY010000131.1 coordinate 6,226, forward strand.
TGGCAGCCCCTGGACA
>JAHWJY010000132.1 GCA_019348135.1 Actinomycetota bacterium
CGGCCCGGATCGACGGAGGCGACGAGCCCGTCGTCGATCACCACCCGGACGTCGGCGGGGGCGAGGGGGACGGTCGCGAGCACGCGCTGCAGCAGCGGTCCGATGGCCACGTCCTCGAGCTGCATCTCGAGGCGACCCTGCTGCGACCGCGCGAGGTCGAGCAGGTCCTCCGTGAGGCGCAGGGCGCGCTGGTTCTGCGCCACGGCCGCCGTCGTCAGACCGCGGACGTCGTCGGGGGAGAGGTGCTCGATGCGGTCGCGGATCAGCAGCAGTGTGGACGTGGCGGTCGCCACGGGCGAGCGGAGGTCGTGCGCGAGCATGTCGATCAGCGCCTGGCGCCAGCGCTCCTGGCCCTCGAGCTCGGCCAGAGCGTCCGCGAGCTCGGCGGACCGGTCGGCGAGCTTGCGGGCGAACACCGCGATCAGGAGCGAGACGATCAGCAGGACGCCCATCCGGAAGGTGATCGACGTCACCTCGGGCTCGGCCCCGTAGATGCCGCTGGCCCAGAGCTCCCGCAGGACGTAGGTCGTCGTGCAGGCGCCCCACGCCACGATCGCTCCGGACGCCTGGAACTTCAGCGCGGCCTCCGCCGGCAGGATGAAGAGCAGCAGGTAGAGCGAGGAGGTCGGGTCGAACGAGTAGAGCCACACGAAGCCGGAGACCCCGGCGGCGTCGAGCAGCAGGGTGCTCCACGCCAGGCGTCGGGCGCGCTCGAGCGTGTCGACCCGCCGGAGGGCCGAGCGGACGGCGAGGTTGGTGACGGCCAGCAGTCCGGCGAGGGCGTAGCCGACCGGGCGGGTGTGCCCGGGGGCGTCGGCGAAGGTGAACACGGTGACCTGGAACACGGCGAAGAGCACGCCGAACCAGCGGGCCACGCACATCGACGACTCGATGCGCACCCACTCGTCCACCCGCAGGTGGGACCGCCATCTGCTGTCAGGCGCGGTCCGTGCCGATCCCATCTCCCACCGTCTCCTCGCGACCGCCGCGTCCTCCACGTGACGAGGCGTCCTCCGCCATCCTGTCGGCCGTTCCGGCGCGCCCTGAAGGGCCGCGTAGGCTCGCCGGCCATGAGCTCCCTCTTCCCCTCCCGCGCCCGCGGTGGCCTCCGGTTCACCCTGTTCGGGGTCCCCGTCACCATCAGCCTCTCCGTCGTGCTGCTGCTCGCGTTCCTCGGCTTCCAGCTGGGCGACCCCGTCGAGATCGTGCTGTGGGTCGTGATCGGCATCACGTCGGTCCTGCTCCACGAGCTCGGGCATGCGCTGGCCGCGCGCGCGGCCGGCACCGCGCCGGAGATCGCGCTCGCAGGGCTCGGCGGGGTCACCACCTACCGTCCCACGCCGCGCACCGAGGGGCGGGGGTGGAGCCTCGTCATCGGGCTCGCGGGCCCGGCCGTGGGCATCGTGCTCGGCCTCGTCGCGGTCGCGCTCGGCGCCCCGTGCTGTCGGGTCGCGCCCGGTGCTCCGCCGGCGGAGTTCGCGCTGTCGGTGTTCGTGTTCGTCTCGCTGGTGTGGAGCGTGCTGAACCTCCTGCCCATCCTGCCCCTCGACGGCGGCCAGGCGCTCGCCTCGCTGCTGCCCGGGACGCCGTCGCAGCGTCAGGTCCGGGCGGCGGTCGTCGGCACGGTCGTCGGGGCCGCCGCCACCGTCGCGGCCTTCCTCGCCGGCGCCGTCTTCGCCGCGGTCATCGTCGCGCTGCTCACGTGGCAGAACGTCCGCGTCTGGCGGGACGCGGCGCGACCGTCGACCACCACCAGGCTCGCGGACGGCGGCGACCTGCGGGCGGCCCGCGACGCGCTGGCCGCCGGGCAGGGGGGTCCCGAGGTCGCGGCCGAGGTGCAGCGCCGGGCCTTCGCCGCGGGCAGCTTCCAGATCTCCGCCGAGGTGGGCGAGATCGCCCTGGAGCGCGGGTTCGGACATCCCGTCTTCGCGTACAACTCCGCGTGCGCGTGGGCCCAGCTGGGGATGCTCGACCGCGCCGCCGCCACGCTGGAGCGCGCGGTCGAGCTCGGCTTCGACGACCGCGACCAGCTGCGCGCCGATCCCCACCTCGCGCCCCTCCACGACCACCCCGCGTGGCCCGCGCTCGCCGGCGGCTGAGCGCTGCGCTCAGGAGGTGATGAGGTCGTCCTCGAAGTGGGCGACGCCGCTGAAGAGCTGCAGGCTCCAGATCCGTCCGCCGGCGATGGCGGTCGTGTCGAGACGCGTCACCGAGGCGTGGTTGGAGCTGAACCGCTCCCACTCCCAGGGCTCCGGGGTCAGCCCCAGCAGGTGCCCGAGGATCGACGAGTTGGTGCCGGCGTGGCCGACGATCAGCAGCCGCGGCAGGTCGTCGGGGACCCACCAGAGGTGCTCCTCGTCCGCCCGGTGGCGTTCCACCCCGCGTTCGTTGAGGGTCGCCTCGATCCCGGCGGTCACGCGCTCGTGGAAGTCGAGGAAGGACTCGCCGGTGCCCGGGATGCCGTCGAACCACGCCTCTCGGGGCTGGTGGCGGTGCTCCTTCAGGACCCGGTTCACCTCCTCCGCCGGCGTGCCCTCCCACTCGGGCGGGAGCCGGATCTCGTGGATCCACTCGTGCACCTGCGGCTCGAGGCCGAGCGCCTCGCCGATGGGCTCGGCGGTCTCGATGGCGCGGCGGGCCGTCGACACGAGCAGCTCGGTCGGACCGTGGAGGTCACGGGCCAGTCGCTTCGCCACGATCGCCGCCTGCTCCCGGCCGCGCTCGGTCAGGCCGGGGTCGTTGACGGCCTGGCCGGTGGCGTCGGCCCAGGCCGGTTGCGCGTGTCGGACCAGGATGATCTCCATGCCGCGACCGTAGCCGGGGGTCGCGACCGCGAGCTCCTCCGGGCCCTTCCCGTCCGGTCATCGCGACCGGGCCGCCGGCGCGTCGGCGATCGCGGGGAGGCGCTCCTGGCCGGGGGTGAGGCAGCAGTCGAGCGGGCACGCGTCCCAGCTCGGGCCGCGCGTCCCCAGCGCGAGCCGCGGGGCGTCCCGGACGCGCTCCTCCACCAGCTCCCGCAGCCCCGTGACGAAGCGCGGGTGGGTCCCCACGGTCCCGACACGGACGAAGGTCATGCCCAGCCGCTCGGCGGTCGCGGCGGCCTCCACGTCGAGGTCGTAGATGACCTCCATGTGGTCGGACACGAACCCGATCGGCACGACCACGACGGTCCGGCAGCCGTCGCCGGCGAGCGCCTCGAGGTGGTCGTTGACGTCCGGCTCGAGCCACGGGACGGCCGGCGGACCCGACCGCGAGTTGAACACCAGGTCCCAGGCGTACGGGATCCCGAGCGCCTCGACCACGAGTCGGCAGGCCTCGTAGGTCTGCACCTCGTAGTCGCTGTGCCGGGACATCGTCCGGGGGATCGCGTGGGTCGTGAACACGAGCCGGACGTCGTCGCGCACCTCGGCGTCCAGCTCGTCCAGGGCCTCGCGCACGCGGTCCGCCTGGGCCGCGACGAACCCCGGGTGGTTGTAGAAGACCCGCACCTTGTCGACCTCGGGTGCGCCGTCGCCGACCCCCGCCCGTGCCCGCGCGACGTCCTCGCGGTACTGGCGGCAGCCCGAGTACGACGAGTACGCGGAGGTCACGACGGCGAGCGCGCGACGGACGCCGCGGTCGCCGAGGTCGGCGAGCGTCTCCGCGAGGAACGGGTGCCAGTTGCGGTTGCCGAGCACGACCGGCAGGTGGATGCCGGCGCCGGCGAGCTCGGCCTCGAGCGCGGTGGCGAGCGCCCGGTTGTGGTCGTTGATCGGTGACCGGCCACCGAACCGTCGGTAGTGCCGCCCCACCTCCTCCAGGCGCGCATCCGGGACGTCGCGGCCGCGGGTGACGTTGCGCAGGAACGGCAGGACCTCGTCGGGGGCCTCCGGTCCCCCGAAGGAGACGAGCAGGATCGCGCCGTACGGGGGGTCCGTCGTCGTCATCGTCCGTCCGGATCGGGGAGGGCCGGCGGTAGTCAACACCATGCGGGCCGCCCGGAGCCCGCCGGCGGGGTCGCGGCCGGGTCGACGGCCGAGCGGCCGGGCGCGTGCACCCGCCGCACGGGAACGGGCAGAACGGGCGCAGGAGGTGAACGGGCCCCGGCGGGGTGCCGAGGGAGACCCGGGGGCCCGGGCCGGGCCCGTTCGGACCACCCGTCAACCGACCGCGAGTTCGCCTTCCGGCGCTGCTCAACGACCTTCGAGCTCCCGATGCGCCTCCGTCGATCCCTCTCCGTGCTCGTCACCGCACTCTCGTTCGCGGCCCTCCTGCCGGCCGTCGCCGGCGCGGCCGAGCCCTACGAGGCGACGATCGACCTCACGTTCCCGACGGTGGGCTCGGCGCGGTTCGGCCACGACTACCACCAGGCACGCAGCGGCGGGCGCCAGCACAAGGCCACGGACCTGCTGGTCCCGAAGCACACGCCCGCCTACGCCGCCGTCGACGGCACGGTGTGCTTCATCACCGGCATCGACGAGCCGATGCCGTCGTGGGGCTACTCGCTGTCGATCTGCGGCGAGGACGGCCGCAGCTACCGCTACATCCACCTCAACAACGACCGGCCCGGCACCGACGACGGCCTCGGCGGTCCCGAGCACGCCTACGCGCCGGGGATCCGGCGGGGGACCGAGGTGGCCCGCGGCCAGCTCGTGGCGTGGATCGGTGACTCCGGCAACGCCGAGAGCACCGCCTCGCACCTCCACTTCGAGATCCACGACGACCGCGTGACCGACCCCTACGGCGACCACCGCATCGACCCGTACTTCTCGCTCGTCGCGGCGAAGGCGCGCGGTGACGTGCCGACGGGCGCGGTCGTCGCCCCGTCGGTGCCGTCGACCCGCGTCGCGGGCGCCGACCGCGTCGCGACGGCCATCGCGCTGTCCCGCACGGCCTACCCCTCGGCGACCGTCGCCGTCGTGGCTCCGTCGACCTTCGTCGCGGAGGCGGTCGTCGCCGGTCCGTTGGCGGCGGCGCTCGGTGGTCCGGTGCTGACGACCCACCCGAGCGAGCTCGACCCGCGCCTGGTCGGCGAGCTCCGTCGGCTCGGCGTCGAGCGCGTCGTCGCGGTCGGCCTGCCGGGAGCGGTCGCGGCGTCGCTCGGGGCCGCCGGGGTGGCGGTCGAGCGGGTCGGCGCCTCGGACCGGTACGGCCTCGCGGCCGCCGTGGCGGCCCGGCTGTGGCAGGCGCAGGGCCTCGCCGCCGCGCGGTCGTCGGAGGCCGGCGGTGACACGAGCGTCGGACGCGAGGTCGTGCTGGCGCTCGGCGAGCACCCGGACCCCTCCCGCGCCTGGCCGGACTCGCTCATGGCCAGCTACTACGGAGCGGCCACCGGCGCGCCGGTGCTGCTCGTCGGACCGGGGACGCTGCCCGACGCCACGGTGTCGGCGCTCGCCGGCGTCGCACGGGTGACGATCATCGGTGGCGAGGCCGCCGTGCCGTTCGAGACCGCCAGCGCGCTGCGCGGGCTCGGCATCGAGGTGCAGCGGCTCGGTGGCGCGACGCGCTACTCGACGGCGCTCGCCGTGTCCGACGACCTCGTCCGGCGGGGCCTCGTCACGGTCGGGGACACCTGGGTCGCCACCGCACGCAACTGGCCCGACGCCGCCACGTCGGGGCCGGTCGTGGCGCGCCGGCGTGGTCTGCTCGTGCTCGTCGACGGCGAGGGCCGGGGCGCCGACGCCGAGACCCAGCGCTTCCTCTCGCGCCGCGCCGGCGCGATCGAGCGCATCGTCGGCATCGGTGGCGGCGCCGCCGTCACCGCCGGGGCGCTCGCCTCGGCCGCGCGATGGGCCACCTGAGCCCGGTGTCCCACGCCGGCTAGCCTCGCCCCCGACGCGACGAGCGGAGGTCCGGGGTGAAGGCAGGCGTGTTCCGGGGCGAGCGCGACGTCCGGGTCGAGGACGTCGCCGACCCCGTCGTCCGCGAGGCCGACGACGCCGTGATCCGCGTCGTGCGCTCGAGCGTGTGCGGCTCGGACCTGTGGCCGTACCGCGGCCACGCCCCGTGGCAGCCGGGCTGGCGCACGGGCCACGAGCTCACCGGGATCGTCGAGGCCGTCGGGGACGACGTCCGAGACGTCCGCCCCGGCGACCTCGTCGTCTCGGCGTTCGCCTGGTCGTGCGGTCGCTGCGAGTTCTGCCGCGCCGGCCTGCAGACCTCCTGCGTCCGGAGCACCTACCCGGGTGGGGCGGACAACGACGGCGGCCAGGGCGAGCTCGTGCGCGTCCCCATGGTCGACGGCTCGGTCTGGAAGGTCC
>JAHWJY010000330.1 GCA_019348135.1 Actinomycetota bacterium
GGGGGTGGCGCTTGACGTACTCCTTGACGGCCTTCGGGGCGCGCCGGTCGGAGTTCCCCTCGCGCAGGACCGGGTTGACGGCCGAGCCCTTCACCTGGTCGTAGCGGGCCCTGACCTCGCGCTCCTCGTCGGTCGAGGGCTCCTCCGGGTGGTCCGGGATGTCGAAGCCCTTGGCCTGGAGCTCCGCGATGGCCTTCTCGAGCTGGGGGACGGAGGCCGAGATGTTCGGCAGCTTGATGACGTTCGCCTCGGGCTCCAGCACGAGCTCACCGAGCTCGGCGAGCGCGTCGGGCACCCGCTGCTCCTCGGTGAGGCGGTCCGGGAAGACGGCCAGGATGCGACCGGCCAGCGAGATGTCGCGCCGCTCGACGTCGACCCCCGCCGCGCCCGCGAACGCCTCGAGGATCGGGAGGAACGAGTGCGTCGCCAGCGCCGGCGCCTCGTCCGTGTAGGTGTAAGAGATGGTCATGTCGCGGCCTCGGGCTCGTCTGCGGGGACTCGGCCCCGGACCCTACCCCGCGGCACCGCGACCCCTCACGGACGCCCTCTGGCCCGACGTCCCTGCGGCTCGACGCCGAGCGCCCTGAGCGCACGGACGGCCGCGGCCCCGAGCGGCTCGGGTGAAGCGGCCAGGGCCGTCAGCGCGAGCTCCTCGAGCGCGGCCCGGGGCGCCTGGTCCCGCCACTCCCGGGCGACGGCGATCGGATGTCCGGCGTCGTCCGGCCAGGCCACGAGCCCCAGGGGCACCGGCAAGGTGCGCAGCTCCGCCTCCGTCGGGGCGAGGCCGCCGTCGAGCGCCACCAGTGCCGCGGTGAGGGAGTCGGCGTCGTGGACCGGCCAGTCGCGCAGCAGGACCGTCCGGAGCCACGGCTCCATCGTGTCGTCCTCGCGGAACGACGCGATCATCCCGTCGACGCCGGCGCGCGCGACCTCCGCGGCCACCGCCGCGTGCGCGCCCTCCCCGGGGACCGCCCGGCCGGTCCATGCGGGGAGGCAGGCGACCGCCGCCCGCGCCGTCCCGGCATGCGCCGCCGCCCACGCCACCGCGACGTGGCCCCCGAGCGAGATGCCCGCGACCGTGACGGGCTGCCCTCCCGCGACCGCCGCCACGACCGCGTCGAGGTCGGCGACGTGCCGGTCCAGCGCGTGGTCGACCGCGGCCGGCACGGGTGACGAGTCGCCGTGGCCACGCAGGTCGTAGGTCACGAGCCGGAAGCCGGCCCTCGTCGCCGGCCCGGTGAACGCCTCGCGCGCGAAGCGGGACGTGGAGGCGACCCCGTGTCCGACCACGAGCGCCGGCGCGTCCTCGGGACCGGTGGACGTGACCGCCAGCTCGACGCCGTCGCCGAGCACGCGCCGGTGGATCACGGCCCGAGCTCCGCGAGACGCTCCGCGAGGTCGGCCTCGGTCAGGGGCCCCGTGTGCAGGGCGACGAGCCGGCCGTCGCGGTCGAAGAAGGCGGTCGTCGGCATCCCGCGGGCGCCGATGCCCGCCGCGACGTCGCCGGCGACGTCGAACAGCGTGGCGTCGAACCCGAGCTCCTCCTCCTCGAGGAAGGCCTCTCCCTCCGGACGGCGGTCGATGTGGTCCACCCCGAGGAAGGCGATCCCGGGGTGGTCCGCCATCGCGCGCCGCAGCACCGGCGCCTCCTCCCGGCACGGGCCGCACCAGGAGGCGAAGAGGTTCACGACGGTGGCGCGACCGCCGGCGGACTCGCGCGCGATCCAGGCCGCCGCCTCCGGCCAGCCGCCGTCCACGAGGTGGGCGTCGGCCGGCGGTGCGGTCGGCCCCGCCTCGGCCACCGCGTCGACCACCGGCGCCGGGTCACCGCAGGCACCCACGCCCAGCGCGAGCGCCCCGAGGGCGGCCGCCACCACGGCCCGCGTCCGGATCCTCAGCGCCGGGAGGGGACGTCCGTCAGGACGTCCCGGGAGGCCGCGAGGAAGGCGTCGACCTCGTCGGCGGTACCGACGGTGGCACGCACCTGCTCGTCCATGCCGTACGGCGCGAGCGGGCGCACGCCGACCCCGTGCCGGGCGTAGGCCTCGACGATCGGCGCTGCGGCGGTGCCGAGCTCGAAGGTGAGGAAGTTGCCGAGCCCGTCGGTGAACGGGATGCCGAGCTCGC
>JAHWJY010000331.1 GCA_019348135.1 Actinomycetota bacterium
CAGCTCCGTGGACGTCTCCGTCGTCCTGCCCACGTACAACGAGATCGAGTGCGTGGAGCAGGAGCTGTCGCGCATCCGCGCGGCCCTCGACGCGTCGCCGTACACCTACGAGCTGATCTGCGTCGACGACGGCTCGACCGACGGCACACGCGAGCTGCTGCGCGAGGTGGACGGCATCCGGCTGATCGAGCACCGCCGCAACCTCGGTTCCGGCGGCGCCCGTCGGACCGGCACCCGGGCGGCGGTGGGAGACGTCGTCGTGTGGACCGACGTCGACATGACGTACCCGAACGACCGGATCCCGTTCCTGGTCAAGGAGCTCGAGGGCTTCGATCAGGTGGTCGGCGCCCGGCGCAGCGAGGAGGGCACGCACAAGTTCGCACGCGTGCCCGCGAAGTGGGCCATCCGCAGCCTCGCGGAGTACCTCGTCGAGACCGAGATCCCCGACCTCAACTCGGGCTTCCGTGCGTTCCGTCGTGAGGTCGCCGACCAGTACCTGCACCGCCTGCCGAACGGCTTCTCCTGTGTGACGACCATGACGATGTCGTTCCTCGCCGACGACTACTCGGTCGGCTACGTCGACATCGACTACGAGGAGCGGGCGGGGCGGTCGAAGTTCCACTGGTACCGCGACACCCGGAAGTACTTCCTCCAGGTCGTGCGGATGACGCTGTCGTACAACCCGCTGCGGGTCTTCATGCCGGTCGGGCTGGCGCTGCTGTTCTTCGGCCTGGGCAAGCTCGGCTTCGACATGGTGACCAAGGACCTGCGCGTCCCGACGAACACCCTGCTGGTGCTCTTCGCGGCCTTCCAGGTGATCGCCATCGGCCTCCTCGCCGATCTCGTCACGCGGGCGACGAAACCGCGGGACCTCGTCGATCCGGCGCGATGACCGACCTCATCCAGGTCTTCCTGGGCACCAAGGCCCAGTACATCAAGACCGCGCCGTTGCTGCGCCTGATGGACGTCCGCGGCGTCCCGTACCGGCTCATCGACTCCGGCCAGCACGCCGCGCTGTCGGTGGGCTTGCGCGAGGAGCTCGGCGTCCGCGTCCCGGACGTCGTCATGGGCGGGGACGTCGACATCACCTCCATCCCGCAGGCGGCGCTGTGGGCCGGGAAGCTGTCGCTGTCGCTCGCCTCGGGCGCGACCCTGCGGCGGGAGGTCTTCGGTGGCGCCGGCGGGATCTGCGTCGTCCACGGCGACACCCCCTCGACCCTCCTGTCGACGCTGATGGCGCGTCGCGCCGGCCTCCGCGTCGCCCACCTCGAGGCGGGGCTGCGCAGCCACCACCTCCTGCACCCGTTCCCCGAGGAGCTCATCCGCATCGTCGTGATGCGTACCGCCGACGTGCTGTTCGCCCCGGACGCCGAGGCGGTGCGCAACCTCCGGGCGATGCGCGTGAAGGGCGACGTCGTCCGCATCGCCGCGAACACCGTGGTCGAGTCGCTGTCGCACGACCTCGCCCCGTCGGACGGCACGCTCGCCGGCACCGGTCCCGCGATCGTGACGATGCACCGGGTCGAGAACCTCAACAAGCGCGGGCGGGTCGAGCGGTTCGTCACCACCGCCGAGCGGGTCGCCGCCTCCCGGCCCGTGCGGTTCGTCGTGCACGGGCCGACCTCGGAGACGCTCGCGAAGGGCGGCTTCCTGCCCCGGCTCGAGCGCGCCGGCGTGGAGCTCGAGACCCTGGTGCCGCACGGCGCGTTCGTGGGGATGCTCCGGGCCGCCCCGCTCGTGATCACCGACGGTGGCTCCATCCAGGAGGAGTGCGCGCTGCTCGGGGTGCCGACGCTGCTGTGGCGCGAGCACTCCGAGCGCCCCGACGGGATCGGCCGCAACGTCGTCGTGTCGCGCTACGACCCCGACACCATCGACGCGTTCCTCGCCGACCCCGAGCGCTGGCGCGTCCCGCCGGCGACGGACCTCCCGAGCCCCAGCGCCGAGATCCTCGACGACCTCCTCGCCCGCCTCTGACCCCGGTGGGTGCAGTCAGGCACGTCCCCCGTGCCTGGATGCACCCGCTCGGCGGGGCTGACCGGGCGGAACGGACGGGATGGGCAGCGGGCCGTACCTTGGCGCGACCGTCGTCCGGGAGTCCGTCCGTGAGGTCCACGAGG
>JAHWJY010000332.1 GCA_019348135.1 Actinomycetota bacterium
CGAGCGGTGGCGCCGGTGGCGAGCAGGAGCCGGTCGAACGGCAACGCCTCGCCGGCGACGGTGGTGACCGTGCCGGCGTCGCGGTCGACGCGGGCGACGGCATCGCCGGTGACGACCTCGACGCCGTGGTCGTCGTAGAAGCCGGACGGGTGGACGTGGACGTCGTCGACTCCCTCGCCGAGGAGGACCCTCTTGGACAGCGGGGGGCGTTCGTAGGGTCGGTGAGGCTCGTCGGCGACGAGCGTGACCCGACCGTCGAAGCCGTCGTTCCGGAGGGTCTCGGCCGCTTTCGCGGAGGCGAGGCCACCACCCACGAGGACGATGTCGCGCGGTTCGTCGTTCATCGGATGCTCCTGCGCGTGTCGAGACCGATCAGCTGGAGGAACTCCTCACGTGCGGCGGGGCGCTCGCGGAGCAGCCCGTAGAGGGTCGAGGTGACGGTGCGGGCTCCGGTGGCGCGTACGCCGCGGACGCTCATGCACAGGTGCTCGGCTTCGATCACGACGCCGACGCCACGGGGCTCGAGGTGGTCACGCAGCCAGTCGGCGACCTGTGCGGTGAGCCGTTCCTGGACCTGCGGACGACGCGCGAACGAATCGACCAGACGTGCGAGCTTCGACAGCCCGACGATGCGGTCGCCGGGCAGGTAGCCGACGTGAGCGCGACCGCGGAAGGGGAGCAGGTGGTGCTCGCACAGCGACGTGAAGGGGATGTCGGAGACGAGGACGAGCTCGTCGTAGCCCGCGTCGTTGGGGAAGGTCGTGGGTCGGAACGGTGCGGCTGTCAAGAGTTCGCGGAACATCCGCGCCACACGCTCGGGGGTGTCGGCGAGCCCGTCGGTCCGACGGTCGAGACCGAGAGCGTCGAGGAGCTCGGAAACGGCCGCGGTGGCGCGCTCGACGTCGACCGGCCGTGCGTGGACGACCGCGTCGGCAGCGCGGGCGTCCGCGTCGGCTCCGACGGGAGCCGCGGTGACGCTCATCGCGCGAGCGACGTCGGATCGGTCGTTCGGACTGCGGGTTCGGCGGTGAGCGAGGTCATGTCACCTCCGTTTGTAGAACTAACTCGTATTCACGTTAGAACCGTCGGGCTCGTCACGTCAACACCCATCGGCGCGATGGCGCTCTTGCTCCGGCGCGCTCCGGTGGTGGTGCGGTCGCTCCGCGACGGCGGAACGCACGAGCCGATCACGTGCCGTATCGGCACCTCGACCACACACGAGGGCGCCATCGCGCTCCTCCACGTCGGGCCGTTCCTGGAACTCGCCCAGCACGTGATCCTCGACAGGCGGACGGCCCTTGACGCGGCGCGTCCCCGCGGCAAGGGTAAAGCAAGTGTTCATTCGCTTTAGACTGGAGGGACAGCATGTCAGCACCGATGCGAACCGCCGACAACGGCAAGCGGCCGGTCACGGCCGCGGCCGGCCCGTACGGGCACCCGTTCCATCCGATCCTCGTCACCGTCCCCATCGGTGCGTGGATCGCGAGCTTCGTCTTCGACATCGCGTCGCGGTACGTCGACGACCCCTCGGTCTTCGCATCTGGCTCACGGTGGCTGATCGCGATCGGGGTGGTGGGTGCCCTGGCCGCAGCCGTGTTCGGGTTCCTCGATCTGCTGGCGATCCCGGACCACACGCCGGCCCGCCGCACCGGCTACATCCACATGGGGCTCAACCTGTCGGTCGCGGCGGCGTTCGCCGTGTCGTTCCTCCTGCGCGACGGTGACGGACCGGTCGGCTGGGGCCTCATCGCGCTGTCGGCGATCAGCCTCGCGGCCTTGGGTCTCTCGGGTTGGCTCGGTGGCAAGCTCGCCTACACCTACGGCGTGCGCGTCGTCGACGAGGAGACGCAGGCGAGCGGCTTCACGACGACGTGACGGACGCCGACCGTCACGTCGCGGGTGTTCACGACGCCACGAACGCCACGCAGCAGCGGCCAGGTGCCGGGTCGAGCGTGGCCGCGAACTCGGCGCCGGCCACCTCGACCGAAGCGCCGAGCATCGCGAGGTTCATCCCGCAGATCAGTTCGGTGTGGTGCTGCGCCAACCGGTGGAACGGACAGTTCCGCAAGCGGATCGCATCACCATCCTCGTACGGCTCGAACCCGAGATCGGCGAGCACG
>JAHWJY010000011.1 GCA_019348135.1 Actinomycetota bacterium
AGGCGGCCGGCGGCGAGCAGGGCGACGAGTTCAAGTACTCCGACGTCATCGCCCGCCACTTCGGCACCGACCACCACCAGATCCGCATCGACACCCAGCGGATGCTGCCGGCGCTGGGCGAGGCCATCTCCGCCATGAGCGAGCCGATGGTCAGCCACGACGCGGTGGCGTTCTACCTCCTGTCCAGCGAGGTCGCGAAGCACGTCAAGGTGGTGCAGTCGGGCCAGGGCGCCGACGAGGTCTTCGCCGGCTACCACTGGTACCCGCCCATGGTCGGCGCCTCCGAGTCGGCGGCGGTCGAGACCTACCGCCGCGCCTTCTTCGACCGCTCGCACGACGAGATGGCCGAGGTCCTGAACCCCGAGCACCGCATCGAGGAGGACGTCAGCCGCGCGTTCGTCGAGGCCCACTTCGCGATGCCCGGCGCCGAGACGTCCGTCGACAAGGCGCTGCGGCTCGACTCCCAGATCATGCTCGTGGACGACCCCGTCAAGCGCGTCGACAACATGACGATGGCGCACGGGCTGGAGGCCCGGGTGCCGTTCCTCGACCACGAGGTGCTGGAGCTCGCCGGCCGCATCCCGCCCGCGCTGAAGCTGGCCCAGGACGGCAAGGGCGTGCTCAAGGAGGCCGCGCGACAGGTCATCCCGCACGACGTCATCGACCGCCCGAAGGGCTACTTCCCGGTCCCGGCCCTCAAGTACCTCCAGGGGCCGTACCTCGACCACGTCCGTGACGCGCTCCACGCCCCCGAGGCGCGCCGGCGCGGGCTGTTCCGCGACGACTACGTCGAGGCGCTCCTCGCGGCACCGAACGACGAGCTCACCCCGCTGCGCGGCAACAAGCTGTGGCAGCTCGGACTCCTGGAGCTGTGGCTCCAGGCACACGGGATCTGAGGCCCACCCATGACCCGTCCCGGACGCGGTGACCGCACCGGCCGCGGCGCCGCCCGCCGGCGTGCCGGCCGGCCGGTCCACGACGATGCCCTGTCGACGCGCTCCTGGACGGACCGGCCGGCCCACCTCGCCGCCGACCTGCGCGAGAACGTCTCCGTCGAGTGCGGGTGGGGGCGGCTGATCTTCGGGCAGACGTTCCCGGACCACACCCAGATCACCGAGGTGATCCGCGAGGAGGAGGCCGGGCGGCGGGACATCTGCATGTACGTCCGGGATCCGCACGTGCTCGTGGCGCGGGCCCCGCAGGAGCTGTTCATCGATCCGTCGCACACCTTCCGGTTGTGGCTGCACCGCTACCGGGCGAGCCCCAAGCCGCCGCGGGGGGTGGTCGTCCGCGAGATGCGCGACGAGGCCGACGCCGAGGCCATCAACCGGCTCTACACGGCGGCGGGCATGGTCACCGCGCCGGCGGAGGTCCTGTGGCGGAACCAGCGCACGAAGACCTTCATCTACCTCATCGCCGAGGACGTCGACTCCGGTGACACGGTCGGCACCGTCACCGGCGTCGACCACCGGCACGCGTTCGACGACCCCGAGCAGGGCTCGTCGCTGTGGTGCCTCGCCGTCGACCCGCAGGCGACCCGGCCGGGCGTGGGGGAGGTGCTGGTGCGCACGCTCGCCGAGCGCTTCAAGGCGCGGGGACGCGCCTACCTCGACCTGTCGGTCGTGCACGACAACGAGCCGGCCATCGGGCTCTACGAGAAGCTCGGGTTCGTGCGCGTCCCGGTGTTCGTCATCAAGCGCAAGAACCCCATCAACGAGCGCTTCTTCTCGGCGGTCCCCGACGACGACCTCGAGGCGCTCAACCCGTACGCGCGGATCGTCGCGGACGAGGCCCTGCGGCGCGGCATCAGCGTCCGGGTCGTCGACGCGGAGGGCGGGTTCCTCGAGCTCGCCCACGGTGGCCGCAGCATCATCACCCGCGAGTCGCTGTCCGAGCTGACCACCGCCGTCGCGATGTCGATGTGCGACGACAAGCGCGTCACCCGCCGCGTCTTCGAGCGCGAGGGGCTGCGTGTCCCCCGTGGCATCACGGTCACCGACGCCGAGGGGGCGCGGGCCTTCCTCGACGAGGCCGGCGAGGTCGTGGTCAAGCCGGCGCGGGGCGAGCAGGGCCGCGGCATCACCGTCGGGGTCACGACCCCCGACGAGCTCGAGGAGGCGATGTCGCTGGCCGAGCGGTTCTGCCCCGAGGTCCTCCTGGAGGAGGTCGTCGAGGGGGAGGACCTGCGCGTCCTGGTGATCGACCACGAGGTCGTGGCGGCGGCCGTCCGCCGACCGGCGCGCGTCCGTGGCACCGGCAGGCACACGGTCGAGGAGCTGATCGAGTCGCAGTCGCGTCGCCGCGCCGCGGCGACCGACGGCGAGTCCTCGATCCCGGTCGACGACCTCACCGTCGCCGCGGTCCGGGGGAAGGGCTTCGAGCTGGACGACGTCCTCGACGAGGGGGTGGAGCTCGACGTGCGGCGCACCGCGAACCTCCACACCGGGGGGACGATCCACGACGTCACCGACGACCTCTCCCCGACCCTGGCCGAGGCGGCCCGGCGTGCCAGCCAGGCGCTCGACATCCCCGTCGTGGGACTCGACCTGCTCGTCCCCGACGTCACGGGGGACGACTACGTGATCATCGAGGCGAACGAGCGCCCGGGGCTCGCGAACCACGAGCCGCAACCGACCGCGGCACGGTTCGTGGACCTGCTCTTCCCGGGGACCCGCGCGCTGCCGCGCGGCTGGGACCCCGGACAGACGGGCCGCGGCGAGGACCATCTCGTGTGAGGCCCGCCACCGCCCGCTACCGACGGGAGGGCGGCGCGGCACCCGCGGTCGGCTCGCTACGGTTCCAGGATGGATGCCAAGAAGCTCGACATCGACCTGGACTGGCTGCAGCGTGTCATGCTCGACATGCTGCGGATCCCGAGCCCCACGGGCCGCACCGACGAGATCATGCAGTACGTCGGCGAGGTGCTGGAGGACCTGGGGCTGCCGTTCGCGCTGACGCGACGCGGGGCCATGTTCGCCCACCTCGAGGGCACGCGTGACGTCCCCGAGCGCGCGGTGGTCGTGCACACGGACACGATCGGGGTGATGGTCCACTCCATCAAGGCGAACGGCCGGCTGCGGGTCGTGCCGATCGGGACGCACTCGGCACGGTTCAGCGAGGGTGCGCGCGTCACGGTCTTCACCGACGGCCCCGAGCGGTACTCCGGCACCATCCTCCCGCTGCTCGCGTCGGGGCACGCCTACGCCGACGAGGTGGACACCCAGGGGGTGGGATGGGACCACGTCGAGCTGCGCCTCGACGAACAGGTCGCGACCGACGACGACGTGCGGGCGCTCGGGGTCTCCCAGGGGGACTTCGTCGCGCTGACGGCGCTCCCCGAGGTCACGGCCTCCGGGTTCGTGAAGTCGCGCCACCTCGACGACAAGGCGGGGGTCGCCGCGGCGTTGGCGGCGGTGAAGGCCCTGCGCGAGCACGACGTCGAGCTGACGGTGCCGGCGCGCCTGCTGATCACGATCTCCGAGGAGGTCGGGCACGGGGCGAGCCACGGGCTGCAGACCGGTGTGGCCGAGATGGTCTCGATCGACAGCGCCATCGTCGCCCCGGTCCAGCACTCGACCGAGACGGGTGTCACGATCGCGATGCAGGACCTCCACGGGCCGTTCGACTACCACCTGACGCGCAAGCTGCTGAAGCTCGCCGGCGACCACGGCATCGAGGCCAACCGCGACGTGTTCACCCACTACCGGTCGGACGTCGCGTCGGCGCTCGAGGCCGGCGCCGAGATGCGTGCCGCCCTGATCGGGTTCGGGACCGACGCCACCCACGGCCACGAGCGCACCCACCTCGACGCCATCCGGCAGGTGGCCGAGCTGACGGCGCTGTACCTCCAGACCGACCTGACGCACGGCGACTGGGACGTCCACGACCTCGGTCCGCTGGCCGAGTTCCCGTCCACGTCCGTCCAGCCGGCTCCCCGCGAGCCCGGGATCCGGACCTCCGACGACGACGCCGAGTAGCCCGACCGGGCGGAGCGAGGAGCACCCGTGCGGATCGCCTTGATGATCGAGGGCCAGGAGGACGTCTCCTGGAAGGACTGGACCGCGCTGGCCGAGGCGGTGGACGGCACCGGCTACGACGCGCTCTTCCGCTCGGACCACTACCTGTCGCTCATGGGCTTCGAGCACGAGCGGGACGCGACCGACGCCTGGACCGTGCTCGCCGGGCTGGCCGCCGTGACCGATCAGGTGCGCCTCGGCACGCTCGTCTCGCCGGTGACCTTCCGCCACCCCTCCCAGCTCGCCAAGATCGTCGCCACCGTGGACCACATCTCCGGTGGACGGGTCGAGCTCGGCATGGGCGCCGGCTGGAACGAGCGCGAGCACGCGGCCTACGGCTTCGCCTTCCCGGAGGTCGGTGAGCGGTTCGACCGGCTGGAGGAGCAGGTCGAGATCGTGTCCCGCAGCTGGTCCGAGGACGAGCTGAGCTTCGCCGGCGACCACTACTCGCTCGACGGGGTCACCGCACGTCCCCGGCCGGTGCAGTCGCCACCGACGCTGCTGCTGGGAGGCAGCGCCGGCCCACGCGCCTCGGCGCTCGCCGCCCGCTACGCCGCCGAGTACAACAGCGTGCCCACGGACCACGAGGGCGTCCGGGAGCGCCGGGCCAACCTCGACCGTGCCTGCGAGGCGGTCGAGCGCGACCCCGCGGACCTGCCGCTGTCGATGATGGTGCCGCTCGTGGTCGGCGAGACCCGTGCCGAGGTCGAGGCGCGTGCCGCGACGATCCTCGGCCGGCTCGGCCGTGACGGCACCGACGTGCCCACGTTCCTCGAGGAGCGGGCGGGCACGTGGCTCGCCGGGACGCCGTCACAGGTCCTGGACCAGATCGGCCGGCTGGGCGACCTCGGCGTGTCGCGCGTGATGCTGCAGCACCTCGACCACACCGACCTCGAGACCGTCGAGCTCGTGGCCGAACAGGTCATCCCCAACCTGTAGCCGCGTCGCCTCCCACCTCGTGTCACACCCGCGCCGTACGGTCCTGCTGTCCGATATGGGAGGGACAGCGTGGAAGCCGTGCTCGGGTTGCTCGGGGCCGTGGTCGTGGGGCTCGTGGTCGCGCTCGTGGTCCAGCGCCAGCAGCGCGCGGGCACGCAGGCGCTGGTCGGTGACCTCCGCCGTGAGCTCGAGGCCCAGCGCGACAGCTCGCTCAGCGCCACGATCGAGACCGTCGTGTCGATCGCGCGGGAACAGCTGGGATCGGCGTCCGCGGCCGGCGTGACGGCCCTCGACCAGCGCAACGAGCTGATGGACCAACGCATCGACGGCATGCACACCGAGCTGCAGCGGATGACCGCGCTCGTCCGCGAGCTGGAGTCGCAGCGCGCCCGGAGCCTCGGCGAGCTGTCCGAGCAGCTCGCCCACACCGGCACGACGACCGCCGAGCTCGCCAAGGTGACCCAGACCCTCCGCCAGGCGCTGTCGAGCTCGTCGTCCCGCGGCCAGTGGGGCGAGCGGATGGCCGACGACGTCCTGCGCGCCGCCGGGTTCGTCGAGGGGATGAACTACCGCCGCCAGGCCGCCACCGCCGCGGGGCGGCCCGACTTCACCTTCCTCCTGCCCGACGACCGCTGCGTGCACATGGACGTGAAGTTCCCGCTCGACAACTACCTGCGCTACCTCGACGCCGGCGACGACGCCGCGCGCGAGCTGCACGGCAAGGCGTTCCTCCGCGACGTCCGTGCGCGCGTCAAGGAGCTCACGACCCGGGACTACATCGACCCCTCCGCCGGCACGCTCGACCACGTGCTGCTGTTCATCCCGAACGAGCACGTCTACGCGTTCGTGCACGAGCGCGACAACGGCCTCCTCGACCTCGCGCTCGAGCACCGCGTCGTCCTGTGCTCGCCGCTGACGCTGTTCAGCGTCCTGTCGGTCATCCGCACCGCGGTCGACAACTTCGCGCTCGAGCGCACCAGCGGCGAGATCCTCGAGCTGCTCGGGAGCTTCCGCAAGCAGTGGGACCTGTTCGCCGGGCAGATGGACAAGGTCGGCGACCGCCTCGACGCCGCGCGCAAGGAGTACGACGGGCTCGTCACGACCCGCCGGCGCCAGCTCGAGCGCCAGCTCGACAAGGTCGACGAGCTGCGCGACGAGCACGCCCTGGCCGACCGCCCCGCCCTCGTCGCGCTCGAACGCGAGACGGGCTGACAGCGCGCATCTTGGCTGCAGCGACCGGCCGGGCCGCCTACGGTCGTCCTACTACGTCAGTAGTGGACATCGACACGAGGAGCACCGATGCGCATCCGACGCATGCGTTGGGTCGCCGCTGTCTTCGCGCTCTCGCTGGTTGCGGGTGCGTGCGGCGGCGGGGGATCCGACAACGAGACCGAGACCGGCGCGACCGGCGACGACACCGGATCGACCGAGGGCGCGGCCGGTGACGACGGCGTGCTCGTCGTCGGCACCACCGAGAAGCCGTCCACGATCGACCCCGCCGAGGTCTACGAGAAGTTCGCGTCCGACCTCCTGTTCAACACGACGGACCGCCTGATCGACCTCGAGCCCGGCACGGGCGACGCGGTCGAGGGCGTCGCGGAGTCCTACGAGATCTCCGACGACGGCCTCACCTACACGTTCACGCTGCGCGAGGGCGTGACCTTCCAGGACGGCTCGGACCTCACGTCCGAGGACGTCAAGTGGTCGCTCGAGCGCTCGCTCAACATCAACCACCCCGACGGTGCCTCGTTCCTGATCGCCGGGATCGAGTCCATCGAGACGCCGGACGAGCGCACCGTCGAGATCACGATCGCCGAGCCGAACGTGACGTTCCTGTCCCGTCTGGCCTACACGGTCGCGACCATCCTGCCGAGCGACTCCGACGTCTACACGGCACCCGACGCGGCGCTCGAGGAGCCCACCGCCGAGGAGGCGGGCGAGTTCATCCAGGGCGAGACCATCGTCGGCTCGGGGCCGTACGAGATGACCGACTACAGCCCGGACCGCGGTGCCACGCTCGAGGCGTGGGACGGCTACTGGGGCGAGGCGCCGGCCATCCCGACCGTGAAGATCCAGTTCTTCGAGTCGTCGGCGCAGATGTCGAACGCGCTGCGCAACGGCGAGATCGACCTCAACATCAACGACCTCGGTCCGGCCGAGCGGTCCGCCCTCGAGGGTGAGGACGGCATCACGGTCGAGCAGGGCGACGGTGGTCGCATCCGCTACATCGTGCTCGACGTCACCCAGGCGCCGTTCGACGACCCGGCCGTGCGTCGGGCGATGTCGCAGCACATCGACCGGCAGCGCATCGTGGACGAGGTCTTCGAGGGCGCCGGCCAGCCGATCTTCTCGATGATCCCCCCGGGCTACCCGGCGTCGAAGGACTACATGTCCGACATCTCCGAGGACCTCGAGGGTCCGATCGACATCGAGCTGTGGTACCCGCTGAACAAGTACGGCGACACCGAGCCCGAGGTCGCCGAGACCATCGCACGGTCGCTGACCGAGTCGGGCGTGTTCAACGTCACGACCCGCGAGGCCGACTGGGCGGCGGAGTACTCGGCGAACCTGAGCAACGGCACCTACGCCGCGTACCTGCTCGGGTGGTACCCCGACTACATCGACCCGGACGACTACATCGAGCCGTTCTACCACTCGGAGCGGACGTTCATCGGGTTCTACGGGTCGGACGAGATGGACTCGCTGATCGAGGAGGAGCAGCAGACGACCGACCTCGACGCGCGTGAGGGGATCTTCGACGAGATCCAGCAGCTCGCGGCCGAGGACATGCCGTTCATCCCGCTCTACGAGGAGTCGTCGCAGGCGTACTACGCCGACGACCTCTCGGGTGTCGAGCACTCCATCGACATCGCCATCCAGTCGCGCTGGTACATGATCTCGCGCGGCTGACCTGCACGAGCTGGACGCGGCCGGGCCCACCTGGGCCCGGCCGCTTCCGTTCCTCCCGTCCGTACCGGCCCTCCGGGCGAGAGGGCGCGACCGCTACCCTCCGGCCCGCTCTCCCGTCGTCGAGGAGCTCCCGTGGCCGCGCCATCCTCCGGTTCGCTGCGCTCCTACATCCTGGGACGCCTGGCGTTCGCACCGGTGTTCCTGTTCCTGCTCCTCACGATGCTCTTCATCCTCCTGCGGGTCGCGCCCGGCGACCCGGTGGCGGCCGCGCTGGGGGACCGCGTCTCGGCCGAGCAGCTCGACATCCGGCGTGAGGCGGCCGGCCTCAACGATCCGTTGCTCGTCCAGTACGGGCGCTACCTCGGCAACGTCGTCCAGGGCGATCTCGGCACGCCCATCACCGACCCACGCTCGGTGACCCAGATCGTCGCCGACCTCTTCCCGGCGACGTTCGAGCTCACGATGTTCGCCATGATCGTCGCCGTCCTCGTCGGCATCATCGTGGGCGCGCTCGGGGCGCGGCACCGCGACGGGCTGTTCGACGTCGGGGGGCGGTTGTTCGGGATCCTCATCTACGCGGCGCCGGTGTTCTGGCTCGGCATCCTCGCGCAGCTGCTCTTCGCCAACCGGTGGGGGCTGTTCCCGACCGGCAACCGGGTGAGCGCGCGGATCACGTTCGACGATCCCACCGGCTTCTACCTGCTCGACGGCATCCTCACCGGCAACAGCCAGCTGTTCTGGAACGCCCTCGAACACCTCGTGCTGCCCGGCATGACCCTCGGCCTCGTGATCAGCGGCGTGTTCATACGCATGGTCCGCGTCAACATGCTCCAGACCCTGCGGTCGGACTACGTCGAGGCCGCCATGGCACGGGGCATCCCCGAGCGCAAGGTCGTGTTCCGCCACGCCTTCCGCAACGCGCTCGTGCCGGTGGTCACGATCATGGGGCTGCAGTTCGCCCTCCTGCTCGGCGGCGCCATCCTCACCGAGACGACGTTCTCGTGGCCCGGGCTCGGCCAGGCCCTCGTCGAGTACATCAACACCCGCGACTACGCCGCCGTCCAGGGGATCGTCACGTTCTTCGCGATCCTCGTCGTCGCCGTGAGCCTGCTGATCGACATCATCAACGGACTCGTCGACCCACGGGTGAGGTACTGATGCCGACGGCGACCGCACCGGACGTCGGCACGGGTGCCCCCGTGGACGAGCGCAGCTCGCTACGTCGACGCTTCGACCACGCCATCAAGCCGTGGCGTCGGGCCAACCCCATGGCACGCTGGCTCGTCATCGCCGGGCTGCTCATCACGTCCGGCTTCGGGTTCCTCGCGCTGTTCCCCGACGTCGTCGCCCCCTACGGCGAGAGCCAGTACCAGTACGTCGTCGGCACCACCGACGAGACCGGCCCCGGCGGTGAGGCCTGCGGCCGCGGGGCGGAGTGCGAGCAGATCCCGCGTCGGGCCGAGCCCGGCGCCGGCTTCCCGTTCGGGACCACGTCGGCGCGGCTCGACGTCTTCTCCCGGGTCGTCCACGGCGCGCGGGTGGCGTTCTCGATCGTGCTCATGTCGACGGCGCTCGCGATGGGCATCGGGGTCCCGCTGGGGCTCTACTCGGGCTACCGGGGCGGCAAGCTCGACCGCGTCCTCGTCACGTTGATGGACGCGATCTACGTCATCCCGGGGCTGCTGCTGGCGATCATCGTGGCGTTCGTGCTCAAGCAGTACTTCGCGCCGGGGCTCGCCTCGGCCGCTATCGCCGTCGGGGTGGTCTACGTCCCGCAGTACTTCCGCGTGATCCGCAACCACACGCTGTCGGTGAAGGAGGAGCCGTTCGTCGAGGCCGCGCGCTCCATGGGCGCCCCCCCGCGGACGATCATCGGCCGGTACGTGTTCTTCAACGTCGTCCAGAGCGTGCCGGTCATCTTCACCCTGAACGCCGCCGACGCCGTGCTGACGCTGGCCGGGCTCGGCTTCCTCGGCTACGGCGTGCCCTTCCCGCAGGCCGAGTGGGGCCTCGACGTCTCCCGCGCCCTGTCGGACGTCGTCTCGGGGTTCTGGTGGACGGCGTTCTGGCCGGGCCTCGCCATCATGCTGCTCGTGACCGGCCTGACCCTGGTGGGGGAGGGGCTGAACGACATCGTGAACCCGCTCCTGCGCGTCAAGGGGTTCAAGGGCAAGGTCCCGAAGCGGGGCGAGCCGACGCCCGAGGCGGAGGCCGAGGTCGAGCGACAGATGTCCCAGACCGCGAAGCGAGAGAACGCGTGAGCGCCTCCACCGCCCCCGCCCCCGGACCCCGCGGCAGCGGCGCGGCCGCGCCCGTCCTCGAGGTGCGTGACCTCTCCGTCGCCTACGGCACCCCCGCCGGCTCGCTGCACGCGGTCGACCGCATCTCGTTCGACCTCTACCCCGGCGAGAGCCTCGGGGTGGTGGGGGAGTCCGGGTGCGGCAAGTCGTCGATGGGGCGCGGCCTGCTGCAGCTCATGCCGCCCGGGGGCGACATCGGCGGCAGCGTCAAGCTCGCCGGCGAGGAGCTGATCGGCGTCGACGCGGCACGCCTGCGTCGTGCACGCGGCGAGGACCTGGCGCTCGTCTTCCAGGAGCCGATGACCCGGCTCGACCCGTTGATGCGGGTCTCGGAGCACTTCGTCGAGGCCATCCGTGCCCACCGCCCCGACGTCAGCAAGGACGACGCCGAGCACATGGGCCGCGAGGCGCTGGCCCAGATGGGCATCCCCCCGACCCGGGCGCGCAACTACCCGCACGAGTTCTCGGGCGGGATGCGCCAGCGGATCATGATCGCCCTCGGCATCGTCCTGAAGCCCAAGGTGATCGTCGCCGACGAGCCGACCACGGCCCTCGACGTCATCGTCGAGGCCCAGATCCTCGACCTCCTCGACCGCCTCCGGTCGGACGAGAACGTCGGGCTCATCCTCATCACCCACAACCTGGGCACGGTCGCCGAGACCTGTGACCGGGTCGCGGTCATGTACGCCGGACGGATCGTCGAGACCGGCTCCGTGGCGCAGGTCTTCGACGACCCCAAGCACCCGTACACCCAGGGCCTGCTGCGATCGGTGATCTCGATCGACACGACCGAGCTGTCGTCGATCGAGGGTTCGCCGCCGGACCTGGTCTCCCCACCGCGGGGCTGCCGGTTCACGCCCCGGTGTCCCGAGCGGTTCGACGCCTGTCCGACGGTCGACCCGGTCCTGGCCGAGACGAACCCCGGCCAGCACGCCGCGTGCCTGCTCTACCCCGGTGCGGACGCGGGCAGCCCACGCACGGTCGTGCCGCCCGAGCGCGCGGCCGCACAGCCCCACCAGGGGGAGACACGATGACGGCGCAGCCCACGCCCCGCGAGCCGTCCGGCGACGTCCTGCTCGACGTCCGAGACCTGCACACCCACTTCAACGTCGGTGGTGGCGTGCTGTCCGGCGGCGGCGACGTCGTCCGGGCGGTCGACGGGGTGACCTTCGACGTGCGACGGGGCGAGATCTTCGGGCTGGTCGGCGAGTCCGGCTCCGGCAAGACCACGCTCGGACGCACGATCCTCGGGCTCGCTCCCGCGACGTCGGGATCGATCCGGTACGGCGACCACGACCTCGCGACCCTCGACGAGAAGCGCTTCCGACCGCTGCGCCGGCGGCTGTCGATGATCTTCCAGGACCCGAACGCGTCGCTGAACCC
Organism: Actinomycetota bacterium; assembly: GCA_019348135.1. GTDB lineage: Bacteria > Actinomycetota > Nitriliruptoria > Nitriliruptorales > Nitriliruptoraceae > JAHWJY01. The sequence continues at coordinate 11,549 of JAHWJY010000011.1, forward strand.
CGCCATGACGATCGCCCAGGGCGTCGGGCACCCGCTGCGCATCCACGGGATCACGAGCGACCGGGCCGCCACGCGCGCCAAGGTCGCCGAGATGCTGGAACGCTGCGGGCTCGCGCCGGCCGAGCGCTTCCTGGACCAGTACCCCGAGGACCTCTCCGGCGGTCAGAAGCAGCGCGTCGTGATCGCCCGGGCGCTCGTCACCGAGCCGGACCTGGTCGTCGCCGACGAGCCCGTCGCGGCGCTCGACATGTCGATCCGGGCCAAGGTCCTCGAGCTCATGATGGATCTCAAGGACGAGCTGGGGCTGACCTACCTCTACATCACCCACGACCTCTCGTCCGGCAAGTTCGTGTGCGACCGCATGGCGATCATGTACCTCGGGCAGATGGTCGAGTGGGGCGACGCCGAGGGGATCTACGACGACCCCCAGCACCCGTACACGCGGGCGCTGCTGGACGCGATCCCGCTGCCGGACCCGAGCCGCAAGGGTCGCGACCGACAGCTGCCGCGCGGGGAGATCCCGGACGCCGTCGAGCCGCCCGCCGGGTGCCGCTTCCACCCGCGCTGCCCGGCGGCGTTCGAGCCGTGCGGATGGGAGGGGCGCGACCTCGTCGACGCCATCGAGGAACGCTGGACCAGCGTCGGCGAGGACGTCTTCGAGCGCGAGCTGGCGCTGGTGGGTGATCTCCAGAAGGCCGCGGTCGGCCGCGACGAGATCCGCTTCCCCGCGGCCGACGCCGGCGCGCTGCGCAGCTGGCTCGAGGACGTGGGGCCGCAGCTGCCCGCCGCGGTCGCGAGCGGGATCGACACGGTCGAGGAGGACGGCTCGGACGTGGTCGTGCGGTTCCGCTGGGGCCCGGAGCCCGGTCAGCAGGACGTCGCCGGCCGGCGCGTGGCGTGCCACCTCCACGGGGTCGTGGTCCGACCGGACGGCGACCACGTCGGGACGCCACCGGCCGACCGTGTCTCCTGACGTCCCCGATGCCGGGACCGACGGGGTCCTCGTGCTGGGACCCGATCCGGTGCGGGCTCGCTGGTGGGCCGGCTGGTCCCTCCTGCTCGTGGCCCTGACGCTGGTGCTCGCCATCGCGTCCGGCGGCGGGGTCATCGAGTGGATCGCGGTGGCCGTGGCGATGGCCGTCGCGCTGTACTTCGTCATCCCCGTCGCCTCGCCGGCGACGACGACGCTCGTGTTCGACGCCCGTGGGGTGCGTGGACGGATGTACCACGTGCCGGTGGCCGTCGACTGGGACCCGGTCCAGGTCGCCCGGGTGGTGCGCGTCGTCGGTGAACCGGTCCTCGAGCTGCACGTCCGCGAGCCGAGCCCGCAGGGCGATCCGTGGCGGACGCGTGCCTTCGGCGTCCTCCTGCCCATCGGCGCGGACCTCGACGCGCTGCAGACCTTCCTGGACGGTCGCAGCGGCCTGCGCCGGCGCACGTGACGTGGGGTGCGGCTCGCCGGGCCGTACCCTGCCGTCCTACGCTCGTCGTGCGAGCGACCCGTCCGTCCCCCGAGGAGCCCCGCAGATGACCGTCGAGGTCGGTGACGCCGCCCCGGACTTCGAGCTCAAGGACCAGACCGGCCAGCCCGTCCGCCTGTCGGACTACCGCGGCAAGAAGGCCGTCGTGCTCGTCTTCTACCCGTTCACGTTCACGGGGGTCTGCGAGGGCGAGCTGTGCTCGATCCGCGACGAGATCGACGTGTTCCAGAACGACGACGTGCAGACCCTCGCCGTGTCGGTGGACTCGCCGTTCGCCCACCGGGTGTGGGCCGAGCAGCAGGGCTACCAGTTCCCCCTCCTGGCGGACTTCTGGCCCCACGGGGAGGTCGCGCGGACGTACGGGGTGTTCAACGACCAGCTGGGGTGTGCTGTGCGCGGCACCTTCATCATCGACCGGGACGGCACGGTGACCTACAAGGTCGTCCACGGGCTGCCGGACGCCCGCGACCAGGACGACTACAAGCACGCGCTCGAGAAGGTCGGCGCGCTGGCGTCGTGACCTGACGCCGGCGCCACGCAACGGGAACGAGGATGGCGATGCCCGAGATCCGTGAGGCCCTCTCGTACGACGACGTCCTCCTGGTGCCCCAGTCGTCCTCGGTGCTCCCGCGCGACGTCGACACCTCCACCCGCCTGCACGAACGCCTCGAGCTGCGCCTGCCGCTGGTCTCCGCGGCCATGGACAAGGTGACCGAGGCCGAGATGGCGATCGCCATCGCGCGTCAGGGCGGCATCGGGGTCGTGCACAAGAACGCCTCGATCGAGCGCCAGGCCGGCATGGTGGAGGCCGTGAAGCGCTCGGAGTCGGGGTTCATCTCCGACCCGGTGACCCTCGGCGCCGACGACCGCGTGGGCACCGCGTTCGACCTCATGGCGAAGTACCGCGTGAGCGGGTTCCCGGTCGTCGACGCGGCCCGGAACCTCGTCGGCATCGTCACCAACCGCGACCTCCGCCTCGACGCCGAGCGCGACCGGCCCGTCCGGGACTTCATGACCTCCGAGGGGTTGGTCACGTCCGGGCCCGGCACCACGCTCGAGCAGGCCCGCGATCTCATGCAGGACCACCGCGTCGAGAAGCTGCCGATCGTGGACGGGACCGAGCTGGTCGGGATGTTCACGTTCAAGGACGTCGAGAAGGTCCGGCGCTACCCGAACTCCGCCAAGGACGGGCGTGGTCGCCTGCTCGTGGCGGCCGCCGTCGGGGTCGGCGCCGAGGGCCAGGACCGCGCCGCGGCGTTGGTCGCCGCCGGGGTCGACATGCTCTCGATCGACTCGTCCCACGGCCACGCCGCGGGCATCCTCGAGTTCGCGGCCAAGCTCAAGGACCTCTTCCCCGACGTCCCGCTGGCGGTCGGCAACGTCGCGACCGGCGACGCGGTGCGGGCGTGCGTCGACCACGGCGCGGACATCGTCAAGGTCGGCGTCGGACCCGGGTCGATCTGCACCACCCGGATCGTGACCGGTGTCGGGATGCCGCAGCTGACCGCCGTGATGGACTGCGCCGAGGTCGCCGCCGAGCTCGGCGTCGCGAGCATCGCCGACGGCGGCATCCGCTACTCGGGCGACGTCGTGAAGGCGCTCGCCGGCGGCGCGACGGCGGTGATGGTCGGCAACCTCCTCGCCGGCACGGACGAGTCCCCGGGCGAGCTCGTCCTCGTGGGCGGCCGTCGGTACAAGGAGTACCGGGGGATGGGCTCCATCGACGCGATGCGCGCCGGGTCGGCGGACCGCTACTTCCAGGAGGGCGACGAGCCGTCGAAGCTCGTGCCCGAGGGCGTCTCCGGCCTCCTGCCGTACCGCGGCTCGGTCGGCGAGGTCACCGACCAGCTCGTCGGCGGCCTCCGCGCCGGCATGGGCCTGATCGGCGCCCGCGACCTCCCGTCGCTCGCCGAGCGTGCCGTGTTCGTGAAGCAGACCGCCGCCGGCTCGCGCGAGTCGCACGTCCACGACCTCGACGTCGTGCACGAGGCACCGAACTACTCGGTCCCCGGCCGCGACTGACCGCGCCCACGGAACTTGGCACCCGCTTCCTTGGCATATCGATGAACCAGGGGGGGCTAAGTTCCTGCGCCCGGGTCAGGCGTCCTCGGCGGCGGTCGTGGCCGGCTCCGGCGTGTCCTCGCGGGCGCCGAGCCGGGACAGGAGCGCCCGGAGGTCGATGCCGGTGAGGTCCGAGCCGATCTGGATGCCCTGCTCGACGTTGCTCGACACCGTCTTCGCGAGCTGGGACGCCCCGTCGGTCGAGATGACCGTCAGGCGGTCGACCGCGCTCAGCGGTTCGCTGGCGGCCCGCACCAGCTCGGGGAGGACGGCGGCGATGAGGTCGAGCGTCGCCGCCTCGCCGTAGAGCGAGAAGGCGTCGGCGTTCTTGCGGCGGGCCTCGGCCTCGGCCTCGCCCTTGGCGAGGATGGCCTCGGCCTCCGCGCGGCCCTCGAGCTCGACGGCCTCGGCCATGCGCGCACGGCGGGCCTTCTCGGCCTCGGCATCGAAGATGGCCGAGTTCTTGCGCGCCTCGGCCTCCTGCTCGATGCGGTAGCGCTCGGCGTCGGCGGGCTTGCGGACCTCGGCGTCGAGCTGGCGGTCGCGCAGCGCCGCCTCGCGCTCGGCGACGAGCTCCTGCTCCTGGATGACCTCGCGGCTGCGGGCCGCCTCGCGGAGCGGTCCGGCGGCGGCCGCCTGGGCCTGGGCCTCGTCGGTCTCCGCCTTGATCTCGGCCTTCTTGAGCTCGAGCTGGCGCTGCTGGACCGCGACGGCCTCCTCGGCACGGAGGCGCTCCTCCTCGGCGGCCTGGTTGGCGCGGGCCTCGGCGATCTTGGCGGTCTGCTCGACCCGGGCCGCCTCGGGGCGGCCGAGGTCGGTGAGGTACTCGCCCTCGGCCTGGATGTCCTGGAGCTGGAAGGTGTCGAGCGTCAGCCCCTGGTTGGTGAGCGAGGTCTCGGCCTCCTCGGCGACCGCCGACGCGAACGTCGCGCGGTCCTTGATGATCTCCTCGATCGTCAGCCGACCGACGATGGCGCGCAGCGAGCCGGCGAGCACCTCGGTGGTGAAGGTGTCGACCTCCTTCTGCTGGGTGAGGAAGCGCTGCGACGCGGCGCGGATGGCGTCCTCGTTGCCGCCGACCTTCACGACCGCGACGCCGTCGAGGTCGCACTTGATGCCCTGGCTCGACACCGCCCCGCGGATCGAGACCGAGATGCGGCGGCTCGACAGGTCCATCACGTGGAGGCGCTGCACGAACGGCAGCACGAACACGCTCGCGCCCATGACGACCTTCTGGCCGCTCATGTCGTGGGAGACCTCGCCGGTCTCGGGGTTCTTCACCGGCGAGCCCTTGCGGCCGGTGATGATGTAGGCCTCGTTCGGCCCGGCCACCTTGATCCGCGAGACGATCAGGTACGCGACGAGGATCAGCAGCGTGACCGCGCCGATGATCCCCAGCACCAGCGGCGACGAGAAGATGAAGTCGAGCATCGGGACAGCCCCTTAGTCGGTCGTGGCCGTCGCCGGCTCGACCATCACGGCCGAGGTCGACAGGACGGCCACGACGCGCACCTGCGAGCCCGCCGCGATCCGTTCCGTCGCCCGGGCGTTGTACTTGCGCTGCTCGCCGTGGTGGCGCAGCGTCACCTCGCCGTAGCCCTCGTCGGGGATCGTGGTGATCACGATGCCCGGCGAACCCTCGAGCCCCTGGGTGGTCACGGTCTCGTCGGTCGGCATGTTGACCAGCGTCCGCATCATCAGCAGGGCGAGGCCGCCGACGGCGAGGCCGCTGGCGAGCCCACCGAGTGCGCCCAGCCCGACGCCGACGTCCGTCCCGTACATGATCAGCGCGGCGCCGAAGCCGAACGACGCCAGGAACGCGCCCAGCACGGGGCCCGAGAAGACGCCGCCGCCGGTGTCGAGCTCGAAGCCGCCCAGGAGGCCCTCGAAGACCTCACCGAGGACGAGCGAGAGCAGCAGCAGGGCGAGCCCCACCGCCCCGATGACGAGGAACGCGGTCATCGACTGCCCCCCGAGGATGAAGTCCAGCATGCGCGCACCGTAGTTGGGCCGTCCGGCGTCCGTCGGAGGTTCGCCGCGGGTCGCTCAGTCCCGTCCCTGCCAGGTCGAGATGCAGGCCTCGTTGCCCTCCGGGTCGGCGAGCGTCACCCACGCCGGCGACCGGTCCCGGACGACGCGGCCGCCGGCCTCGACCGCCGCGGCGACCCTCGCGTCGGCCCGGTCGTGCGGGACGGCCACGTCGATGTGGATGCGGTTGCGTCCCGGGCGGGGCGCGTCCATCTCCTGGAACCAGACCGTCGGACCGTGTCCTGCGGGGTCCTCGAGGTCCCCGGCGTCGCTCTCCCCGTAGCCCAGCACGGCCAGCCAGAACGGGCGCACGGCCGCGATGTCGAGCGCGTCGACCGCCACCTCCGTCAGCGACACCGCGCCGGGATCGGCCGCGACGCCACGCTCGCGCGCGGCCTCCGAGATCCGCCGGGCGAGGTCGGCGTCGCGGGACGACAGCTGCCCGACGTCGTGCGAGGTCAGCCGCACCGTGACGCTGCCGTAGCGCAGGTCGACGTCGGGGTGGTGGTTCGCCTCCTCGGCCAGTCCGCCGATGGCGTTCACGAGCTCGAGACCGGCCGCGAACGACCCGGTGTCGAAGCGCGTGCACGCGGACCGCAGCAGCACGCGCCAGTCCTCGACCCCGTCGGCGTCGTGGAACTGCTGCGGCGTGATCGTCCCGGTCATGGTCGTCTCCCTCCTCCGGTGTCCGCCGACCCTACGACGGTCCGCCGACCCCTGCCGAGGCGTAGCCTCCGACCGAGCGGGAGGAGCAGGCGATGGTCACGCAGAGCGGGCCCCACGCCGTGCAGCGGCTCTACGACGCGTTCCGCGCCGGCGACGGTGACGGCATGCAGGACTGCTACGCGCCCGGGGCCACGTTCCGGGACCCCGTCTTCGAGCTCCGCGGGGCCGACCGCATCGGCGCGATGTGGAAGATGCTGCTCGCCGGCGGGTCCGACCTCGAGGTCGAGGCGTCCGGGATCACGTCCGACGGAGTGACCGGCAGCGCCCACTGGGAGGCCCGGTACACGTTCTCGACGGGGCGACGGGTCCACAACGTCATCGACGCGACGTTCCGTCTCGAGGACGACCGCATCGCCCTGCACGTCGACCGCTTCGGCTTCTGGCGGTGGTCGCGCCAGGCGCTCGGCGCGCCCGGTCTGCTCCTCGGCTGGTCGCCGGTCGTCCGCGGCAAGGTGCAGCGAACGGCGGCGCGGAGCCTCGACCGCTTCCAGGCCGGGTCGTAGCGGTCTCAGCCGACGGCGCGGTCGGCGGCGAGCAGCTCCTCGCCGAGGCCGCGGAGGCCGTCGCGGATGCGGCTCTTCACCGTCCCGAGCGGCCGCCCCAGCTGCTCGGCGGCCTCGCGGTAGGTCAGGCCCTGGTAGTAGGTGAGGTGGATCGCCTCACGCTGCAGACGCGACAGGCGACGGAACGCCTGCTGGACCTCCTGACGGTCCAGGCCCGTCTCGACGTCGCCCCACACGACGTCGGCGCAGCGCTCGAGGGTGCGCGCCGCCTGACGCTGGTCGCGGTCCCGCGAGGCCTGCACGCTGCGGACGCGATCGATGGCACGCCGGTGGGCCATGGTGAGCAGCCACGTCGTGGCCGACCCGCGCGCCGCGTCGAACGACGGGGCCTTCCTCCACGCCTCGACGAACACCTCCTGGGCCACGTCCTCGGCGAGGTGGCGGTCCCGCAGGACCCGCACGGCCACGCCGAACACGCTCGGGGCGGTCGCGTCGTAGAACGGGCCGAAGGCGGCCGCGTCGCCCGTGGCGATGCGGGCGAGCAGGGCGTCCGTGTCGTACCGCGGCGCGGTCGATGTCGGGGAGGGGGCCGGGAGCGTCACCAGGATCCTTCAGCGTCGCGGACGACTCGCGGAGGGGACCGGCCCCCGGGGGGAGCGGTGCTCGCGAGACCGAAACTGTTCATGTACAGTATCTGTACAGAATATACGCGCATCGACGACAGGTGGAGCGGTGGGTGGCGGTGTCCTTTCGATAGGTGAGCTCGCCCGGCGTGCCGGGGTGAGCGAATCGACCCTGCGGGCCTGGGAACGGCGCTACGGGCTGCTCGAGCCCGAGCGGACGGCCGGCGGACACCGGCGCTACCGCCTCGAGGACCTCGAACGGATCGCCCAGCTCCTCGAGCTCGTCGACGACGGGCTCGCCGTCGGCACCGCGGCCGCACACGTGCGCGCCGGCGACGCGCCGGCGATCGCGACCGCGTCCGCCCGGAACCGTGCCGCTCCCGCACGCCCGGCCGCCGAGCCCACGCCCGACGTCGACAGCGTCGCGCTGACGCTGGCCTACCGCGCGGCGCTGCGCCTGCTGCAGCTGCGCCACGCCGAGGAGGCCACCGCCGTCCTGACCGACCTCGTCACGGCGCTGGGCGGGCGGCCGGTGTCGGCGGCCGACGCCGGCGAGGACACGCTGCCGCTGGACCTGTCGTTCGGGTACGGCGAGCCGGTGCTGGTGGCCGCCGCCCCACTGAGCCTGGCCCGGATGCGGCTCGAGTTCGTGCTCCCCGAGCTCCTGGAGGGCGCCCGTCACGTCGTCGACCTGCTCCGCGACCAGGGATCGGCGTGACCCCTGGGGTCTAGCTGAGCAGGCCCAGCAGCACGTCGTGCGTCCGTCGGAGGTGCGACGGTAGGGCGGCCTGGACGGCGCGGAGCGACTCGTCCACCACGGACGCGGGCAGCCCGCGGCTGGTCAGCACCTCCTCGAGCCACACGAGGTACTCGACCATGACGCGGTCGTCGCCGGTCATCACCGCGGCCTCCAGGAACCGCAGGAGGAACTGCAGGTCCTCGTGGGTGCGGGCCAGCTGCGCCGCGTCGTAGTCGCGGACCGCCGGCCACCGCTCCGCGAGCCGGTCGGTCGCCGCGACGACGATCTCGCCCCGCTCGGCCTCGAGCGCCAGTGCCTCCGGCTCGGGCGCCGGCGCGTCCGGCCCCGGTGCCTCACCGGCGGCCCAGCGCTCCAGCAGGATGTCCCCGGCACCGAGGTCGGCGGCCCAGCCGTCGGCGCCGAGGGCCCGCGCCCGCCGCTCGTCCGGCCCGTAGCCCGCGCCGGTCGCGAGGACCGGTACGCCCTCGCCGCGGACGGCACGGATGGAGCGCCCCGCCCCGGGCAGGTGCATCGAGATGGAGCAGCAGACCACCGCGGCCGTCCAGTCCTCGCGCCGCGCCGCGGTCGCGAGGTGCGGCGCCGGCATCGACCCACCGAGGTTCACCACGGCCCAGCCCCGCGAGCGCAGGCCCGCCGTCACGAGCCGGGTCGCCAGCACGTGCCACTCGCCCTCCGCGCACACGACGGCGATCCGCCCCGTCCGCGCCGGGAGGTCCGGGGACCGCCGGTCGAGCACACCCACGACGGCGTCGATCACGGCCGTGGCGGCGTGTTCCTGGGCCACCGTCCAGCGGTTGGTCTGCCACAGCTGCCCGATGCGCCGCTGGACGGGGGCGACGATGTCCGTGACGAACCGTTCGACGGTGAGGCCACCGGCCAGGAGCCCGTCGGCGAGCTGCAGCGCCGCGGTCAGGTCGGACCGGCTGGCGAGCTCCAGGAGCCGCTCGTGGTCGTCGTCCCCGCCGGCGGCGGTCGTCCCGTCCGCGTCCTCGGCCACGGGGCTCCTCCGGTCCGCCGCCGAGGCTAGTCAGCGAGACGACGGCGCGGCCCGTGGTCCGGGCTCAGCTGCAGTGAGGCGGGGTCACCGGGCGTGCGGGGTTCCAGGCGCACGCGCCGAGGACCTCCTCGAGCAGGGTCGGACGGTCGGTCATGATGCCGTCGACGCCGATGGCGATCAGCCACTCCATGGTGGCTCGGTCGTTGATCGTCCACACGTGTACCGCGAGCCCGTTCGCGTGGGCGTCGCGGACGAAGTCCTCGGTGACGACCTCGATCCCCTCGAAGGTGACGGGCACCTGCAGCGCCACGTACCGCGGGTTCGGCGCGCCGGGCAGCGGCCCGTCGGCCGAGAGCTTGAAGGCCGCCGCCTGTGCGGTGGCGACGGCGGTGTCCACGTCCGGCGCGTGGAGCTTGAACCGCTCGACCGCCAGGTCGGAGAACGCGACGACGATGACGTCGTCGGTCCGGTCGAACTCCGCGAGGAGGTCGGCGAGGAGCTCCTCGTACGGTTCGGTGTCCGGGGCGGTGCGCTTGATCTCGATGTTGATGAGCTCGTCCGGGAACTCCTCGAGGATCTCGCGCACGGTCGGGATGCGGAAGTCCTCCGGGGCGAACCCCTCGGGCGGGGGCTCGTCGCCGGTGGCGATCCCGCGGTGCACGTAGTCCGCCTCCGGCCGGGTGCAGCCGAAGTCCGGGTTGCAGGTGCCGGGACCGGGGACGAACCAGTACGCGGCGTCCAGGGACTGGATCTCGTCGAGGGTGAGCTCGTCGACCCGGCCGGACCCGTCGGTCGTCCGGTCCACCGTGGTGTCGTGGATGGCGACCAGCTCGCGCACGCCGTGCTCGTCGGGCGCGGTCGCGTGGACGTCGATCTCGAGGACGTCGGCGCCCTTCTCCGCGGCGGTCTTGAGCGCGTAGAGCGTGTCGGAGGGTGCCTCGAACTCGCCGCCCTGGTGCGCGATGTTGAGCACGCGACGGTCGAGCCACCCCTCCTCGGCCCCCGCGAGGCCGAGGAGCCCGGGCAGGGCGAGCAGGAGCAGGAGGGGGAGGAGTCGCTTCATGCCCAGGTGTTCGCCGCGGGGGCACCCGGCTCCTGCCGACCGTGCGTCCTCAGGGCCCGCCGCGCCAGCCGAGGCAGGCGTCGATCGCGTGGGCGACCCCGTCGGCGTCGACCTCGGGGACGATCAGGTGCGCCGCGTCCTTGACGACCTGCTCGGCCTGCCCCATCGCGATGGCCGTGCCCGCCACCGCGAACATGGGCAGGTCGTTCGGGGCGTCGCCGACCGCCACCGTGGCGCGGAGGTCGACCCCGAGGTGGGCGGCCGCGGCCGTGACGGCCCGGCCCTTGTCCACCGTCGGGTCCGTGGCGTTGACGTAGGTGATGGTCGGGGTGACGGGCGACCCGGCGGGCCCGGCCCGGACCCCGGCGAGGTCGAGCGCCGCGACGACCGGGTCGGGCGAGGCGCCGTCGAACAGGCCGAACGTGGCCTTGAGCACGGGCACGTCGCCCAGCTCCGCCGGTCCCTGCACGACGGCGAACGGCTCGTGACCCAGCAGCTCCCAGTGCGGACGCGCGCGCTCGTCCCGCACGGTCACGGCGAAGCCGTCGGGGGTGTAGAGCTCGGCGTAGGCCCCGAGCTCCGCGGCGACCCGGAACACGGAGGCGAGACCGGCGGGCGACAGCGGCCAGGTGGCGATGCTGCGCCCGGCCGCCCGCACCTCGGCGCCGTTGTGGAGCACGTGCGGCCCCGGGAGGCCCAGCTGGCGCCACAGCGGCTCCACGGCGAGGCGCATCCGGCCGGTGGCGAAGCCCACGACCAGCCCGCCCTCCCGGGCCCGCGACGCCGCCGCCACGACCGCGTCGGTCGCGCGTGCGCTCGGGCCGACGAGGGTGCCGTCGACGTCCGCGACGAGGTAGGCGGGGACCGCGGGTGACCACGCCTCGTGGCGGCCCCCGGGGAGGAGGCCGGTGGGGAGCTCGTACGTCATCGTCAGCCGATGGCCTTGACGTTGCCGTACTTCTCCTCGTAGGCGGACAGGTTCGTGTTCAGCGCCTGGATGACGCGGGCCACCATCGTGGGGGCGATGCGCATGCGCTGGACGACGTCCGCGTTCACCCGGTTGGGCTCTCCCGAGGGCAGGAGCTGGCAGAAGTCGAGGGTGAACTCGTGGGGGGAGTGGGTGACGACCAGGAAGTTGGCGTAGTCGCCGTACTTGACGTCGTCGCTCACCACGACGGAGATCTGCTGCTGGCGCGGCTGGTCGGACGACGGCTGGTCGCTCACGGGGTGCTCCGGTGTCGCTCAGGGGTGGGGTCGTGGACCGAGGCTAGCGGCGGCGGTCCCGCGGTCTCGGTCCGGGGGACAGGGCACCGTCCGGCCGCTCGGCCCGGCCCGCCCCCTAGGCTCGACCGGAGACGACGCCCGACCTGAGAAGAGGACGATGACGCACACCGGACCGGGGACCGAACGGCTGGGATCTATCGCCGGGGCGATCGACGCCGCGGACGAGGAGGTACGCGAGCTCGTCCCCCGCATCTGGGAGCGTGACCACACGGTGTGGCAGCCGGAGCCCGACGAGGTCGCGGACCGGCTGGGCTGGCTGGACGCGCCGACGGCGTTCGCCGGACGGATCGACGAGCTGACGGCCTTCGCCGACGAGGTCGTCGCCGACGGGTTCACCGACGTGCTGCTCGTGGGCATGGGTGGCTCCAGCCTGTACCCCGAGGTGCTCGCCCGCACCTTCGGCTCGACCGAGGGACACCCACGACTCACGGTGCTCGACTCCACCGACCCCGCGGCGGTGGCCAGGGCCGGCGCCGAGCTGCCCCCGGCGACCACCCTGCTGGTCGTGTCGTCGAAGTCCGGCACGACGATCGAGACGCGCAGCCACCTCGAGTGGTTCTGGTCGCTCCTGTCCGATGCCGTCGACGAGCCCGGGCGGCACGTCGTCGCCATCACCGACCCGGGGAGCGAGCTCGTCGCCCTGGCCGAGGAGCGCGGCTTCCGTCGGGTCTTCGAGAACCCCGCCGACATCGGCGGCCGCTTCTCGGCGCTGTCCTACTTCGGGCTCGTGCCCGCTGCCCTGCTGGGCGTCGACCTCGAGCGTCACCTCGCCGGCGCCACCGCCGTCCTCGAGGCGTGCCGCAGCACCGACCTCGACGTGAACGGGCCGGCCCGCCTGGGCGCGGTCCTCGGGGTCGGCGCCGAGGCCGGACGCTGGGAGCTGACGCTCGTCCTGCCCCGTGCCGTGGAGGCCATCGGCGACTGGATCGAGCAGCTCGTGGCCGAGTCCACCGGGAAGCACGGCGTCGGCATCCTCCCGATCGTGGGCGAGCCGGTGGCCGACCCGGACACGTACGACAACCGCCGGCTGTTCGTGTCGCTCGGGACCAACGAGGGCATCGACGCCCTCGCCGAGGCGGGCCACCCGGTGGTCGAGATCCCGTTCGACGGCGCCGCCGACCTCGGCGGCGAGGTCGTGCGCTGGGAGTTCGCGACCGCGGTCGCCGGCGCGCTCCTCGGCGTGAACCCGTTCGACCAGCCCGATGTGCAGTCCGCGAAGACGGCCGCCTCGCGCGTGCTCGACGAGGGTGTGCCGGACATCGCCCCCGTCAGCCCCGCCGACCTCCTCCGACAGGTCGAGCCGGGCGACTACGTCGCGATCACCGCGTTCGTGGATCCCGGCAGCGAGGTCGTCGACCGGCTCGAGTCGGTCCGGCTGCGGATGCGCGACCTGCTCGGCGTGCCGGTGACGCTGGGGATCGGCCCGCGCTACCTCCACTCCACCGGCCAGCTGCACAAGGGCGGGCCCGAGCGCGGCGTGTTCATCCAGGTCGTGGGCGACGACCCGGAGGATGTCGCCATCCCCGGCCGCGACATCGGGTTCTCCACCCTGAAGCAGGCGCAGGCCGCGGGCGACCTCGAGGCGCTCCAGGCGGCGGGCCGCCGCGCGGGTCGGGTCGATCTCGACGCGCTCGTCCGCTAGCGGAGCCAGCCCCAGCGGCGGGCGAGGAGCGCCTGGATCGTGATCAGCACCCCCGTCACGACGAACAGGACGAGGGTCAGCATCGCGCCGTACCCGAACCCGAGGAACTCGAAGGCCTGGTCGAAGATGTAGACCGGCAGGAACAGCGTCGCCGCGTCGGGGCCGCCGTCGGTCAGCACGTACGCCGGGACGAAGTTCACCTGCAGCGACAGGATCGTGTCGCGGACGGCGAGCAGCACGAGCAGTGGGGCGAGCTGCGGCAGCGTCACGTGGCGCAGCTGCTGCCACGCCGACGCGCCGTCGACCGCGGCGGCCTCGTAGGTCTCGGCGGGGAGCGAGCGTCGGGCGGCCAGCGTGACGAGGAACGCCTCCCCGATCGGGAACGCCATCATGATCACGATGGCCCAGCGAGCGCCCCAGGCCGTGCTGAGCCACACCGGCTGGGGCAGGCCGAACGCCCCGAGGACGCCGTTCACGGGCCCGTACAGCGGGTTGAACACCCACAGGAACACCAGCGCCAACGCGACGTCGGGGATCACCGTCGGCAGGTAGACGAGGACACGGCCGAGGCGTGCGCCCCGGCGTGGGCGCGCGAGCGCGATGCCGGCGCCGACGGCGACGAGCAGCCGGATGGGGACGGCGAGGAGCGCGAACAGCACCGACGCCCGCAGTGCGGCTGCGGCGAGCGGATCCTCGAACGCCCGTCGGAGGTTGCCGAGGCCGGAGAAGCGCGGTGTCCCGAAGCCGGTGTGGTCGGTGAACGCGTAGCCGAAGGTGATGAGCGCGGGGACGACGAGCAGCAGCGCGATCCCGATCCCGAAGGGAGCCAGGAGGGGCAGCGCGGACGCGCCGCGGCCGCGCATCACGTCGAGCCCGTCCGCGCGAACGTGGCGCGCGTCTCGTCGAGGAGCCGTTCGATCCCCGCCTCGCGGTCGATGCGGCCGTAGAAGATCTCCGCGAGGATGTCGTCCGCCAGCTTCTCGACCGCGTGCCAGGACGCCACGTTGGGGGTCGCGCGCGCGATCTCGGCGTTCGAGACGAACACCTCGGCGTTCGCCGGCGGCACGTCCTCGCGGAGGAACGCCGGCGAGGTGAGCACGTCGCGTCGGGACGGCACCGTGCGGCCGGACCCGGCGAGGATCTCCTGCCCGCGCGTCCCCATCGCGAACTCCACGAGCCGCCAGGCCCCGTCCTCGTTCCCGGTGCCGGCGGAGATGCAGTAGGCGTCGGAGTGCAGCATCGTGACCGGCGTGCCCCCCGGCGCGACCGGGAGTGGGGCGACGTCCCAGGTGAACCCGTCGATGGTGCGGAGGTCCGGCACCGACTTCCGCGAGTTGAGGTACATGCCGAGCCCGCCGCGGATGAAGCGGGACTCCGCGTCCTCCGACCGCTCCTCGACGTCCGGCGGGACGACCCCGTGCACGAGCGACAGGTCCAGGAACCAGTCGAGCGCCTCGCGGGCCGGTCCGGCATCGAGCTCGAGCTCGGTCGGCGCGTCCTGGTCGTCCACCACCTCGCCGCCGTTGGACCACACGAACGGGGCGATGCGGATGAGCGCCGGCTCGGTGCCGAGCCCGTAGACCCCGTCGCCGGTCAGCTCCTCCGCGGTGGAGAGGAGGTCGTCCCACGTCCATCCCTCGGTGGGCAGCGCCACGCCCCGCTCCTCGAACAGGTCGCGGTTGTAGTAGACGACGAGCGAGGACACGTTCTGCGGCTGGCAGACGAGCTCCCCGTCCACCCGGAACGCCTCGAGCGGAGGGGTCACGAAGTCCTCCGCGGACAGCTCGTCGGAGGCGTCGAGGTACGGCTGCACCGGCGCCAGTGCGTCCTGGTCGGCGAACTGGCGGAACTTGCGGAAGTTCACGAGGAAGACGTCCGGAGGGGTGCCGCCGGCGAAGCCCGTGGCGAGCTTGGCCAGCAGGTCGTCCTGGTTCCCGACCGGGGTGAGCTCCACCTCCACGCCCGGGTTCGCGTCCTCGAACTCCGCCAGCATCGCCTCGTAGCCGGCGACCTCCTCGGGGCCGCCGAAGAGCATCATCGAGAGCCGGGTGCCGCCGCCGTCGGAGCCCGACGGGCCGCCCGCGCACGCGGCCAGCAGCACCGCGGCGGCGGTGACGAGTGCCAGACGGTTCCTCATCGCCGCCACCTCCCGGCGGTCGCGAGCAGCCCCTCGTCGCCGAGGAACGCCCGCTGCCCGAGCAGGAACACGGCCACCGGCGGGAGCGTCGTGAGCACCGCGCCGGCCATCAGCAGCGGCCAGTCGGTCGGGTTGAGCTGCTGGAGCAGTCGCAGGCCGAGGGGAGCGGTGAACAGCGACTGACGGTTGAGGTACAGGAGCGGGTCGATGAAGTTCGACCAGTGGAACGTGAACGCGAGGACGACCACGGCGAGCGTGGCGGCGCGGGCCTGGGGCAGGCCGATCGACCACCACAGCCGCAGCGGACCGGCGCCGTCGAGGGCCGCCGCCTCCAGCTGCTCGTCGGGCAGCTGCCAGAAGGCGAACGCGTAGACGAGCACCAGGAAGGGGCTGGTGGCCACGAGCGCGAGGCCGACCAGCGGCACGAAGGTGTCGACCGCGCCGGCGAGTCGGAACAGCTCGAACCGCGTCGCCCAGACCGCGGTGACCGGGACCAGCAGCGCGCCGACGGTGGCCGCGAGCGCCCACCTCGTGGCGCGTGGCGGGAGGAGCCGGATCCCGAACCCGGCGAGGGAGCCGACGAGGACGGTGAGCGGCACCGCGAGGGCGGCGACGACGAGCGAGTTCCGGCCGTACGTCGCGAGGGGCAGGACCTCGGCGATGGTGGCGTACGCGTCGAGGGTGGGCGAGCCGGGCAGGATCTCGACACCGCGGGGCGGCGGCAGGCCGCGTCCCCGCAGCGACCCGCTCACCATCAGCAGCAGCGGGGAGGCGTACAGCAACGCGACGGCGGCGAGGAGCAGGCGGGGCAGGGCGCGGCGCATGGGCGGGAGCGTAGGCGCCGCCGGAGGCAGGGCCGCGTCAGCGCTCGACGGCGAGCCAGTCGGCGAGCTCGGTCCGGGAGGTGTCGGCGTCGAAGGTCGTGACCTCGGCGGCGACCGGCACCACCTCGCGCAGGAAGCCCTCGTGCGCCCCGTCGGCGGGGTCCTCGCGGGTGTCCTTGGCGAACGCGACGACCAGGCGCGCCGGGCGGCCGTCGTCCTTCAGGCGCAGGACCCGCCCGAGGCGTTGGATCATCTGCCGCCGGGTGCGGAAGGCGGCCAGGACGATCGCGACGTCCGCGGCGGGGACGTCGACGCCCTCGTCGAGCACCCGCGGGGCGACGACGACGCGGAGGTTGCCGTTGCGGAACTGCGCGAGGCGGATCCGGCGCTGCTTCTCGGGCAGCTCGCTGGAGACGGTCTCGGCCGGGACGCCGGCACGGCAGAGCAGGCGTGCCGCCTGTTCCGCCTGGTCGACGGTGTCCGTGAAGACCAGCGTGCGGTCGGCGTGACGCGCGATCCCGGGCGCGAGCGCGGCGACGACGTCGAGCTTGCCCGCCGCGGTCGCCGCCACGTCACGACGGGTGCGGACCCGGAAGAGGTACTCGCGGCACGCGGCGACCCGTGGGTCGCGACGTCGGGACGGGTCGCCCTCGGCCGCGGCGACCGTGGCGGCGACGGCCGCGAACAGGCGGCGCGGGTCGCGGGAGAACCCGTAGGTGCCCACGAGGTCCCGGTGCAGCTGTCTGACCCGCCGGTCGAGCTCGTCGTAGGTGGCCCGCTCGTGCTCCTCCAGCGCCGTGCCCGCGAACGCGATCCGGAACGGGGCGACGACCCCGTCGGGGACGGCCCGCTCGTAGCCGTAGGCGCACACGACCGCACCGAAGTACGGCCCGAGCACGTCCTCGATGCCGTCGTCGTTGCGCTCGTAGGTGGCCGTGAGGGCGAGCCGCATGCCGAAGTCGGGGCGCAGGGCGGCGCCCCAGGTGGGTGCGCCGTAGCGGTGGGCCTCGTCGGCGACGAGCAGCCCGGGGTGGCCGGCGGGGACGTCGAACGGGACGGCTGCGGCGCTGTGCGGGGTGGCGACGACGACGTGGTGGTCGTGGAGATCGTCGGCGTCGCCGCCCCCGAGGCGTCCGAGCCGCGCACCGGGCACGAGGCGGCGCAGCTCGGTCGTCCACTGGTCGACGAGGTCGAGCGTGGGGACCACGACCAGCACCCGGCCGTCGTGTGCGAGGGCCACCCGCACCGCGGCGACCGCGAGACGGGTCTTGCCCGTGCCCGTCACCGCCTCGACGACGCCGCGCATGCCCGCCGCCGCCCACGCGGCGAACGCCTCGACCTGCCAGTCGCGCAGGTCCAGGCCGGCGAGCGGGTCGCCCGCGTCCACCGCGCGGGGCAGCCCGCCGGTCGTCCGGCGGTGAGCGGGCGGCGGCGTCGGAGCGTCGCCGGCGAGCTCCCACACCGCCTTGGGACCGTCGCCCGACCGCGTGAAGCGGGCGTCGCCGGCGAGTGCGCGCTCGACCTGCGTCCGCGGGATCCGCGCCGTGCGCGGGTCGGCCTTCAGCGCCCGCATCAGGTCGCGCACGGACCGCCCGTCGGCGGGGGACAGGTGGTCGGCGAGGAGGTCGGCGATCGGTGGCACGGCGGCAACCGTACGACCGTCGTGCGACACCACCACGGAGGCGTCACCTCCGGTGTCGCCGGCGCGAGCCGTGGGCGGTGACGGGCTCGAACCGCCGACCCCCTCGGTGTAAACGAGGTGCTCTCCCAGCTGAGCTAACCGCCCTGGGACGAGCGAGGGTACGTCCCGACCGCGCGTTCCCGCCGCCACCGTGGGCAGCGACGCGACCGTGAGCAGCGGGTCCCCGGATGCGGGGATGTGCTGCTCACGGTCGTCGCACCGCCCACGGTTACGCTCGCTTCGCACGGCCGACGGCGGGAGGCGCGCGATGACCGAGACGGTGGGGGACTGGCTGCGGCTCGTCCACGACCTCTACCCGCCGGCGCAGGCGGCGAGCTGGGACGCGGTGGGGCTCCAGGTCGGCGACCCCGACTGGCCGGTCGAGCGCGTGCTCGTGAGCCTCGACGTCACCACGGCGGTCGTCGACGAGGCGGCGGCCGAGCCGCGGACGCTGCTGCTCGCGCACCACCCGCTGCTCTTCCGTCCGCTGGCGCGCCTCACCCCGGACACGGCCGCGGGGCGCGTGGCGCTGCGCGCCGCCGTCGCCGGCGTGGCGGTCGCCGCCGCCCACACCAACCTCGACGTCACCGGCGACGGCGCCGGCACCTCCGATCCCGTCGCGGAGCTGCTCGGGCTCACCGACGTCCGTCCGCTCACGACCGAGCTCCGCGACGCGACGATGCTCAAGCTCGTCGTCTTCGTCCCGCCCGAGGCCGTGGACGCGGTGCTGGACGCCGTCAGCGCGGCCGGCGCCGGC
This sequence comes from Actinomycetota bacterium, assembly GCA_019348135.1. Taxonomy (GTDB): domain Bacteria; phylum Actinomycetota; class Nitriliruptoria; order Nitriliruptorales; family Nitriliruptoraceae; genus JAHWJY01. The sequence goes on from JAHWJY010000011.1 coordinate 30,116, forward strand.
GAGGCCGGCGACTACGAGCGCTGCTCGTTCCGGGTCCGCGGCACCGGCACGTTCCGCCCGGTCGGGAACGCCTCGCCGTACTCCGGGGAGCACGGCCGGGACAACGACGTCGACGAGTTCCGCGTCGAGGTCCAGGTGCCGCGGTCCCGCGCCGGCGCCGTCGTCCGCGCGCTCCTCGCCGCGCACCCGTACGAGGAGGTCGCCTACGACCTCTTCCCGACCGTGACGGGGGCGGAGGTCGGCTTCGGCCGCATCGGTCGCCTGCCGGCCGCGACCCGCCTCGCCGACCTCGCCGCACGCATCCGGGACGACCTCCCGGCACCCCAGCTGCGGCTGGCCGGCGACCCCGACCGGGAGATCCGGACGGTCGCCGTCGTCGGCGGATCCGGGGACTCGCTCGTCCCCGCGGCGATCGGCGCCGGCGCGGACGTGCTCGTCACGGGAGACCTCAAGCACCACGTCGTGCTGGACGCGCTGGAGCTCGGCCTCGCCCTCGTCGATGCGGGGCACCACGCCACCGAGTCGGCGGCGCTGCCGGCCTGGATCGAGCGCCTCTCGACGGCGGCCTCCGCACGGGGTCTCCGCGCTCGGCTGCTACGTTCGGCGACCCGGACAAGCCCGTGGTCGTAGCCGTGTGTGAGAGGTCGTCGTGAGTCAGGATCCCACCGTCGACGACCTCAGCGGGCTCCTGGAGCTCCAGCAGACCGACGTCCGGATCCGCCGGATCCGCCACCAGCTCGACGATCTGCCGGAGCAGCGCGAGCTCGACGAGGCCGAGGCCCGCGCCACCGAGCTGACCCGCTCGGCGGACGCCATCCGGGTCGACCTCGACCGCGTGAACGTCGAACAGCGCCGCCTGGAGGGCGAGATCGACGTCCTGCGGCAGCGCAAGGACGCCGAGCACACGCGCATGTACTCCGGCGACATCTCCTCGCCGAAGGAGCTGCAGTCGCTGCGCGCCGAGATCGACGCCACCGAGCGTCGCATCTCGCAGCACGAGGACGAGCTGCTCGAGGTGATGGAGCGGCTGGAGGCGCTGGAGAGCGGCCAGACCACGATCACCGAGGAGTTCGACGAGCTCGCCGGCCGGATCGAACAGCTCACGACCGCACGGGACGAGGCCGCGCAGGGCCTGCTCGCGGAGCTCGCCGAGCTCCAGGTGGTCCGCGAGAAGCAGCGCAGCGGCCTGTCGGACGACCTCCTCGCCCGCTACGACGAGCGCATCGACCGCTACAACGGTCTCGCGGTCGCCGAGCTCGACGACGGCATGTGCACCGGCTGCCGCATCGAGCTCCCCGTCTTCGAGGTCAACGAGCTCCTCGACGGACCCCCGCTCGGCACGTGCCCGCAGTGCGGGCGACTCCTCGTCGTCCCGGCGTAGCCGTGGCCGGGGAGCGTGAGGTGTACACGCCGGACGGCCGCGCCTGGCGCATCGTCCGCGCCCCACGCGGCCAGGCGCTGTCCACCCGGTTGCTCCGGCGCGAGGGCTGGCGTGTGCGGGCGACGACGGCCGGTCCGCCCGAGGAACGCCGCGAGTGGCACGTCGCGAGCCGCGCGGACGCGAGCTCGCTCGTGGACGAGATCGCGCTGGCTCTCCGCACGGGTGCCGAGGGTCCGCCCGAGCCGGCCCCCACGGACACCCCCGCCTGAGCGATCAGTCCCCGTCGCCGTCGCGGTAGCGGACGACCGTGACCGGGACGTCGGCGGAGCGGACGACCGCCTCGGCGACGGAGCCGATGAAGATCCGGGACAGCCCGCGGTGACCGTGGGTCCCGACGACGACGAGGTCGGCACCGCGCTGCGACGCCTCCTCGGCGATGGTCTCCCCGATCCGCCGCCCCCCCGCCTCGACCACCGCGCCGGCGGCCTCGACGTCGTCGGGTGCGGTCCGCACCAGGTCGGCGACCATCCGCTCGGCCCCGGCGCGTTGCGCCTCGATCAGCTCCGGGTTGATGGCCTCGACGTTGACGTACGGCTCCATGCCGTAGTTGACGAACGGGACCGTCACGTCGTCCAGGACGTGCAGCACGGAACACGTGGCGCCGAGCTGGGCGGCGAGGTCGTAGGCGTGTCGCACGACGGCACCGCTCGCGCGGGAGCCGTCGACGGCGACGAGGATGTGTCGGTACATGGCGGACCTCCGGGTCAGCGGCGTGCGGACGGGTGACGGGCGGAGCGCGAACGCTCGCGGCTCGACAGCTCGTCGTCGATGGCCGTGGCCGCCGCGATGAGCCCCATGTGGGTGAACCCCTGCGGGAAGTTCCCGAGCTGTTCGTGCGTCACGGGGTCGAGCTCCTCGGCGTAGAGCCCGAGCGGGCCGGCGAACCCTCGCAGCCGCTCGAACAGTCGTTGCGCCTCGTCGAGCTCGCCCATCCGGGCGAGGAGCTCGACGAGCCAGAACGAGCACAACAGGAACGCGCCCTCGTGTCCACTGAGGCCGTCCTCGGTCCGGTACCGCAGCAGCAGTCCGTCCGCGACCTCGAGGTCCTCCCGGATCGCCGTCACCGTCGAGCGGACGCGCGGGTCGGTCGGCGGGAGGAAGCCCTTGAGCGGGAGGAGCAGCAGGGACGCGTCGAGGGCGGTCCCGCCGAACACCTGCACGAAGCTGCCCCGGTCGTGGTCGAAGCCGTGCTCGAGGATGGCCGCGTGGATCTCGTCGGCGCAGGCGCTCCACCGGTCGTACGGGGCGCGCAGGCCGAGGTCGTGACCGATGCGGATGGCGCGGTCGACCGCCAACCAGCACTGGAACTTCGAGAAGGTGTGGTGGCGGGGCTCGCTGCGGATCTCCCACAGGCCGGCGTCGGGCTCGCGCCAGCGCTCGGCCACGGCCTCCACGAGCGTGCGGATCATCGGCCACCGCGCCGCCGGCACCTCGCCACCGACCTGCTCGGTGAGGTAGCCGAGCTCCATCGCGGCCCCGTAGATGTCGAGCTGGAGCTGGTGGGCCGCGCCGTTGCCGACGCGGACGGGGCGCGAGTCGGCGTAGCCCCGGAGGTGGGTGAGCTCGAACTCGGTGAGGTCGTCCTCGCCGGTCACGCGGTACAGCGGGCGCATCGAGTGCGCCCCGCCGATCCGGTCGGACAGCTCGGCCAGCCAGCGGATGAAGGTCTCGGCCTCGCGGCTGTGCCCGATCCGCAGGAAGCACTCGAGGACGTAGGCCGAGTCCCGGATCCACGCGTAGCGGTAGTCCCAGTTGCGTTCGCCGCCGATGCCCTCGGGCAGCGACATGGAGGGGGCCGCGACGAGCGCGCCCGTCGGCTCGAACACCAGCCCCTTCAGCACCAGCGCCGAGCGGACGACCTCGTCCCGCCACGGGCCCTCGTAGTCGATGAGCCGCGCCCACCGACCCCACGTCCGCAGCGTCAGCTCCAGCAGCTCGTCCGACGGGAGGTGGTGGTGCGGACCGCGATCGGCGCCCTGGGTCTCGAGCCGGAACCAGCGTTCCTCGCCGTCCTCGAGCCGCAGGGTCGCGCGCGCCACGTCGCCGTTGTCGTCCTCGTGGGGCTCGATCGTCATCGCGACGTCGGTCAGGAGCTCGAGGGTGTCGTTGCCGGCCTGGCCGGCGATCCCCTCGTCGGTGTGCGACAGGCTGGTGAAGGCGCGGCCGTAGTCGAACCGCGGCTGGAACTCGGACTCGAGCTCGACGTGGTCGTGCGCCTCGATCCGACGCAGGAGCGTGTGCCCGGTGTGGGAGGCGTCGAACGCGTTCACGCGGCTGAAGACGAGGAAGTCGGTGACGGTCGCGACCGGGTTGCCGTCGCGGACGAACCGCGTGACGAGCACGTTGGTCTCCCCGAGGTACGTGCGCTGGACCTCGAGCTGCTCGACCGGCCGGATGCACCACCGCCCGCCGCGGAGCGGGTCGAGGATGGCGGCGAAGACGCTGGGGGAGTCGAACCGGGGGATGCAGAACCAGTCGATCGAGGCCTCGCCGGAGACGAGCGCGGCCGTCCGGGAGTCGCCGATCATCCCGTAGTCGCCGATCGGGTGGAAGCCGGGGTGCCTCGGACCCGGGTCCGCCGGCGCGTCCGCCAGCGCCTCGAGGAGCGCCACGACCCGTCCGGGGCCGTCGAGACGCCACCGCGCGGAGGTGGCCCGGAGCGTGGGGGTCGCGACGACCGTTCGGCCTCCCCGGTGGTGCGCGGCCTCGAAGAGCCGGCGAGGCGTCTCGGGCCCCCCGAGCAGCAGCGGTTGCCGGTCGAGCGTGCGGGTCGACACCCAACGGACCGCGTCGTCGCCGTGGATCACGTCGAGACCCTCGAGCCCGAGCACCCCGGCGGCACGCTGCGACACGATGCCGACGTCGGTCCGTTCGGCGAGCCGTCGCAGCACCGCGACGGTGTCGTCGTCGAGACGCCCGTCCACGGGCAGGCCGATGCCGTCGACGTCGAGCACGAGGAGACAGCGAGCGACGTCCGGGACCCCGTGGAGGATCGCGCCGAGGTCGTCGGGGAGTCGGTTCACGTGCCCCGGGTCCCCGACCCCTCCGGGGTACGGGCCGCCGCGCCCTCCTCGATGAGCGAGAGCTCGTCGGCGACCCAGCGGTAGACGTCGTTCTCACGCACCCGGGCCGACATCCTGCCCACCCGGTCACGCCGGTCGGCGTGCTCCAGCTCGAGGCAGGTCTCCATCAGGAAGCTCATGCCCTCCACGTCGAACGGGTTGCACGCCACGGCGTCGGCCCCGAACTCGAGGGCGGCACCGGTGAACTCCGAGAGCAGGAGGACGCCGGCGCCCTCGCCGGCGTCCTGGCAGGTGACGAACTCCTTGGCGACCAGGTTCATCCCGTCCTTCAGTGGGGTCACGCACATGACGTCGGCGAGACGGTAGTAGGCCGCGAGCTGTGGTTTCGGGATGCCGCGGTAGAGGTAGTGGACCGGGACGTCCCCGCCGGGCTCCGTGAACCGCCCGTTGATGCGCCCGACCTCGGTCTCGACGCTGGTGCGGAGGTCGCGGTACTCCTTCACGTCGTCGCGGCTCGGGACGGCGATCTGGACGAACGCGAAACGCTCGCGCAGCGCGGGGTTGCGCTCGAGCAGCAGCTCGATGGCCTCGAGCCGGTGCCGGATGCCCTTGGTGTAGTCGAGCCGGTCGACGCCGAGGAAGACGTGTCGTCCCGCGAACTGCTCGCGCAGGTCCGCCAGCTCGCGCTCGGTCTCGGGGTCGACGGCGAGTTCCGAGAACTCGCCGGCGTCGATCGAGATCGGGTGTGCGCCGGTGCGGACGCGTCGACCCTCGGGGAGGACGATCTCGTCGCCGTCGACCTCCGCGCCCGGGATGACCCGCGACACCGACCGGCGGAAGTTGTCGCAGTAGCGGGCGGTGTGGAACCCGACGGCGTCGGACGCGAGCAGCCCGCGCAGGAGTTCCTTGCGCCACGGCAGTCGCGCGAACAGCTCCGGGGGCGGGAACGGGATGTGGAGGAAGAAGCCGATCGGGCTCGCCGGGTGCAGGGCACGGATCATCTCCGGGGCGAGCATCAGGTGGTAGTCCTGGATCCAGAACAGGGGCGCCTCGCCGCCGACCTCGATGCGGGCGGCCTCCTCCGCGAACCGGCGGTTGACCTCCTGGTAGCTGCGCCACCACCGTCGCTCGATGACGGGCGTGCGGATGAGGTCGTGGAACAGCGGCCACAGCGTGCGGTTCGAGAACCCGTAGTAGAAGCCCTGGATCTGGGCCCGGCTCAGCGGGAGCGGGTGCAGGTCGGCGTTGAAGCCCTCGACACGGTCGGGGACGCCGGTCGCGCCTCCGTCCCAGCCGATCCAGGCCCCGCCGACCTCCTCGATCACGGGACGCATCGCGGTGACGAGCCCGCCGGCGGAGGGCTGCCACGTCCCGTCGTCGTCCTGGCTCACGGGCAGGCGGTTGGCGACGACGACGAGCGGTCGCCGGGTCGGGACGGTGGCGTCGGCCATGCGGGGGGAACCTCCTCGTCGTCGCACCCTACCCACGCGCCTGCGGGCCGAAGCCGGGCGGCGTGGCCTACGGCAGGGGGTCGAGGGTGGCGTCGATGTGCTCCTCGAAGCGCTCCCGCAGGCCGGCGGTCACCGGGCCGGGAGCGGGGTACTCCCGGTCGCCGATCGCGTGCACGGGCAGGACGGGGCGCGTCGCGGACAGCACGAACGCCTCCTCCGCGGCGTCGAGGTCGGCGACGGTCAGGGTCCCGCGTCGGACGTCGGTGATGCCGGCGAGGCGCCGCACCGTGACGGAGTCGAGGATCGGGAGGCGGTCGGGGTCGGGGGTCACGACCGCACCGTCGAGGACGAGGCAGAGCGCGCCGCTCGGCAGCTCCATGAGCACCCCGTCGTCCACGATGAGGGCGTCGTCGGCGTGCGCCTCCCGTGCCTGCCGCAGCGCCCACTGGTTCGGGGCGTAGGACAGCGTCTTGACGCCCGACAGCGCCGACCGCCACGGCATCTCGACCGTCTCGAGCGAGATCGACGGCGGCCAGGCGACCGGGGACACGAGCCCCCGCAGGACCCCGCCGCGGGTCACGACGAGCTTCAGCGCGCCGTCGTGCTCTCCCCACGCGGCGAGGAGGTCCACGATGGCCTGTCGCAGCACCGGGACGCGGATCCCCATGGCCTTGGCCGACGTGCGCAGCCGGGCGAGGTGGTCGTCCAGCGCGTGGGTCCGGCCCCGGCGCACGAGCACCGCGTCGAACACCGCGTCGCCCCGCAGGAACCCGTCGTCGGTGAGCGGGACGGTGGCCTCGGAGGCGGGCACCACACGACCGTCCACCCACGCGATCGCACGCGGGCCCGGACGGCTACGTGGGGTGTCGGTCACAGGAACGTGCCGATCCCGAGCGCCACGAGCGCGACGCCGAGGACCCCGAAGAAGGCGCGCCACACGGTCTCGGGGAGCATCGCGACCAGGCCGACCTCGGTGTCCTCACCGGAGCGGAACCGGCCCCGCGCCGCGAGCCACAGGCTCCCGACGCCGAGCAGCGCCAACACGATCCCGTACCAGGGCACGTCCGTCCTTCCTCCGTCCCCGGGAACCCTACGCGGGTCGCGCTGACCGACGACCCGGTAGGCCGTACCCTTGCGGGTGGAGGAGTCGGACAGGCGGCCGCAGCGGGGAACCGCTGAGGAAAGTCCGGACTCCACAGGGCAGGCTGCTGGGTAACTCCCAGGCGTGGTGACACGCGGAAAGCGCAACAGAGAGCAGTCCGCCGATGGCCGTCTCCGGACGGCACAGGTGAGGGTGAAACGGTGGGGTAAGAGCCCACCGGCGTCGCTGGTGACAGCGGCGGCCAGGCAAGCCCCAGTCGGAGCAAGACCGAGCAGGGAGATGGGTGGCCCGCCCGAACATCGAGTCGCGAGGTCTCGTACCGAGCTGCTCGACCGATCCCAGGTAGGTCGCACGAGGCGGCGGGTAACCGTCGCCCTAGATAGATGGTCGCCACCCGCAGGCTCCGCCTGCGGGGACAGGATCCGGCTTACCGTCCGACTCCTCCAACTCCGGATCTGTGGTCGATCCGTCCCGGCATGCCGGGACGGACCCGCCACAGAGATCCGCCGCCGGGTCAGCTGACCTGTTCGACGTGGGCGACGCGGCCGAGCACGAAGCAGTACGCCCCGTAGACCACCAGTCCGACCGCGACGACGAGCAGCATGGCGGTGCCGAGGGGCGCCTTCGCCAGCTCGGTCAGGGCGCCGCCGAGGCCGACGCCCTCGTCGGGCCCGTACGCGAGTGCGGCACGCACGAGGAAGCCGCCGACGAGCACGTAGGTGACGCCGCGCGCGAGGTGCCCTGCCACGCCGGCGCGCTCGAACCAGCGGCGCTCGTCGGCCTCCAGGGAGCCGTGACCGACCGCGTCCATGAAGTCGCGGCTGACGGCGATCTTGAACTGGTACAGCCCGACCACGCCGATGCCGAGGCCGACGGCGACGATCAACGCGACCCCGAAGGGGAGCTCCAGCACCCGTGCGGTCAGCTCCTGCTCCTGGTCGCCGCCGCTGGCGGAGCCGCCACCGAGGAGCGTCTTCGCGCCGAGGACGGCGAGCGCGCCGTAGAAGAGCCCGCGCAGCAGGAACGACAGGCGCAGGATCGGATCGGGCACGGACGACGTGCCGACGGGCCCGATCACGACCTGTGCCAGGCGCCACAGCGCGTAGGCCGCGAGGCCGAGGACGAGCACCCCGAGCAGGACCGCGCCGAACGGCTGGTCGGCGACGGCGTCGATGGCGCCCGACTGCGACGCCTCGCCACCTCCGCTGCCGCGCGCGACGTTCGCGGCGAGCACCCCGAGGACCGTGTAGAGGAACCCCTTGCCGTACAGCCCGGCCCGGGCGGCGCGCTCGACGCCGTCGCTCCCGCGGAGGAAGCGGGCTGCGGTGCTCGACATGCGGACTCCTACTCGACCCAGACGGTCTTGGTGTTGGTGAACTCCTTGATGCCGTACGAGCCGAGCTCGCGCCCGATCCCGGAGCTCTTGATGCCACCGAAGGGCACGCGCGGGTCGGACTTGACCAGCTGGTTGACGAACACGCAGCCGGCCTCGATCCGCGCCGCGACGCGCTCGCCCCGGTCGCGGTCCTCCGTCCAGATGCTCGCGCCGAGCCCGAACTCGCTGTCGTTGGCGACCCGGACCGCCTCGTCCTCGTCGGCGACGCGGAGCACGGCCGCCACGGGGCCGAACGTCTCCTCCGCCGCGGCGGTCATCTCCGGCGTCACGCCGTCGAGCAGCGTCGGCGCGTAGAAGTACCCCTCGCGGTCGAGCGACGTACCGCCGGTGACGAGGCGGGCGCCCTCGTCGACGCTGCGGCGCACCTGGTCGTGGAGGTCGTCGCGGAGGTCGTCGCGGGCGAGCGGTCCGACGTCGGTGTCCTCGTCCATCGGGTCGCCGATGGTCCGGGACTCGAGCTCCGCCCGGAACCGTTCGACGAACTCGTCGGCGACCGCGTCGGCGACGATGAAGCGCTTGGCGGCGATGCACGACTCGCCGTTGTTGATGAGCCGGCTCTGCACGCCGACCTCGGCGGCCCGAGCCACGTCCGCGTCGTCGAGCACGAGGAACGCGTCCGACCCCCCGAGCTCGAGCACGAACTTCTTGAGCGCCTCACCGGCCTGTGCCGCGACCTTCCGTCCGGCACCGACCGAGCCCGTGAGCGTGACGGCCCGGATGCGGTCGTCGCCGATGACGTCGCCGATGGCGCTGCTGCCGACGAGCAGCGTCTGGAACAGCCCGTCCGGGGCGCCGCTGTCGGCGAAGACGCGCTCGATCTCGAGCGCGCAACCCGGGACGTTGGAGGCGTGCTTCAGCACCACCGTGTTGCCGGCCATGATGCTCGGTGCGGCCGCCCGGAACAGCTGCCAGAACGGGAAGTTCCAGGGCATGATCGCGAGGAGGGGTCCGAGCGGGTCGAAGCGCACGTAGCTCGTGCGGGCGTCCGTCTCGATCACGTCGTGGCGCAGGTGGTCCTCGCCGTGGTCGGCGTAGTAGCGGCAGACCCAGGCGCACTTCTCGACCTCGGAGCGCGCCGCGGTGATCGGCTTGCCCATCTCCTGCACCATCAACCGGGCGAGCTCGTCCCGGCGCTTCTCGAGCGTGTCCGCCACGTCGCGCAGCAGCTCGGCCCGTTCGCCGAAGCTCGTCCCGCGCCACGACGCCCACCGGTCCCAGCTCGCGCCGAGCCGACGGTCGACCTCGGCGCCGTCGTGTTCGTCGTAGGTCTCGAGCGTCGCGCCGGTCGTCGGGTTCACGGACTCCATCGCGTGTGCTCCTCTTCGTGGCTCGAGGACAACGTAGGGCGCCCCAGCTCGCCGAGTTGGCTCGTCCGCGGTCCGTCCGGCACCGTACGTCCCACACCTCCCTCCACGTCCCCAGGACCGCTCGTGACCCCGCTCGCCCGCCGTGCGTTCCTCGCTGCCTGCCGTGGCGAGGAGCACGACACGGTGCCCGTCTGGTTCATGCGGCAGGCCGGCCGGTCGCTGCCCGAGTACCGCGCGATCCGTGAGCGGCACGACTTCGAGGAGGTGGTCCGGACCCCGGAGCTCGCCGCCGAGGTGACGCTCCAGCCGGTCCGTCGGTACGGCGTCGACGCCGCCATCCTCTTCAGCGACATCGTGACGCCCGTCGCCTCGCTCGGGATCGGCCTCGAGATCCGGCCGGGCGTGGGGCCGGTCGTCGACGAGCCGTTCCGTCGCCCCGCCGACCTCGCTCGGCTGCGGGAGCTCGAGCCGGAGGAGGATCTGCCGTACGTCCTCGAGACCGTCCGCCTCCTCGTGGCCGAGCTCGACATCCCGCTCATCGGCTTCGCCGGCGCACCCTTCACGGTCGCGAGCTACCTCATCGAGGGCGGCCCGTCGAAGACGTACGACCGCACCAAGGCGCTGATGTTCTCGGACGAGCCCACCTGGCACCGGCTCATGGAGCGGCTCGCCGGCATCACGCTGGCCTCGCTCCGGGCACAGGTCCGCGAGGGTGCGGCGGCCGTGCAGCTGTTCGACTCGTGGGCCGGCGCGCTGACGCCGGCGGACTACGAGCGCTACGTGCTGCCGCACTCGCGCCACGTCCTCACGGAGCTCGCCGACGCCGGCGTGCCGATGATCCACTTCGGTGTCGGGACCGGCGAGCTGCTCGGCCTGATGGCCGACGCCGGCGCCGACGTCGTGGGCGTGGACTGGCGGGTCCCGCTGGACGTCGCGCGGGCGCGTATCCCGGAGGGCGTCGGGACCCAGGGCAACCTCGACGCAGCGGCCGTGCTGGCCCCGTGGGAGGTCGTCGAGGCCAGGGTGCGGGACGTCCTCCACCGCAGCGGGGGTCGCCGCGACCACGTCTTCAACCTCGGCCACGGGGTCCTGCCGACGACCGAGCCGGACGTGCTCGCCCGGGTCGTCGAGCTGGTGCACCGTGAGGGGCGCACCGACGGGACCGTCGGCGATGGGTGAGGTCGGGGTGGTGCTCCTCGGCCCACCGGGGGACGCGGCGGGGCTCGCCCCACGTTGCTCGTTCGACGCCGTCACCGGCGGCGACGCCGGCGAGCTGCGCACGAGGGCGGCCGTCGTGGGCCTCGCGGTCGAGCCCTGGCCGGCGTTCGCGCGGGAGCACGACCGGGTCCGGGACGCGGTCTCGCCGGCGCCCTACTTCGCCGTGCAGTCCTGGCACCTCCACCCCGCCTACGTCGACCGTCTCGCCTCGGCGGTCGAGCGCACCCGCTCCACCGCGCGGGAGGATCTGCACGTCCTGTTCACGGCGCCGGGGCCGGAGGCCGAGCCCGAGCCGGGGGAGGTCGTGTTCCTGCGCGAGACCGCCGAGGCGGTCAGCGCGAGGCTGGGCCTGGCGCGACGCTCCATCGCCTGGACCTCCGGCGTCCTGGGGCCGTCGTCGCTCGCCGCGCTGACGGCGCTGACCGAGGCGCACGGGCGGTCCGCGGTCCTGCACTGCTCGCTCGACCCGCTCTCACGCACGGACGACGTCGCCGCCGAGGCGGCCCACCTCGGCGTCGAGCTCACCGCGGCCCGACTCGACCGGGACGACCTCGCCGCCGTCCTCGAGGCGGTGGTGGCGACGGTCGTCGACCACGAACAGCTCGAGAGGGCGGGGCGATGACCCGATCGCGGATCGTGGTCGTCGGCGGGGGCATCACCGGCCTCGCGACCGCCTGGTACCTCCGCCACGGGCTCGACCCGGAGCGCGGGGACCGCGGCGTCGTCCCGGAGGTCACGGTGCTCGAGGCGTCCGACCGGCTCGGCGGCAAGATCGCCGGCGCCACGCTCGAGGGCACGCCGCTCGACGTCGGCGCCGACGCGTTCCTGGCACGCCGGCCCGAGGCCGAGCGGCTCGCCCGTCGGCTCGGTCTCGGCGACGACCTCGTGGCGCCGGCGACGGGGCAGGTGTGGCTGTGGGTGCGCGGTCGGCTGCGCCCGTTGCCGACCGGCACCGTGATGGGTGTGCCCGGGGACCTCCGCGCGCTCGCCAGGTCCGGGATCCTCACGCCCACCGGGCTCGTCCGGGCTGGCCTGGAGCCGCTGTTGCCACGGCGGCGACGCGCCGGCGACCGGTCGGTGGGCGAGCACGTGACGCGGCGCTTCGGCGCCGACGTCACCGACGTCCTCGTCGAGCCGCTCCTGGGCGGGGTGTACGCCGGCCGGGCCGACCGTCTGAGCCTGGAGGCCGCCGCTCCGGCCGTGGCCGACGCCGACCGTTCCCGCAGCCTGCTGGCCGGCATGCGGGCGCAGACGCGGCAGGCCCGCGGCGACGACCGTCCCGTCTTCCTGACCGTCGCCGGAGGGCTCGGACGGATGGTGGACGCCCTCGCCGACGGCCTCGAGGACGCCCGGACCGGGGCCGTGGTCACCGGGCTCGCGGTCGCGGACGCGGGCGGTGTGGAGGTCCTGCTCGGCGACGGGTCCCGGATCGCCGCCGACGACGTGGTCCTGACCGTGCCGGCGTACGCGGCGGCACCGCTCGTGGCCCCGGTCGTCCCGGCGGCGGCGCGGCTGCTGGCCGGCATCCCGTACGCGTCGGTGGCCGTGGTGAGCCTGGCCTACCCCGCCGGCGTCGCCGACGGGTTCCCGCGGGGCAGCGGCATGCTCGTGCCGCCGAGCGAGGGACGGCTCGTCAAGGCCGCGACGTGGTCGTCACGGAAGTGGCCGCACCTCGCGGACCGCGACCGGTTCCTGCTGCGCGCGAGTGTCGGCCGCATCGACGACCGTCGCTGGGAGGACCTCGACGACACCGAGCTGACGGCGCGGGTCGTCGCCGAGATCGGCGAGGCCACCGGCACGCACGTCGCGCCGGTCGCGGGCCGGGTGACGCGCTGGGAGCGGAGCCTGCCCCAGTACGAGGTCGGCCACGCCCGTCGCGTGCGCGACGTCCGCGACGCCGTCCGCGTGCGGGCCCCGTGGCTCCACGTCGCCGGCGCCGCCTACGACGGGGTCGGCCTCGCCCCGTGCGTGGCCCAGGCCGAGGCCCTCGCCGGCGGGCTCACGGGTGACCGGACCGGACGTCCGCGCGACTGATCAGGCGCCGACGACCTGGATGTGGACGTGCGGACCCGCCTTGCCGACGTGGCGGTCGATCTGGGAGCCGAAGGGCAGCTGCCGCGGGCGGGCGAGGACCGTCTCGCCGGCGACGACCTGGTCGCCGACCGCGACCTGCGCGTGACGGACGTGGAAGACCTGGACCTTCACGTCGGCGTAGCCCTCCGGGACGATCTCGATCAGCACGTCGTTCGTCCGCCCGTAGAGGCTGTAGTCGCTGACGTTGACGACCGTGCCGGAGACGACCGCGTGGACCGGGAGGTCCTCGGACATCGCGATGTCGACGGCAGTGGAGGCGCCGACGCCGCGGCCGCGGGAGGCGAGGATGCGGTAGTCGGGGCCCGCGACGTCCTCCGGTGAGGTCATCCGGCCCTCGTTGGACAGGACCTTGCCGACGGGGTGGAGCGGGAGTCCCTGGGTCGAGCCCTCGTGGAACCCGATCGCCGCGATCTCCGTGCTCGGCTCGAGCAGCTCGAGGCCGGCGACGGTGGCGAAGACGCGGTGCTCGGGTTCGGGCTCCGGTGCGGGGGCCGGCGGCGCGACCGGCGTCGCCGTGGCGGCCGAGGCCGCCGCGGGGGAGCCGGCGAGGGCCCGGGTCTCGAGGGTCGCGGCGAGCACGTCGCTCACCGACGCCCACGGCAGCTGCGGCGCGAAGGCGTCCGGCGCCGCCTGCGCGAACGCGGGCTCGGTGGCGGTCGCCGGGGCGGCGGTCAGCGCGAGACCCAGGAGGGCCGTGGAGATGGTGGCCGAACGGCCGAATGCGCGAGCGTGCCGGGACAGGGGGAGGGACATCGAGGGCTCCGGGTCGGAGGGGGGTGCTCGGAGGTCTTGCGAGCGTCGTACTCGGAGGTCGTGCGGGTCTCGCGTGGGGGAGCGTGGGTGGCCCGCCGGCATCCACGTGCTGGGTGCGGCCGGCGGGGCTGTGGTCGACGAAGGTGGGGGGCCGGTGTCCGACCGTCGAACGTCCGGGCGATACGCGCACGGGCGTCGCACGCGCGCTCCGGGAACTTCCCGACGGGCCCCCGCGGCAGGTCTGCCAGGCGTCCGTCACGCCCCGTTCAGTCGACCTCACCGGGTTCGAGCAGCTCGGGACCCTCGTTGCGCACGTTGTTCACGCGGTCGCTCACGGCGTAGCGCTCGATGCGCGGCACGCCGAGGGCCGCGACGGCCTCGAGCAGGTGCGGGGCCTCGTCCTCACCCGCACCCAGCCAGTCGCCGACGAGCTGCGGTGGGAGCATCGCGGGCATGCGGTCGTGGATCTCCGCGACCGGCGCCTTGGCCGGCATGGTGACGATGGCGCACGAGTAGAGCGGCTCGGCGTCGTCGTCCGCCCGCGGGTCGCGCCAGGACGACCACAGCCCCGCGAACGCGAGCGGGGCGCCGTCCGGGTCGCGGAACACGTAGGGCTGCTTCCGGCTGCCGTCCCCCCGGTCGTGCCACTCGTAGAAGGCGTCGGCCGGGATGATGCAGCGGCGTGACGCGACGGCGCGGGAGAACATGCGGTTGCCGGCGAGGCCCTCGATGCGGGCGTTGATCGGCGCGGGCGACCCCTTCAGCTGCTTGGCCCAGAAGGGGACGAAGCCCCAGCGCAGCGTCCCGAGGCGTCGGACGTCCTCTCGCTGGATCACGGAGTAGACGTCCAGGGTGGGCGCGACGTTGTAGCGCTCGGGGAGCGGCTCCGTGCGGACCTCGGTGACCTCGAACGCCTCGGCGAGCTGCTCCGGCGTGGAGACGGAGACGTAGCGGCCGCACACGTCAGAAGGGCGCGGCGGCGAACGCAGCGAGCTGCTCGCGGTGGTCGCGCTGGTGTTCGGGGAGGAACGCCAGGAGCTCGCCGAGGGCGATCGGCCCCTCCGTGGCGTGGACCGCGCGCCGTTCGAGCGCCCCCGCGGGGACCTCGGCGACCGTGGCGCGGAGCTCCAGCTGCGCCTCGTCGAGCTGCGCACGCAGGTCCT
>JAHWJY010000001.1 GCA_019348135.1 Actinomycetota bacterium
ACGAGCCGAAGTACTGCTCCATCACCTCGACCATGCCCTCGGCCCGGTCGTAGCGTTCCGGTTGGCCCTGCGGCAGCAGGTTGAGGTGCGCCATCTTGGCGGACGTGAACAGCTGCGCCGCCCCGTTGGGGCAGGCGGCCACGCACGCCCCGCAGGCGATGCACGCCGCCGCGTCCATGGCCCGGTCCGAGGTGTCCTTCGGGACCGGCGTGAGGTTGGCGTCCGACGCCGAGCCGGTGTCGACGGAGATGTAGCCCCCCGCCATGACGATCTCGTCGAACGCGCTGCGGTCGACGACGAGGTCCTTCACGATCGGGAACCCGGTCGCGCGGAACGGCTCGATGACGATCTCGTCGCCGTCGCTGTAGTGGCGCATGTGGAGCTGGCAGACGGCCGTGCCCTTCTGCGGCCCGTGGGCCACGCCGTCGATCATCACCCCGCACGTGCCGCAGATGCCCTCGCGGCAGTCGTGGGCGAACTCGATCGGCACCTGCCCGTCGCCGATGAGGCGCTCGTTGACGAGGTCGAGCATCTCGAGGAACGACGCGTCCTCGGAGATGTCGGTGGCCTCGTAGGTCTCGAACCCACCGGCGGCGTCGGGCCCGGCCTGTCGCCAGACGTGCAGCGTGAGGTTCACTTGTAGCTCCTCTGCGTGAGCTTGACGTACTCGAACTCGAGCGGCTCCTTGTGGAGCCGGGCGTCCTCGCCGACGCCGGTGTGCTCCCAGGCGGAGACGTAGCTGTAGTTCTCGTCGTCGCGCTTGGCCTCGCCCTCCTCGGTCTGGCTCTCCTCGCGGAAGTGCCCCCCGGCGGACTCGCGACGCTCGAGCGCGTCCTGGCACATGAGCTCGGCGAGCTCGAAGAAGTCCGACACCCGGCCGACCTTCTCGAGCGAGGAGTTCAGCGACTCGTTCGTGCCGAGGACGCGCACGTCGGCGTGGAACTCCTCGCGCAGCGCCCGGATCTCGCCGATCGCCTTGGTGAGGCCTGCCTCGTTGCGTGCCATGCCGCAGTGCTCGAGCATGATCTTGCCCAGCTCGCGGTGGAACCAGTCGACCGAGCGCGTCCCGTTGATGGACAGGAACCGGCGGATCTCGTCGCTGACCTCGGCCTCGGCCGCCTGGAACTCCGTCGCGTCGGTCGGCACCTTCGGCTCGTTGAGCTTGTCCGCGAGGAAGTCGCCGATCGTGTACGGCAGCACGAAGTAGCCGTCCGCGAGGCCCTGCATCAGCGCCGACGCGCCGAGACGGTTGGCGCCGTGGTCGGAGAAGTTCGCCTCACCGATCGCGAACAGGCCCGGGATCGTCGTCTGCAGGTGGTAGTCGACCCAGAGCCCGCCCATCGTGTAGTGGGGCGCGGGGTAGATGCGCATCGGGGTGACGTACGGGTCCTCCCCGGTGATGCGCTCGTACATCTCGAAGAGGTTGCCGTAGCGCTCCTCGATGGACTCGCGGCCGACCCGCTCGATCGCGGCGCTGAAGTCGAGGTAGACGCCGTTCTTGAGCGGTCCGACGCCCTTGCCGGCGTCGACCTGGGTCTGGGCGTTGCGCGACGCGACGTCGCGCGGGACGAGGTTGCCGAACGCCGGGTACTTGCGCTCGAGGTAGTAGTCGCGGTCCTCGGCCGGGATCTGGTTCGGCGGCCGCGTGTCCTCCGGGTCCTTCGGCACCCAGATGCGACCGTCGTTGCGCAGCGACTCGGACATGAGCGTCAGCTTCGACTGGAACTCGTCGCTCGCCGGGATGCAGGTGGGGTGGATCTGGGTGAAGCACGGGTTGGCGAAGAACGCACCCTTCTTGTGCGCACGCCAGATGGCGGTGGCGTTGCTCGCCATGGCGTTCGTCGAGAGGAAGAACACGTTGGAGTACCCGCCGGTGGCGAGCACGACCGCGTTGGCGGAGTGGGACGTGATCTCGCCCGACACGAGGTCGCGGATCACGACGCCACGGGCGCGACCGTCGACCTGGACCAGCTCGAGCATCTCGGAGCGCGTGTGCAGCTCGACGGTCCCCGCGGCGACCTGGCGCATCAGGGCCTGGTAGGCACCGAGGAGCAGCTGCTGGCCCGTCTGCCCCCGGGCGTAGAAGGTGCGGCTGACCTGGGCACCACCGAAGGAGCGGTTCGCCAGGAGCCCGCCGTACTCGCGCGCGAACGGCACGCCCTGGGCCGTGGCCTGGTCGATGATGTTGTTCGACACCTCGGCGAGGCGGAAGACGTTCGCCTCACGCGACCGGTAGTCGCCACCCTTGACGGTGTCGTAGAAGAGGCGGTAGATCGAGTCGCCGTCCCCGTGGTAGTTCTTGGCCGCGTTGATGCCACCCTGGGCGGCGATCGAGTGGGCGCGACGCGGGGTGTCGTGGAAGCTGAACACCTTCACGCGGTACCCCAGCTCCCCCAGCGTCGCCGCGGCCGAGGCGCCGGCGAGGCCGGTCCCGACGATGATGACGTCGAACTTCCGCTTGTTGTTCGGGTTCACGAGCTTCATCGTGAACTTGTGGTCGTTCCACATCGTCTCGATCGGCGCGTCGGGGACCTTCGAGTCGAGGACGGTCATGGCGTGCTCCGTTGGGTCGGGGGTGCCGCGGCTCCGGCGCGCGGCCGGGACGGGGTGCGTCTCAGCCGACGATGCCGGTCAGGACCGCGATCGGGAACGAGATGTTCCCGACCGTGATGAGGACGGCGAACCCGGTCGCGAACCCGCGACGCAGGTGGTTCAGCCCGCGGTTGTTCCACCCCATGCTCTGGAACAGGCTCCAGGCACCGTGGTAGAGGTGCACCCCCAGGGCGAGGTTGGCGAGGATGTACCAGGCAGCCACCCCTGGCCGGGAGAAGCTCGCGACGACGTTGGCGTAGACGGCGCCGTGCTCGAAGTCGGGGTTGACGACCTCGACGCCCCACGTGAAGTCCGCGAGGTGGTAGATCACGAACAGCAGGACGATCACGCCCGTCCAGCGCATCGTCCGGGCCGCGAAGTCGGCCGCCTGGTAGTCCCGCTTGGCGCTGTAGCCGACGGTCCGGGCGCGCTTGTTCATCACCGTCAACTGGTAGGCGGCGACGATGTGGAGCACGAACGCCGCCAGCAGCCCGATCCGCATGATCCACAGCGTCGCGGTGTGGGGCAGGATGGGGTAGCCGAGGCTCTCGCGCAGCCACAGGCCGTAGGAGTCGATCGACGCGGCCCCCAGGTAGAGCTTGAGGTTGCCGAGCAGGTGCGCGAGCACGTAGCCCATGAGCACGATGCCGGTGATGGCCATCGCGTACTTCTTGCCGACGGCGGTGCCGTAGAGCTCGAGCAGGAAGGGACGCTGCCGGGTCGGGGCGGGCTTCGTCGGGTCGTGGTCCTCGGTGCTCGCCTTGGCCGCGTGCCCCCGCGAGGTGACATCTGCGTCGGACGTGGTCGGCATGGGGGCTGCTCCTCCGGCGGACGACCGTCGCTGCCGGAGCCTAGCACCGGCCCCCTGGGGCTCCCGAGCCCGCAGCGGCTCCCTGTCCGGTGGCCACCGTCCTCGGACGGCGAGCGAGGCGCGTCGGTGCTTGCATCGACGCGCGACCACCGACGACCGACGGGACCGAGGAGCCGGATGTGGAGCTGAGCGACGACATGACGCCGTTCGAAGCGGTGAACTACTTCTTCGACCGGGCGGCCAACATCGACCGGCTCTCGGACAACGCCTGTGGGGTGCTGTCCGGCACCTACCGCGAGCTGCGGGTCCAGGTGCCCGTGCGGCGTGACGACGGGTCGGTCACCGTCGTCTACGGCTACCGCGTCCAGCACAACGGCGCACGGGGGCCGTACAAGGGCGGGATCCGCTACCACCCGACCGCGGACATCGAGGAGGTCCGGGCGCTGGCCTCGCTCATGACGTGGAAGACGGCGCTCGTGGGTGTCCCCTTCGGCGGCGCGAAGGGCGGCATCCAGGTCGACCCGTCGCAGCTCAGCAAAGCGGAGCTCGAGCGCATGACCCGCCGGTACACCGACCAGATCAGCCACATCATCGGGCCCTCACGGGACATCCCGGCGCCGGACATGAACACCAACGCCCAGACGATGAGCTGGATCCTCGACCAGTACGGCCGCAAGTACGGACACACCACGTCGATCGTCACGGGCAAGCCGGTGGCGCTGGGGGGTTCCTACGGCCGTGACGCGGCGACCGGGCGCGGCTGCGTGTTCGTGATGGACGAGGCGCTGCAGGACGTCGGCATCGACCCGGACGGCGCGACCGTCGCGATCCAGGGCTTCGGCAACGTCGGCTCGTGGGCGGCCCGCCTCGCGGCGGATGCGGGCTACCGCGTCATCGCCGTCTCCGACGTCGAGGGCGGCATCCACGCCCCGGGGGGCCTCGACGTCCCGGCGGTCATGTCGCACGCGCGCGAGTCCGGGTCCGTGGTGGGCGCGCCCGGGACCGAGCCCATCTCCAACCACGAGCTCCTCGAGCTCGAGTGCGACGTCCTCATGCCCGCCGCCCTCGGGGAGGTCATCACCTCCACGAACGCGGACCGGGTCCGTGCCCGCGTCGTCATCGAGGCCGCCAACCACCCGGTCACGCCGGTGGCTGACCAGATCCTCGCCGACAACCAGGTGCTCGTCGTCCCCGACATCCTCGCCAACGCCGGCGGCGTGACGGTGTCGTACTTCGAGTGGGTCCAGAACAACCAGGAGATCGCCTGGGACGAGGCCGACGTGAACAGCCGGCTCGAGAACCGGATGCGCAAGGCCTACCAGGAGTGCCGGGACTTCATGACGACCTACGACGAGGCGCGGACGATGCGTGAGGCGGCGTTCGCGCTGGCGGTGTCGCGGGTCGTCGAGGCGGCGGAGCTCCGCGGCTACCTCTAGGAGGCCTCGGCCATGGCGGCCAGGACGTCGCGTCCGGTCGGGTTGACGAGCGCGAGCCGGCCGACGCGGACGGTGGGCACGGTCTCGTTGCCGTTGGCGACCGAGCGGACGAACGCGGCGGCGTCGTCGTCCTCCCAGATGTCGACGCGCTCGAAGTCGACGTCGGCGTGCTCGAGGCTGCGGAACAGCGAGCTGCAGAACCCGCAGCCCGGCCGCCAGTAGACGGTCACGGGCGTGGCGTCGGGCACAGGCGTCCCTCCAGGATCCGGGGCGGGATCCCAACGTGCACCCGGGGGGCGTGCGCCGCTCGGCGTCACCCCGCCCAGAAGCCCATCGCGTCCTTGGCCTCCGCCAGGGTGACCGACGACACCTCGCGGGCACGCGCCGCCCCGTCCGCGAGGATCCGCTCGACCTCGCCGGGGTCCCCGGCGAGCTCCGCGTGGCGTTCCTGGACCGGGCGCAGCAGCTCGACCACGGCCTCCGCCACGGCCGACTTGAAGACGCCGTAGCCGCGGTCGCCGTACTCACGTTCCAGGTCGGCGATCTCGCGACCCGTGGCCGCCGACAGGACCTCCAGGAGGTTGGAGATGCCCGCCTTCTCCTGCCGGTCGTAACGCACGTCGGTGCCCGAGTCGGTGACCGCCGAGCGGATCTTCTTGGCGAGGCGCGCCGGCTCGTCGAGGAGACCCACCACGCCCTTCGGCGACGACGCGGACTTCGACATCCGGTTGGTCGGCTCCTGGAGGTCCATGACGCGGGCGGCCGCCGCCGGGTGGATCGCCTGCGGGAGGGTGAACAGCGGGGCGTCCTCCGGGCAGAACCGGTGGTTGAACCGCTGGGCGATGTTGCGCGCGAGCTCGACGTGGTGGCGCTGGTCCTCGCCGACCGGCACCTCCTCGGCGTGGTAGAGGATGATGTCGGCGGTCTGCAGGACCGGGTAGTCGAACAGCCCGACGGACACCTGGCCCTCGAGGTCGCCCGCCTCGATGCGGTCGGCCTTCTCCTTGAACTGCGGCTGCTTGCGCAGCTCGCCGAAGCCGGTCACGCAGTTCAGCAGCCACGTCGCCTCGCCGTGCACGTCGCCGAGGTGGGACTGCACGAAGAGGGTGGCCCGCTGGGGGTCGACCCCGACGGCGAGGAGGTTCGTGGCCATCTCGATCGTGCGCTGCCGGAGGGCGGTCGGGTCGTACTCGACCGTCACGGCGTGCAGGTCCACGATGCAGTACGTGCAGTCGCGGTCGTCCTGCATCGCCACCCAGTTGACCAGCGCCCCGAGGTAGTTGCCGAGGTGGAGGTCACCGGTGGGCTGGATGCCCGAGAACACACGGGTCACGGCTGGCTCCTGGCGAGGTGCGATCGCGGGCACCGGACCGACCGTGAGCAGCTGGACCCCGGATGCGGGGATGTGCTGCTCGCGGTCGGCGGCGTGCTCACGGTTGGAGTGGGGAACGCGCGGGTCAGAGCATGTCGGCGACGGCGGCCTTCTCCTCCTGGAGCTCGTCGACGCTCGTCTGGATCCTCCCACGGGCGTAGTCCGACAGCTCGAGTCCCTGGACGATCTCGTAGTTGCCCTCGCCGTCGGTCGTCACGGGGAAGCCGGAGATGATGCCCTCGGGGATGCCGTAGGAGCCGTCGGACGGCACGGCCATGGAGACCCAGTCGCCGTCGGCGGTTGCCTCGCCACCGGTCCAGTTGCGGACGTGGTCGAGAAGCGCGTTGGCCGCCGACGCCGCGGACGAGGCGCCCCGCGCGTCGATGATCGCCTTGCCGCGCTGCTGGACGGTGGTGAGGAACTCGCCCTCGAGCCAGTCGCGGTCGGTGATGACCTCGGTCAGCGGCTTCCCGCCGATCCTCGCGTTCTCGAAGTCGGGGAACATCGTCGGCGAGTGGTTGCCCCAGACGGCGAGGTTGGTGACCTCGGAGACGGGCACGCCGGCCTTCTTCGCGAGCTGGCTCTTGGCGCGGTTCTCGTCGAGGCGGACCATCGCGGTGAAGCGGGCGAGGTCGACGCCGTCGGCGTTGTTGGCGGCGATCAGCGCGTTGGTGTTCGCCGGGTTGCCGACCACGGCGACCTTGACGTCGTCGGCCGCGGCCTTCGCGATCGCCTCGCCCTGCCCGGTGAAGATCCTGCCGTTGTCCTTCAGCAGGTCGGCGCGCTCCTGACCCGGCCCGCGCGGCTTCGCGCCGACGAGGCAGACCACGTTCGCGTCCCGGAACCCCTCCTCGGCGTCGGAGGTCAGCACCATGTCCTGCAGCAGCGGGAAGGCGCCGTCCTCGAGCTCCATCGCGACACCCCGGAGGGCGTCCATCGCCGGCGGGATCTCGAGCAGCTGGAGCACGACGGGGGTGTCGGGCCCGAGCATCTCCCCGGACGCGATGCGGAACAGCAGCGCGTACCCGATCTGGCCGGCGGGCCCGGTCACGGCGACGCGGACGGGGGTGGACATGGGGGTCTCCTGTGGCTGCGCGGGACGGTGGTGGACTCGTCTCCGAGACTAGCCGCGCCGGTCGGCGGGCTCGCCGGCGCCCCTGGCCGCTAGGAGGCGGGGTCCGCGCCGTCGACCAGGCTGCGCCGTCCCACGGGCTCCGAGAGCTCGACCGTCGTGCGCTTGCGCTGCGCGATGTCGATGCACGCCGCGTCCGGCTCGGCCGGGTCCGAACCCTCGAAGAGGGTGATCGTGACCACCTCGTCGCCCTCGTCGACCTCGACCCGGTCGAGCACGTTGCACGGCGCCACGCCGCTCCACCAGGCCACTGTGACGTTCGTCCCGTCGATGGTCGACGCGTCCCATGGCACGGGGCGGACGTCGGCCATGCCCGGGGTCGGTGTCACGTCCTCGAGGTCCGGCGGAGGGCCGGCGTCGGGGGGGAGCGGCTCCATGGGGACCTCGACCTCGACCTCGACCTCGACCGCGTCCTCCATCACGACCTCGACCTCGGCCTGGCGCGCGACCGGGAAGCAGCCGGCGCTCGCGAGGGCCAGGGCGAGGATGGTCGTCGCCACGGCCAGGCGGGTCACCGGCGCGGGAGCCCACGGCGCGCACGGGCGGCCTCGAGGGTGTTCTGCAACAGCATGGTGACGGTCATGGGGCCGACCCCGCCGGGGACCGGCGTGATGGCGCCGGCGACCTCGGCCACGGCGTCGAAGTCGACGTCCCCGACGAGCTTGCCGTCGTCGCCCCGGTTGGTCCCGACGTCGATGACCGTCGCACCCGGCCGGACGTGGTCGGCCGTGATGAGCCCGGCGCTGCCGACAGCCGCGACCACCACGTCACCGAGACGGGTCACCGCGGCGAGGTCGCGGGTGCGCGAGTGCGCCACGGTGACGGTCGCGTCGCGGCCCTTCAGGCTCAGCATGTTCGCGAGGGGGCGACCGACGAGGTTGGACCGACCGACGACGACGACGTGGGCGCCGCTCGTGGGGATGCCGGCCGACGCCAGGATCTCCAGCACGCCGTAGGGGGTGCACGAAAGGAAGGTCGGGTCCCCCACCGCCAGGCGCCCCGCCGTGTACGGGTTGAGCGCGTCCACGTCCTTGCCCGGGTCGATCAGCTCCTGGACCGGCCGTGGGTCGAGGTGGTCCGGCAGCGGCAACTGGACCAGGATGCCGTCGATGTCGTCGTCGGCGTTGAGGTCGGCGACGACCTGCTCGAGCTCGTCCTGGGTCGTGGCCGTCGGGAGCACGACCTGCCGCGACAGCATGCCGGCGGCCTCCGACGCCCGGTGCTTCATGCCGACGTAGACCTGCGACGCGGGGTCCTCCCCCACGATCACGGCCGCCAGGCCGGGGGTGACGCCGTGCTCCTCCTTCAGCGTCGCCACGTCGGTCGCGATGCGGCCACGGACCTCGTCCGCGAGGGCCTTGCCGTCGAGGATGCGGGCGGACACGGGGGCTCCAGCGTTTCCGGGGACCGGGACGTCGCGAGCCTACGCAACGCCCCTCAGCCCGCGTGCTCCTCGGCCTTGGCCCGCGCGGCGAGCGTGCCGAAGGCGCGCTCGCGGTCGGCCGCGGCCACGAGCTCGAGCAGGTCCGTGACGCGCTCGGTCGTGATCGGCTTCGCGACCACGTCCGCCGCGCCCGCGCGACGGGCGCGCTCCTGCAGGTCGTCGTCGGAGGCGCCGGTCAGGAACACGAGGATGACGTGGTCGAGCCCGGGCACGCGCTGCATCGCGGCGGCGACCTCGAAGCCGTCGATGCCGGGCATCTTGACGTCCAGGAGGACCAGGTCCGGCTTGCTGGAGCCGAGGAGCAGGAGCCCGTCGGCCCCGCTGGCCGCGGTCTGGACGACGACGTCGTAGCTGGAGCGCTCGAGGTGGACGCGGGCCAGCTCGGCCGCGTCGGGATCGTCGTCGATCACGAGGATGCTGAGGCCCTGCCGGATCCCGAGGTCGCGCGCGAGGGCGTCGAGGGTCGCCCGGTGCACGGGGCGGGGGGCGGAGCGACCGCGCTCCCACGCGTTCACGGTGGCGAACGAGACGTCGAGCTGGCGCGCCAGGTCCTCCTGCGACTGGCCCGTGCGCGCGCGGATGCGCGCGACGAGCGCCGGCGTCGGCAGGGTCGACATCGTGTCTCAGGATCCTGGTCGGTATGGGCCCATCCTGCCAGACCGACGCCGACCAGGGGGGCAAGGCCGGGCGCGGGGGCGGGGGCGAACGACGGAGCCGGGCCGCGAGCCCCTCGTGTAGGGGAGCACGACCCGGCTCCGGTGGTCGGAGCCCGCGACCAGGGCCGGGGGGTTGGTTCCCTGACCTCGAGCTCTCGTCTACTTCATACACCTTCATACCCTGCGGGTCAAACAGAGCACCCCTCCGGCGACGGGCCCGGGAACGGGCTCAGTGGCGGAAGTGGCGCCGGCCGGTGAGGACCATGGGGATGCCGTGCTCGTCGGCCGCGGCGATCACCTCGTCGTCGCGGACCGACCCGCCCGGCTGGACGATGGCGCGGACGCCGGCGGCGGCCGCCGCATCGGGCCCGTCCCGGAACGGGAAGAACGCGTCCGACGCCAGCACGGCCCCCTCGCAACGACCCTCCGACCGTTCCACGGCCAGTCGCACGGAGTCGACCCGGCTCATCTGACCCGCCCCGCACCCGACGAGCTGGCGGTCCTTGACGAGCACGATCGCGTTGGACTTCACGTGCTTGGCCACGATCCAGGCGAACCGCAGGTCGGCGAGCGTCGCCTCGTCCGGCTGCGTCCCGGTCGCCACCCGCCACTCCTCGAAGGGCTCGTCGCCGACGTCGGCGTCCTGGACGAGCAGCCCGCCGGCGACCGAGCGCAGCGACCAGCCCCGGGACGGGCGGGCGGCGTCGGGCATCTCGAGGATGCGGAGGTTCTGCTTGGTCCGGAGCACGTCCAGCGCCCCGTCCTCGTACCCGGGCGCGATGACGACCTCGGTGAACACCTGCACGATGCGCTCGGCCGTCGCGACGTCGATCGGGCGGTTGGCGGCGACGATGCCCCCGAACGCGCTGACCGGGTCGCCGGCGAGCGCGCGGTCGTAGGCCTCGACCAGCGTGTCGGCCACGGCGAACCCGGCCGGGTTGGTGTGCTTGATGATCGCCACGCACGGCTCGTCGAGGTCGGTCGCCATCCCCCACGCGGCGTCGGTGTCGAGCAGGTTGTTGTAGGACAGCTCCTTGCCGCCGAGCTGGCGGGCCGCGCCGAGGCCGCCGCCCCCCTCGTGGACGTAGAACGCCGCCGACTGGTGCGGGTTCTCGCCGTAGCGGAGGACGTCCGCGCGGGCGAGCGCCATGCCGAGCTGCTCGGGGAACGCGTCCCCACGCTGGAACCACGCCGCGACCATGGTGTCGTAGGCGGCCGTGTGCTTGAAGGCGGCGCCGGCGAGCCGGCGCCGGGTGTCGAGCGTGAGCCCGCCCTCGTCGAGCTCGGCGAGCACCGCCTCGTAGTCGGCGGGGTCGACGACGATGCCGACGCCCTCGTGGTTCTTGGCCGCCGCCCGGACCATCGTCGGGCCGCCGATGTCGATCATCTCCACGATGTCGTCGTCGCTCGCGCCGGAGCGGACGGTGTCACCGAACGGGTAGAGGTTCACGACCACGAGGTCGATGGGGTCGACGCCGAGCTCGTCGAGCTGGACGAGGTGCTCCTCCTTCGTGCGGTCGGCGAGGATGCCGGCGTGCACCTTGGGGTGGAG
This sequence comes from Actinomycetota bacterium, assembly GCA_019348135.1. Classification (GTDB taxonomy): domain Bacteria; phylum Actinomycetota; class Nitriliruptoria; order Nitriliruptorales; family Nitriliruptoraceae; genus JAHWJY01. Next base: position 10,996 of record JAHWJY010000001.1, read on the forward strand.
CGTCTTCACGCGGCCGTCGAGGCACTCGGGGAAGCCGGTCACGTCGGCCACCTCGGTGACGGGCGTGCCCGCCTCGGCGATGGTGCGGGCGGTCGAGCCGGTCGAGACGATCTCGACCCCGCGCTCGTGCAGGGCCGCGCCCAGCTCGGCGATGCCGGTCTTGTCGAAGCAGCTCACGAGGGCGCGGCGGACGGGACGACGGTCGGTCACGGATCTCTCCAGCGGTGGTGGGTTCGGTCAGCTCACGCGGACGTGGCGGCCGTCGACGGTCAGCCGCCCCTGGCACAGGAGCCTGACGCAGTGGGGGAACAGCTCGTGCTCGACCGCCTTGATGCGTTCGTGCAGCGAGTCCTCGTCGTCGTCCTCGCGGATCTCGACGGCGCGCTGGGCGATGACGGGCCCGTGGTCGACCTTCTCGTCGACGAGGTGGACGGTCGAGCCCGTGACCTTCACGCCGTACTCGAGGGCGTCGCGGACCGCGTGCGCCCCGCGGAAGGCCGGGAGCAACGACGGGTGGGTGTTGACGACGCGGTCCGGCCAGTGCGACAGGAACGCGCCGGTCACGAGCCGCATGAAGCCCGCGAGGACGACCGCGTCGGGGCGGTGCTCGAGGAGGGCGGCGACGAGCGCCTGCTCCCACGCGGCCCGGTCGAGGTGGTCGCCGAGCTCGATGGCCACGGCGGGCACGCCCGCGTCACGGGCGCGTTCGAGTCCCTGGGCGGAGGCCCGGTCGGAGGCCACGACCACGACCTCGCCGCCGAAGTCCGGGTCCGCCGCGATCGCGTCGAGGAGCGCCTGGAGGTTCGTGCCGGAGCCGGAGACGAGCACGGCGAGCCGGGTCTGCGCGGACACAGCAGCCTCTCGGGCGCGGGAGTCGTGGGGCGCGGCGAGGCTAGCCCGGAACCGTGGACCGGGGTCATGCGTTCATCCGGCGAAGCCGGCGTGTCGCCCTCCGACCGGGCACGCCGTCCGAGGGGGACCCGTCTTGCGTCAGCTACTCGCGGCCGCGCTCGTCATCCTGATCTCCGGCGTGACCGCCGTGGCCGTCCGCGACGCCGACCCGTCGGCGCCACGCGCCCTGGCGGCGGCCGTCGACCCGGCCGCCACGGAGGACGCTCCCGGCGCGACCGACGACGTCACGGCGGCCGCCACGCCGCCGGTCGTGGACGTGGTGAGCGGAGCCGTGGGTGCCGACGGGCCCGACTGCCACACCCGTGCGTCGCAGCGTGCGCCCATCGAACGGATCGCGGGGAGCAACCGGTGGGCGACCGCCGTCTGCGCCTCCCGGTTCGTCTACCGACAGCCCGTGGACACGGTCGTGCTGGCACGCGGCGACGCCGCCGGCGGGTACGCCGACGCGCTGGCGGGCGCCGTCCTCGCCGCGCACGTCGACGGCCCGGTCCTGCTCACCGCGCCCGACGTGCTCCCGGTCGAGACCTCGGCCGAGCTCGACCGGCTCTCGCCCCGTCGCGTGATCCTGCTCGGCGGCGAGCGGGCCATCTCGCCGGCGGTGGAACGCGCCGTCCGTGGGCACACCACGACGGTCGAGCGCCTCGCCGGCGCGGACCGGGCCGGCACCGCCGTCCGGGTCGCGTCCCTCGTGGGGCCGCGTGACACCGCCTTCGTGGTCAACGGCTACCGGCCGGCCCACGCGCTGGTCGCGGCGGCCACGGCCGCCCGCGAGGGCGCCCACCTGCTGCTGGCCAACGACGGCAGCGTCCCGGACAGCACGATCGACGCGCTCGAGGGCGTCACGCGCATCTCCGTCGTGGGCGACTTCGCGGCCGTGGGTGAGGCCGCCGAGGCGTCGCTGCGCCGGCTGGTCGGCGAGTCGCACTTCGAGCGCCTGGGCGGTCCCGACCGGGCCGAGGTCGCCGCCTCGGTCGCGCGGGCCCATCCCGCCGACGGCGTGATCCACCTCGTCTCCGACAACGAGCGCAACCTCGTGGACGCGCTCTCCGCCGGCTGGACCGCCGCGCGTCCGGACGGTGGGCCCGTCCTGTTCAGCGCCACCAACAGCGTCCACCGTGGGACCGACCGGTACCTGCGCCTCGGTCGCCTCGACGCCGCGACGCCCGTCCGGCTCGTCGGCGGCGAGCAGGTGCTCTCGCCCGCGCTCGTCTCGGCGCTCGAGGACCGCTACGACGAGGCGGCCCAGGGCGGACCGGCGGCCCAGCTCCGCGGCTTCTGGGTGCACGTGCTCGACAACTCGCTCAAGTCGCGCTCCGGCATCGACCGGGTGCTCGACGCGGCCGCCGGCGCGAACCTCAACACCATCGTGGTCCAGGCGGCGCGCCGGCACGACGCCTTCTACGACTCCGACGTCCTGCCACGGACGAGCGACCCGAAGATGCCGCCGGGCCTGGACCTGCTCGGTCGTCTCGTACCCGCCGCGCACGCGCGCGGCCTCGACGTCCACGTGTGGTTCTCGGTCATGCCGACCTACCACACGCTGTTCGACCAGGAGACCCTGCCGGCGGACCACATCCACCGCCTCCACGGGCCGAACGGCTCGAAGGGCTCGTGGATGGCCGCATCGGTCGAGTCCAACTACGGCATGCTCGACCCGGGCATCCCCGGGGTGCAGAACCACGTCGCGGCCATGACCCGCGAGGTCGTGGAGCGCTACGACGTCGACGGCATCCACCTCGACTACCTCCGGTACGCCACCGGCGGCTCGCGCATGAACCCCATCGCCGAGGAGCGCTACCGCCGCGTCGGCGGCGGCATGTCGCTCGACGACTTCCGCCGCCGCCAGACCGAGGACCTCGCGCGCCGCGTGTACCTCGAGGTGACCGCGGCCGACCCGCAGGTCGTGCTGTCGATGGCCGCGATCGCCCAGGGGGAGGGCCCGACCGGCTCCGACCTGCGCGCGTCCTTCCGCGGCACCCGGGCGTACCGGGAGAAGTTCCAGGACTGGCCGACGTGGCTGGACCGCGGGATCATGGACATGGCGTTCCCGATGATCTACTTCCAGGAGTCGAGGTACGCCGCCTGGTTCGACCAGTGGAACCGCTTCCTCGCCTCGCTCCCGGCGGGCATCCGCGCCGTCGGCCAGGGGAGCTACCTCAACCCGACGTCCGCCTCGCTGGCCCAGATCGACGACGCCCTGCGGGCGACGCACGGTGCGGTGCTCTACAGCTACCAGCTGGACTCCACCGACGGCCGGGGCGAGCTCCTGTCGAGCCTCGCCTCCTCGCGGTTCCGCGACCCGGCACCCGCCCCGGAGGTGGCCTCGAAGCTCGCCCCGACACGCGGCCACGTGCTGGCGATCGCGGAGGACGGCCGGGCCGTCACGGCGACGCCCGCGGCCGGGGGGACGCCGGTGCACATGCGCACCGACGCGACCGGCAGGGCCGGCTTCGTCGGGCTCGCGCCGGGTCGCTGGACGGTCTCCGTGCAGGGCGGGACCCCGGTGCCCGTCGAGGTCGTCGCCGGCCGGGTGACCACCGTCGACGTCCGCTGACCGTCCCGGTGCCGCCCCGCCGACGGAGGCCACCTAGCCTCCGCGGCGGAACGGAGACGGGGAGGAGGGCCCGGCGTGCGGGGTGATGCGCTGCTGTACCTGCGCCTGCTGCGCCGCGCCCGGGGGCTCCTGGGCGTGCTCTCGGCCAGCGCCGGCGCGGCCGCGCTCGTGGCGGCGTACCTGCCCTGGTACCAGGTGGCCGCGCGGGTCGACATGCTCGGCGACGCGCAGAGCCGGCCCGTGGCGAGCCTCGCCGGCTGGCAGGCCCACCCGTGGGGCTGGCTCGTGCCGGCACTGGCGCTCGTGGCCGTCGTGGTCGGGGTGGCGCTCGCGCTCGACCGGCCCGTGCCGTTCACGCGCGACGTCGAGCTCGCCGCCGGGCTCGGCCTCGCCGCGGCCGTCAGCGCGGGCGGGCTGCTGTTCCCGCCGGTCTCGCGGTTCGACGTGGCAGGCAGCCGGCTGCGTGAGCTCGCCGGGCTCGCCGACCGCCTCCCCCAGGACGTCGAGCTGACGTTCTCGGTGCGCGCCGGCGTCGGCCTGTGGGTGACGCTGGCGGCGGCCGCGTTGCTCATCGCGGTCGCCTTCGCGGCGCGCGACGCGTGATGGCGGCCGGGGAGGCGACGACGGGCCCGCGGATGGGGGTCGACGTCGGCGGCACGTTCACCGACGTCGTGCTCGAGCGCGACGGCGTCATCGAGGTGGCGAAGGTCCCCTCGACCCCGCAGGACCAGGCCGAGGGGGTGCTCGCCGGGGGCGACCGACTCGGCGTCTCGCCCGCCGACCTCGCCCGCTTCGTCCACGGCACCACCGTGGCGACCAACGCGGTGCTCGAGCGTGCCGGCGCGGCGCTCGTGCTCGTCACCACCGCCGGGTTCCGCGACCTGCTCGAGATCGGCCGGCAGGACCGTCCGTCGCTCTACGACCTCGACGCCGACCGGCCCGCCCCGCTGGTCGACCGGTCGCGTGTGGTCGAGGCCGCCGAGCGGGTCACGGCCGAGGGCGAGGTCCTGACGGAGCTGACCGACGCGGAGGTGACGCGCGTCGTCGACGCGGTCCGTCAGCTCGCGCCGGCGGCGGTCGCGGTCAGCCTGCTGTTCTCGTTCCTCGACGACCGTCACGAGCGCCGGTTGGCCACGGCGCTGCGCGAGGCCCTCGGGGAGGACGTCGCGATCTCGATCTCGAGCGAGGTGCTGCCCGTCTTCCGCGAGTACGAGCGCACCTCCACGACGGCGCTCAACGCCTACGTCGGCCCGCCGATGGCGCGCTACCTCGGGTCGCTCGAGCGCCGGCTCCGCGAGCGGTCGCTGGGCGTGCCCGTCGAGGTCATGCGCTCCGGCGGCGGGACCTTCACCGCGGCGGTCGCCGGGCGGTCCCCGGTGCACACCCTGCTGTCGGGTCCGGCCGCCGGGGCGTGGGGCGCGGCGGCGGTGGGGCGGGCGTGCGGGCACGACCGCATCATCGCCTTCGACATGGGCGGGACCTCGACCGACGTCACCCTGATCCGGGACGGACGCCCGCAGGTGACGGCCGAAGGGGCCATCGACGGGCTGCCGTTCGCGGTCACGACCACCGACATCCACACCGTCGGCGCCGGCGGCGGCTCCATCGCCTGGCGCGACGCCGGCGGGGCGCTGCGGGTCGGGCCCCGGTCCGCCGGGGCGGTGCCGGGACCGGCCTGCTACGGACGGGGCGGGACGGCGCCCACCGTCACCGACGCCAACGTGCTCCTCGGGCACCTCGACCCGGGCACGCAGCTCGGCGGGGAGATGGCGATGGAGCCGGAGCGCGCCCGGGCGGCCGTGGCGACGCTGGCGCAGGAGCTCGGGCTGGACGTCCTCGAGGCCGCGGCGGGCATCCTGCGGGTCGTCGAGGCGCAGATGGCCAAGGCGCTGCGCGTCGTCTCGGTGGAGCAGGGGCACGACCCGCGCGACTTCACGCTGGTCCCCTTCGGCGGCGCCGGTCCCCTCCACCAGGGGGCACTGGCGCGCGAGCTGGGGTGCCGGCGCGTGCTCGTGCCGCCGAACGCCGGCGTGCTGTCCGCGGTGGGACTGCTCTCGGCGCCGGTCACGGTCGACGGCGTCCGCACCTCGCTCGTCGCGGCGGCGGACGCCGACCCGGCGCAGCTCGGACGCATCTGGGACGAGCTCGAGGACGACGCCCGTCGGCTCGTGCGGGACCAGGGCGCCACGGTCGAGCGGGCCGACCGCGGGGCGGACCTCCGCTACCGCGGGCAGGCCTTCGAGCTCACCGTGCCCGGCGGCGACGTCGACGCGATGGTCGACGCGTTCCACGACGCCCACCGCGACCGCTACGGCTACGACCAGCCCGAGGAGGCCGTGGAGCTCGTCAACCTCCGCGTCCGCGTGGAGGGACCGACACCGTCCGTGCCGCTCGTCGAGGTGGCCTCCGGATCGGGTGCGTCGGCCGCGGTGCTGGGGACCCGGTCCGTGGTCGTGGGGGGGCGCGAGCGGGAGTGCCGGCTCTACGACCGCAGCCGGCTCGGCGCCGGCGACACCTTCGACGGGCCGGCCATCGTGGTGGGGCTCGACGCCACCTGCTGGGTCGAGCCGTGGCAGCGCGTGACCGTCGACCGCGTCGGGGCGCTCGTGATCGAGGAGGTGTCGTCGTGAGCGGAGCGTCGGAGGTCGATCCGATCACGCTGGAGGTGACCCGCAACGCGCTCGTCGGGATCGCGGAGGAGGCCGGCGCGGCGCTGCGGCGCACCGCCTACTCACCCAACATCAAGGAGCGCGTCGACTGCTCGACCGCGGTGTTCGACGCCCGGGGCCGGCTCGTCGCCCAGGCCGAGCACATCCCGGTCCACCTCGGCTCGATGCCGGCGTCGGTCGCCGCGGCGCTCGAGGTGTTCGGCGCGCTCGAGCCCGGCGACCAGGTGCTGGTGTCGGATCCGTACGCCGGCGGGACGCACCTGCCCGACTGGACGCTCGTGGCGCCGGTCCACCACGAGGGAGCCCTCATCGGGTTCGCGGCGAACCGCGCGCACCACTCCGACGTCGGTGGGGGGGCGCCCGGGTCGATGCCCGCCGGCGCGACCGACATCTTCCAGGAGGGGCTCCGCATCCCGCCCGTGCGGCTGTACCGCGCGGGCGAGGAGGACGCGGACCTCGTCCGGCTCCTGCTCGCCAACACGCGCACGCCCCGCGAGCGCGTCGGCGACGTGCGTGCCCAGGTCGGTGCCAACCGGCTCACCTCGCGGCGCCTCGGCGAGCTCGCGGAGCAGCTGGGGCCGACGCTCCTGCACGACGCCATGGCCGCGACCCTGGACCACGCCGAGCGCTCGGTCCGTGCGGCCCTCGAGGAGCTCCCGGACGGGACCTACCGGTTCGAGGACGCGCTCGACGACGACGGCGTCTCCGACGAGCCCGTCCCGATCCGGGTGGAGGTGACGATCGCCGGCGGGGACATCACGGCCGACTTCACCGGCTCGTCGCCGCAGGTCCAGGGCAGCGTCAACGCCCCGCTGGCCGTCACGACCTCGTGCTGCTTCTACGTGCTGCGTGCCGTGGCGGCCCCGCACGTACCGGCCAACGAGGGCGCCGTCCGGCCCCTCACCGTCGTCGCGCCCGCCGGGACCGTGGTGAACCCGCGTCCGCCGGCGAGCGTCGCCGCCGGCAACGTCGAGACCTCGCAGCGGATCGTGGACGTGCTGCTCGGCGCGCTCGCGGAGGCGGTCCCCGACCGCATCCCGGCGGCCAGCCAGGGCACGATGAACAACACCCTGGTAGGCGGCACGGACCCGCGCACCGGCGAGGCGTTCACGTACTACGAGACGCTCGCCGGCGGGCAGGGCGCACGGCCGACGAAGCCCGGGATGTCGGGCGTGCACACGCACATGACGAACACCAAGAACACCCCGGTCGAGGCGTTCGAGCTCGCCTACCCCATGCGCGTCGTCGAGTACCGGCTGCGCGACGGCTCCGGCGGCGACGGGAGGCACGCCGGTGGCGACGGCCTGCGCCGCACGCTCGAGATGCTCACCGACGACGCGACCGTGTCGGTGCTGACCGAGCGTCGCCGGCGCGGCCCGTGGGGGGTCGCCGGCGGTGGTGACGGCGCCCCGGGACGCAACCTCCTGGGAACGCACGCCGACGACGGTCCGGTCGAGGAGGAGCTGCCCTCGAAGGCGACGCGTCGCGTCGCGCGCGGCGACCGCGTGGTCATCGAGACGCCCGGCGGCGGCGCCCACGGCCCCGCGACCGCCTCTGTGGCGGATCCGTCCTAGGCAGGCTGGGACGGAACGACCACACGGACGCGGTCAGTGGCCGACGACGGTGCCCTCGGCGCGGGGGTCGGTGGCGCCGGCGTAGCCGCGGTCGGTCAAGCCGATCGCGTGCGCGTGGCCCATCCCGTGCTCGTACGGCCCGACCACCTCCACCTGGTGACCGCGCTGGCGCAGGCCGTCGATGACGGCGTCGCCGGCGCGGTCCTCGATCCTGACCGCGCCGTCCGCCGCATCGACGACCCAGCGGGGGGCCGTGACCGCCCCCTGGACGTCCATCCCCTGATCGGCGATACGCGCCAGGACCTGGAGGTGGATCTGCGGCTGCCCGTCGCCGCCCATCGTCCCCAACACCAGCACCGGCGCGCCGTCCCGGAGCACGAGCGACGGGATGAGGGTGTGCATCGTCCGCTTCCCCGGGGCGACCACGTTGGCGTGCGCGGGGTCGAGCGAGAAGCTCGCACCCCGGTTCTGCAGGTTCCACCCGACGTCGGGGACGACCTCACCGGAGCCGAAGCCCATGTAGTTGGACTGGATGAGGCTCACGAGCAGCCCGTCGCGGTCGGCGGCGCAGACGTGGGCCGTGCCGCCGGGGTGCGGGGTGACGGCGGGCCAGGGAGCGGCCCGCTCGGGGTCGATGGCGTCGGCGATCGCCCGGGCGCGCGACGGGGCGAACAGCGCGGTGGGGTCGACCGTCATCGCTGCCGGGTCGGTCACGTACCGGTCGCGGTCGGCCATGGCGGCACGTGCCGCCTCGACGTGGAGGTGGGTCACGCGGCCGACCTCCCCGAACGACAACGGCCCGAGCGCGTCGGCGACGGCGAGCGCCTCCAGGGCCGTGACGCCCTGCGTCGGAGGTGCGAGCTCGAGCACCTCGAGGTCGCGGAAGGCGCCGCGCAGCGGCTCGTCGGTGCGGACCTCGTGCCCGCGGAGGTCGTCGAGGGTCATCGTGGACCCGCCCGCCTGGAGGACCTCGACGATGCGCTCGCCGATGGGGCCGCCGTAGACCGCGCCGGGACCGTCCGCGGCGACCAGCTCGAGCGCGCGGGCGTGGTCCTCCTGCACGAGCCACGTACCGGCCTCGACGTCGCCGAAGCGCTCGCTCCACCCGCTCGCGGTCCGGTACCGGTCGCGCCCGGCGAGGAAGTACCGAGCGGCGTGGGCCGAGACCTCGAAGCCGTCCCGTGCCAGGTCGATCGCCGGCGCGGCGAGGTCACCGAACGACCGGGTCCCCCACCGTTCGAGGAGGTGGGCCCAACCGGCGACGGCACCGGGCACGGTGACCGGCAGCGGGCCGAACCTCGGCATCCCGCCCCCGCTGACGACGGCGTCGCCCACGGCCGATGCGACCGCATCGGGGGTGGCGCCCGCCGGCGCCGCGCCGTCGCTCGACACCCCGTGGGCCCGTCCGTCCCACACGATCGCGAACAGGTCGCCGCCCGGCCCGCAGTGGTACGGCGTGACGACGCCGAGCACGAGGTTGGCGGCCACGGCGGCGTCCACGGCGTTGCCGCCACGCGAGAGGACGGTCGCGCCGGCGGCCGAGGCGAGGTGGTGCGGGGTCGTGACGCAGCCGTTGGGGAACCGACGGGCCTGGGTGAGGACATCGGGTAGGGACATCGGTGGCGTCCTGTCGTGTGGCTGCCGGCGGGCCACCACCCTAGGTTCGCGCTCCCGACCGCAGGGGGTGCCCGGGTGACCGACCGGTACGACGTGATCGTGGTGGGCGCCGGGATCCTCGGACTGGCCACCGCGTGGACCCTCCTGGGCGACCGGCCCGGGTCGCGGGTGGCGGTCGTCGACAAGGAGCACCGCGTCGCGGCGCACCAGTCGTCGCACAACTCGGGCGTGATCCACGCCGGCGTGTACTACGCCCCGGGGTCCGCGAAGGCCCGCCTGTGTCGGGCCGGGAAGTCGCAGCTGGAGGAGTTCTGCGCCTCCCGCGGCATCCCCGTGCTCCACAACGGCAAGGTCATCGTCGCCGTCGACGAGGCCGAGCTCCCCGGCCTCGCCGAGCTGGCGCGGCGCGCGGCCCGGAACGAGGTGGAAGGGCTGCGCGAGCTCGACGCCGCCGACGTGCGGAGGCTCGAGCCGAACGTCCGGGCGCTCCGGGGGCTGCACTCCCCACGGACGGGCGTCGTCGACTTCCGGCTCGTCTGCCGCGTCCTCGCGTCCGAGATCCGCGAGCGGGGCGGCGAGCTCCACCTCGGACGGGCGGTCGAAGCGATCGAGGAACGGCCGGGTGAGGTGGTGGTCGGCACCGCTCGCGGGGAGCTCATGGCGGGCCGCGTGGTCACGTGCGCCGGGCTGCAGTCGGACCGTGTCGCCGCGATGACCGGCGACGCCGGCGACGAGCGGATCGTGCCGTTCCGGGGCAGCTGGTACGTGCTGCGCCGGCCGGAGCTCGTCAACGGCAACGTCTACCCCGTCCCGGATCCGCGCCTGCCCTTCCTCGGCGTGCACCTCACCCCGCGCATCGACGGGTCGGTGTGGGTCGGTCCGAACGCGGTGCTCTCGCCGGCGCGGGAGGGCTACCGGCGCGGCACCGTCGACGTCCGCGACCTCGCCGACACGCTGCGGTTCGGTGGCTTCTGGCGCCTCGCGGGCCGGTACGCCGCCAGCGGTGCCCGCGAGCTGGTCGAGGACCGTTCCCGTCACCTCTACGCCCGCGCCGTGCAGCGCTACGTCCCCGACGTCTCCGCCGCCGACCTCGCCGCCGGCCCCACCGGCATCCGGGCACAGTCGGTCGCGGCCGACGGGTCGATGGTCGAGGACTTCTCCATCGGCGGGTCGGGGCGCGTGCTGCACGTCCGCAACGCCCCGTCCCCGGCCGCCACGAGCAGCCTCGCGATCGCCCGCGACCTCGTGGACCGTCTCCCGGACCGATGACCGTGGCGGCCACGACGTGCCGCCGTACGGTCGGACCGAACGGGGAGCCACCGATACGAGGAGCCAGCGATGGGCGAGGTCGTCTACCGGTCCGAGACCTCGATCGTGCGCGACCGCGGGCCGCTGCGGAGCGCCACCGTCCCCGGCGCTGCGGAGCCCGTGCTGTTCGGGGTCCACGGGGCCATCGCCGAGCACTACGGGGTGTCGCCGGACGTCTACGAGCCGCGCGCATCGACGATCGACTACGTCGTCGCCGCGGCCGGCGGCTGACTGACCGGCACCTTCGGGGGCGCGCTCGAGGCGCGCGGTATCCCCGCCGGGGACGGTCGTCTCCGGGGACACACCAGCGGCGAGATCGAGACCGAGGGCAGGACCCTGATCATCAAGCGCATCGCCGTGCGCTACGAGCTGACCGTGGACGCCGACGTCGACCGTGCGGTCATCGAGCGGGTCCACGGCTTCCACGCCGAGAAATGCCCGGTCGCCCGCAGCATCGCCGGGGCCATCGACGTCTCCACGTCCTACGACCTCGTCGACGCCACGGAGACGTAGCGACGCCCGTTCTGCCCGTTCTTCCGGCCAGGGAGGGGTCCGGCGCCGCCGCGTCGACCCGTCCACAGTGGGGTCATGCCCGCCGCCCCCGCCCCCGTCCTGGCCGCCCTCGCCCTCGCCGGCGCGCTCGTCGGCGTCGGCGTGTCGACGTCCGGTGCGCCCTCCGAGCCGACCGTGACTCCCGTGTCGGCCGAGCTCCGGGAGCGTCCCCACGCCACGCAGGACGGCGCCACGCAGGACGGCGCCACGCAGGCCGGTGCCGCGGAGGACGTCGCGAGCATCCCGATCGCGTGCGGTGGCTACGACGAGCACGGCGAGGTCGTCACCGAGGAGGCCACCCGGATCGACCGCGCCCCGGTCGACGCCGCCGGCGTCCCACGGATCCCGGCCGTCTGCGGCGGCTACACGGCCGACGGCACGTTCATCGGCGACGACTGATCCTCACCGGCCACTAGCGTCGGGACCCGACGCGCGGTGAGGAGGACGAGACGGTGACCGACACCGGCACGCCCGCCGCCGGGGTGGACCTCGACGCCGCCGCGCTGGCGCTCGCCCTGCGGACGCGGACCACCGCCGACGTCCGCTTCGACGCCGGCTCCCGCCACCTCTACGCGACCGACGCCTCGAACTACCGGCACGTCCCGATCGGCGTCGTCGCCCCGCGGACCACGGCCGACCTGATCGAGGTCGTGCGGGTCTGCACCGAGCACGGCGCCCCGATCACGACGCGGGGCGCCGGCACGAGCCTCGCCGGCCAGACCGCCAACGTCGCGGTGATCGTCGACTGCTCGCGCCACCTCGACCGCATCCTCGAGCTCGATCCCGTCGCGCGGACGGCCCGGGTCGAGCCGGGCGTCGTCCTCGACGACCTCCGGAACGCGGCCGGGCGTCACGGGCTCACCTTCGGTCCGGACCCGTCGACGCACGACCGCTGCACCCTGGGCGGGATGATCGGGAACAACGCCTGCGGGGTGCACTCGATCAGCGCCGGCCGGACCGTCGACAACGTGCTGGAGATGGATGTCCTCCTCGGCGACGGCACGCGCATGACCGTGGGGCGACGGTCGCTCGCCGACGTCGCCGCGCTCGCCCGGGAGCCGGGACGGGTCGGCGAGATCCACCGCGGGCTCCTCGACCTCCGCGCCCGCTACGGCGACCTCGTGCGGGCGCGGTTCCCCGACATCCCGCGACGGGTCTCGGGCTACAACCTCGACGAGCTGCTCCACGACGACGCGATCGACACGGCCCGGGCGCTCGTGGGGACAGAGGGCACCTGCGCGGTGGTGCTCGAGGCCACGCTGCGGCTCGTGCCGAGCCCACCCGTGCGCACGATGGTCGTGCTCGGCTACGACGACCTGTTCCGCGCCGGCGACGACGTCCCCCGGCTGCTGGCCGCGGGTCCCCTCGGGCTCGAGGGGATCGACGACCAGGTGGTCGCCGGTGCCCAGGCCCGCGGCGCGTCCCGTGGTGCGGACCTCCTCCCCCCGGGGCGGGGATGGCTGATGGCGGAGTTCGGCGGCGACGACCGCGCGGCGGCCACGGCCTCCGCCGAGCGCTTCGTCGCGTCGCTCGACGCCGACGGGCCCACCCCCGTCATCCTGCACGAACCCGGCGACCAGCGGGCCGTCTGGGAGCTGCGGTCCTCGGGGCTCGGCGCGGTCACGTACGTGCCGGGCCGGCGACCGAAGTGGCCGGGCTGGGAGGACGCCGCCGTCCCGCCGGCCCGGACCGGCGACTACCTCCGCGACCTGCACGCCCTGCTCGACGAGTTCGGCCTCGAGGCGGCGGTCTACGGCCACTTCGGGGACGGCTGCGTGCACACCAAGATCAGCTTCGACCACACCACCCCCGAGGGCATCGCCACGTTCCGCCGCTTCGTGGAGCGGGCGGCCGACCTCGTGCTCGCCCTCGGCGGGTCCGTGTCCGGTGAGCACGGCGACGGCCAGGCCCGAGCCGAGCTGTACGAGCGCATGTTCGGGCCCGAGCTCGTGGAGGCCTTCCGCGGGTTCAAGGCGCTGTGGGATCCGGCCGGACTGCTGAACCCGGGCCGGATCGTCGATCCGCTGCCCCTCGACGCGTCCCTGCGGATGGCGGACCGGCGACGGATGTGGTCGCCGGCCACGTTCTTCACGTTCCCGGACGACGCCGGCGACCTCGGCAACGCGGCCGCCCGTTGCGTCGGCGTCGGCGCGTGCCGGCGCGACCACGGCACCGGGACGATGTGCCCGAGCTGGATGGCCACCCACGAGGAACAGCACTCCACGCGCGGTCGGGCACGGCTGCTGTTCGAGATGCTGCAGCCGGACACCGAGCTCGACGGCTGGCGCGACGAGGCGGTCGCGGACGCGCTCGACCTGTGCCTGTCGTGCAAGGGCTGCGTCGACGAGTGCCCCGTGGACGTCGACATGGCGACCTACAAGGCCGAGTTCAACGCCCACCACTGGCACCGGCGCGTCCGACCTGCGGCCCACTACAGCCTCGGGCTCATCCGGTGGTGGTCCGCCGCCGCGACCCGGTCGCCGCGCGTGACGAACGCGCTCCTGCGATCGCCGCTGGCCATCCCGCTGAAGCGGCTCGCCGGCGTCACCACGGAGCGGCCGGTGCCGGCGTTCGCGGAGGAGTCGCTCACCACCTGGTTCCGCCGGCGCGGCGGGACGCACGGGACGGGCGACGAGGTGCTGCTCCTGCCCGACACGTTCACGGACCGCCTCGATCCCACGGCGGGACGTGCCGCGGTCGAGCTGCTCGAGCACCTCGGCCACCGCGTCGTGCTGCCGGAGCGGCCCGTGTGCTGCGGACGGCCGCTCTACGACGTCGGGATGCTGGCCACGGCGAGGCGTCAGCTCACGACGCTGGTGGGCACGCTCCTACCCCACGTCCGCCGCGGGGTCCCGATCGTCGGGCTGGAGCCGTCCTGCGTGGCCGCCCTCCGGGACGAGCTCCCGAACCTCCTCGGCGTCCGCGGACCTGCCGGCGAGGTCGCCGGGGCGTCGCTGACGCTCGCCGAGTTCCTGGTCGACGTCGCCGACTGGTCCCCCCCGAGGATCGACCGCGACGCGGTGGTCCACGGCCACTGCCACCACAAGGCCGTGATGGGGATGACCGCCGACGCACGGCTGCTCGACGCGACCGGGCTGCGCTGGCGGGAGCTCGACGCCGGCTGCTGCGGCCTCGCCGGGTCCTTCGGCTTCGAGGCCGGCGAGAAGGCGGCGTTGTCGGTCGCGATCGGCGAGGACCGTCTCCTCCCCGCCGTCCGCGCCGCCGACCCCGGCACGCTGCTCCTGGTCGACGGCTTCTCGTGCCGGACCCAGATCGCGCACCTCCACGGCGACCGCTCGCCGATCCACCTCGCGGAGCTGCTGCTCGCGGCGGTGCGCGGCGAGGAGCCGGGCGACCGGTCGCCGGCGGGCGGGTCGGACGATGGGTTGGCCGTTCGGTCCCGGCGCCGGCGCCGACGGGCTCTACCGTCCCGGTCCGGGAACGCGACCGACGATCCCGCGGGGAGCACACGATGAGCCACCACGGCGAGGACGAGCACGAGGACCAGACCGGGCCGGCGGAGGACACCGACCCTGCGACGAAGGCCGACCTGGGCCTGGGCGGCACACCCGACGAGGCCTACTCGCCCGAGGGCATGGACGACGGCGCCGATGCGGACGAGGACGGCGGGACCTACCAGCCCGAGGACGAGGACGACGAGGGCTGAGCTCCTCGCCGCCCCTACCCTCGGACGCGGACACCGGACGCGACGAGGAGGAGCGGGTGGCACGGGCGCACGAACGGGTGCTCGGCGTGGACGTCGACAACGTCCTCGCCGACTACACCGGCGGACTGCGCCGGATCGTGGCCGAGGACCGCGGCGTCGACCCGGACAGCCTCGTCACGCCGACGTCGTGGTCCGCGTACGAGGAGTGGGGCTTCACCCCGGCCGAGTTCGACGAGCTCCACCGGCGCGCCGTGGTCGAGCACCGGATGTTCCGCACGCTCGAGGTGCTGCCCGGCGCCGCCGAGGTGCTGCGCGAGCTGTCGGACCAGGGGGTGCGCATCCGCATCGTGACCCACCGGCTCTACGTCTCCGGGACGCACGCGATCGCCGCGTCGGACACCGTCGACTGGCTCGACGAGCACGAGATCCCGTACTGGGACCTGTGCATGGTCGCCCGCAAGGCGGACGTCGGCAGCGACCTGCTCATCGACGACGCCCCGCACAACGTCGAGGCGCTGCGCGAGATCGGTCGCCAGGTGGTCGTGTTCGACCAGCCGTACAACCGCCACCTCCCGGGCCCGCGGGCCCGCGACTGGGCCCACGTCCGCGAGCTCGCCGGCCCTCTCCTCCTCGACGTCCAGCGCCTGTTCTCGCTCTGAGTTCGAGAGCCTCCGGTTACGCTGCCCGAACGGTCACGCGCAGACGCCGACGTACCGTGGACGCAACATCGGCCACAGCGCGTGAGCGAGCCGGCGTGTCGGAACGGCATACGAAGGCTCCTTAAAAGAGCTGGGGCGCAAGCCCATGCGGGTTCGAATCCCGCCGCCGGCACCAGCCCTCGGCTCCTCCCGGTGGCGCGGATCAGCGCTCGGAGGGCTCGCGATCGGTCGCCGCGTCGGCCCCCATCGTGTTCGCGGGGTAGAGCCGGCGCAGGTTGCCGGTGTCGTCGTCACGGATCAGGTGCGTCATGATCCGCTGGGTCTCGTACAGGGCCCGGTCGATCGCCCGGGCGGCGTCGTCGGGCCGGTCCATCTGCAGCGAGGCCTTGGCGATCACGAGGGCCTGTGCGACGTTGTCGGACAGCTCGAGCGCGGACTCGAACTGGATCCGGCTCGCGACGATGCGCGTCAGCGCCAGGGAGATGTGGTTCGCCAGCCGCCGTGCCGTCGGGAGCAGCGACGCCACCGGCGGGTGCTCCGTGCCGGACCAGGACAGTCCCAGGAAGTGCCGGGCGACCTCGGCGCTCTCCACCGGCAGCCGCAGCGAGACCGCGATCCCGGCCCGCTCCATCCACTCGCGCACCGCACCGGTGGCCTCGTCGCGGACGTAGAGCTGCGTCTCGGCGGCCCGGATGCTGGCCCCGACCTCCGGCATGTCCGCGAACACCTTCAGGGTCGGCATCCGGTCCTCGGGGTACCGGGCGACCAGGTAGGCCTGGTGGTCGTCGTACCACCACAGCGACGCCGCGTCGGTCTGCAGGACGCCGGCGGTCATCTCGACCAGGGACGCCGCGGTCGCCTGGACGTGCTGGTCGTTGGGGTCGTAGCGCTCGCTCACCCGCACCTCCTGGGGAGAGCATCCGCTCGCCCGACGGTCGGCCAGCGGCGGAGTGTACGCGCGGGTCAGGGATCGAGGGGCCCGTCGAGGGAAGTCGCTCCCGCGGGCCGCTCCGCCTGGTCGGGGGTGCCGGCATCGGGGGCGCGCTCGCCGGACGTCAGGCGGACCAGCGGCCCGTCGGCGAAGAGCCCCGCCGGTAGCTCCACGCCGATGGCCCGCCAGACGGCCGGCGGGATGCCGATGTCGGCGACGTAGAGGTCGCCGGCGTAGGGGTGGACGATCCGTTCGGCCAGCCCGCGGGCCGGCGCCCCCAGGGTGACCGTCACGTCCGCGGCGACGCACATGCCCCGGAGGCCCTCGTCGGCCCCGACGCCGCTCGGCAGGTCGAGCGAGACCACGGGGACGTCGTGGCGACGTAGCCACGTGGCCACCACCTCGGGCACGCCGCGCAGCGGGGGCGTCGCCCCGATGCCCAGCATCGCGTCGATCACGGCGTCGCCAGGGAGGAGGTCGTCGAGCGCCACCTCGCCGGCGCGGACCACCCGCACGCCCGCCAGCTCGAGCGTGCGCAGCTGGTCCGGCAGGCGCGGGTCGCCCGTCAGGAGCACCGCCACCTCCGCCCCCGCCGCCGCGAGCAACCGCGCCGCGGCGAGCCCACCCGCCCCGTTCCCGCCGGGACCGGCGGCGATCGTGACCGCCGCGCCGGCGATGCTCCGGTCCAGCAGTAGCTGGGTGGCCGTCGTGAGCGCCCGGCCGGCGTGCTCGACGAGCGACGCCAGCGGCAGCCCCGCCGCGGCCAGGCGCCGGTCGACCTCCCGCATCGTCCCCGCCGAGACGTGCGGGACCTCCTCCTGCGGGCGCTCGGGCAGGCCGCCCAGGCGGGCCCGACGCTGCCACGCCGGCATGTGCTCCCAGGGACGGACCGCGAGCTCCTCCCCGAGGCCCTCCGGCCGGGTCCCCCCGGACCACCTCTCCACGGCGACGTCGAGGAGCAGGGCCACGACCATCGCGGTCGCGCCCCACAGGAGGTCGCCGTCGAGCTGCCACGCCCAGGACGAACCGCGCAGCGACAGCGGCACCTGGCGCCAGCGGTCGCGTTCGAGGAGCTGGGCCAGGGGGACGCGCAGGACCTCGTCGACCTCCCACGGGTTGCAGTCGAGCTGGTGCGGCTGGCGCCACCGGGCGACCACCGGTGCCACCCAGAACCGCGACGGCGGGATGTAGAAGACCGGGCCCACGCCGAGCACCTCGACCGAGGCCGCGTCGAGCCCGATCTCCTCCTGCGCCTCCCGCAGCGCCGCCTCCTCGATCGTCTCGTCGGCGTCGAGGCGTCCGCCGGCGAACGACACCTGTCCGGGGTGGGAGCGGAGGTCGGCACGCCGGCGGGTCAGCACCAGCCCCGGCCCGTCGGCGGTCTGCTCGAGCAGCACGAGCACGGCGCCCACCCGTGCGTCGGCGGGCGGGGTGCGCTGCTCGGTGGTGACGCCGGCGAGCGCCTCCTCGAGGCGGGACCAGAAGGTCTCGCCGGCGAGGCGCGGGTCGGTGCTCACGTGCCGGCCTCCTCCGTTCGGTCGAGCGCGGACAGCGCCAGGCCGTCGAGGATGTCGGCCTCGCTGACCACCAGCGCCCCGAACCCGTAGCGCTCGACGACGGCGGCGGCGATGCGCGCCCCGGCCGCGATGACGTCCTCGCGACCGGCCTGCACGACCGGCGACGCCGCGATACGGGCCGTGGTCATCCCGGTGAGGCGGTCGGCCCAGGAGCGGAGCTCGCCGGCCTCGAGCCGACGGTCGTGGACGCAGCCGTCGACGTACCGCTCGAGCCCGGCGGCGAGGGCCGCGAGCGTGGTGACGGTGCCGGCGACGCCGACGAGCGTGGTCGCGTCGGTCGCGGCGCAGCCCCGCCCGGCCAGGCCGAGGTCGAGCTCGTCCAGCCGCTGCGCGATCTCGGCGTCGGCCGCCGCGACCTCGGCGGGCGTGGGCGGGTCGCCGGCGAGGTGGCGCTCGGTCAACCGGACCGAGCCGAGCTGGAGGGAGACCGCGCCGGCCACCCCGCCGTCCCCGTCGCCCACGATCAGCTCGGTGGAGCCACCGCCGATGTCCAGCACGGCGAGGGGTCGGGGCGCGTCGGACCCGGCGAGCACCCCGCGGTAGGCCGTCGCCGCCTCCTCGTCGCCGGTCAGCACCTCGGCCTCCACGCCCGTACGCACCCGGACGCCGGCGAAGAAGCGGTCGCGGTCGGCGGCGTCCCGGACGGCCGACGTGGCCGCGATGCGGACGTCGCCGGCGTCGACCCCGTGGGCGCGCCACACCGACGCGAAGCGGGCGACCGCGTCGAGCGTCCGTGCGAGCGCGTCCTCGTCGAACCGGCCGCGCGCGTCGATGGCCGTCCCCAGGCGGGTGATCTCGAGCTCGCGCGCGAGCTCACGCCCGTCGGCGGCCACGACCTTGACCCGCACCGAGTTGGAGCCGACGTCGACCGCGGCGGCCGGCCGGCGGTTCACACCCGCGCCGACCACGTCTCGACGTCCTCCTCCGACACGCACGGTCCGCTGCACGGCACGGGGCGGGCGAGTTGCATCGTCAGCTCCCCGACCGGCCCGTCGTTCGTGGCGAGGAAGTGGGCGGCGTGCACGTGCAGGCACTTCACGTAGCGCTCGTTGCCCCCGGCACGCGGGTCACCCGGCAGCTTCTCCCCGCCCGCGAGGTCGTCCCGGAAGGCGACGTACCGCTCCGTCGCCGCGGCGTGCCCGGCCTGGAAGTCGGCATCGGTGTCGAGCCGGTCGTTGACCGCGACCATCTCGTGGGCCGCCTCGAGCCGACCGATCTGCGAGCGCAGCGCCGGACACGTCTGCCAGAACACGGTCGGGAACGGCGTGCCGTCGTCGAGGCGTGGCGCGACGCGGACCGACGTGGGGAGACCGAACACGCAGCGGTGCACGACCGCGGACTCGCCGCGGGCGGGACGGCCGAGCTGCGCCGAGACGACGGCGCGGTCCCGGTCCGTGACCGGGCTCGCCGCGGCGGCGCGCTCGTAGGAGGCGTCGGGATCCGGGACGACCGCGTCGTCCGACGGTGGCGTCATCGCTCCCGGCCGAGCCGCGCACGGGCCTGCCGGCGTCGCGCGCCCTGGATCATCTGGGACCGGTGCATGAACCGGCGCAGCTTGCGGTTGAAGTCCTTGTCGATCTGGGACCGCAGCCGCGGCTCCTCGTCGTCCTGCCAGTCCGGGTCGGCGCGCTTGATCGAGAGGTCGACCTTGCCGTCGGGCTTGACCTCGCGCACCTTGACCTCGACCTCGTCCCCCTCGGCCAGGTAGGCGTAGATGTTGTCGACGAAGTCGGTGTCGACCTCGGAGACGTGGACGAGGCCGGTCACGGGCTCACCCCCGTCGCCGTTGGGCGGGACCTCGACGAAGGCGCCGTACTCCTCGAGACGGACGACCTTGCCCTGCACGATGCTTCCCTGCTGAACCAGTGGGATCAACTCCTCGGGTATCGCGGATACGTCCTCCCACCGTAGGAACGACCGCCCCGACCGCACAAGGCGGGACGGTCGGACGTTCGTCGGCACCGGTCGTTGACACGATGTTACGAATTGCCTATGTTTGTAACACGACCCACCGCGCAGGAGACCCGATGAGCACCCACCGCTACGCGCTCCCCCTCGAGGAGACCCGCTGGAACATCCCGGGGGTCGCGTCGACCGTTGCGTTCAACTGGGAGTACGACAGCGGGCGCCAGCGCATGCTCAACCTGTACGAGAAGGGCAAGGACAAGCAGTGGAACACCCAGACCCGGATCGACTGGTCGCACGAGGTCGACACCTCGAACCAGGAGATGGCCCCGGACGAGATCGTGCCGATCTTCGGCTCGGCCCCGTGGGAGAAGATGAGCCGCGCCGAGAAGGACGAGGTGCGCCACCACTACGTCGCCTGGACGAACTCCCAGTTCCTCCACGGCGAGCAGGGTGCCCTCGTCTGCTCCGCGAAGATCGTCGAGACCGTCCCGGACATGGACTCGAAGTTCTACGCCGCGACCCAGACGATGGACGAGGCCCGCCACGTCGAGACCTACGCGAAGTTCATCAACGAGAAGCTCGACCTCTGCTACCCGATCAACGAGTCGTTGCAGTCGCTGCTGAACCAGACGATCACGGACAAGCGCTGGGACTTCACCTACCTCGGCATGCAGGTGATGATCGAGGGCGTCGCGCTCGCCGCGTTCTCGATGATCCGCGACTTCACCGGTGACCCCCTCGGCAAGGCCATCAACGCCTACGTGATGCAGGACGAGGCACGCCACATCGCGTTCGGTCGGCTGGCCCTGAAGGACGCCTACGCCGACATCACCGAGGCCGAGCGCGCCGAACGCGAGGAGTTCGTCGTGGAGGCGAGCTACCTCCTGCGCGACCGCTTCCTCGCCAAGGAGGTGTGGGACAACCTCGGCATGGACGGCGACGAGATGGCGGCCTACGTCGACAAGCACCAGATGATGACCGAGTTCCGCAAGGCGCTGTTCAGCCGCGTCGTGCCGACCGTGAAGGACATCGGGCTGTGGGGCCCCGAGGTGCAGAAGGCCTACATCGACATGGGCGTGATGCAGTTCCAGGACCTCGACGTCGACGAGCTGTCGGACAACGACGAGCGCATCGCCGAGGAGCTCGAGGAGCTGCTCGCCCGCCGGAAGGACGAGGGCGTGCTCACCGACGACGGCTCGCGCGCGGCCGCCATGGCCGAGACCATCGCCGCCGGCGAGTAGCGTCCCGCCTCCGGCGAGCACGACGGAGGCGCGGTGAAGGTCACGGTCTGCCAGCTGAGCGACGTCGCCTCCGAGCTCGAGGAGCAGTGGGACGCGCTCGCCGCCCACTGCCGGCACGAGGCCCCCGACCTCGTCGTGCTGCCCGAGCTCGGGTTCTCGCCCTGGCTCGCGGCGACGGACACCCCCGACCAGGCGGCCTGGGACGACTCGGTCGCCGTCCATGAGCGCTGGCTCGAGCGGCTGCCCGAGCTCGGCGCCACCGTCGTCGTCGGCTCGGTGCCGATCGTGGACGCCGGCCGCAACCACAACGCGGCCTTCGTGTGGACCGCCGACGCCGGGCCCGTGCACGCCCACCGGAAGTACCACCTCCCGGACGAGCCCGGCTTCTCCGAGGCGCGCTGGTACGAGCGGGGGCCGAAGGAGTTCGTGCCCGTCGACACGCCGGTGGCCAGGCTCGGCTTCCTCCTCTGCACCGAGATGTGGTTCACCGAGCACGCCCGCGCCTACGCGCGGGCCGGCGTCGAGGTCCTCGCGTCACCGCGGGGGGTGGGACGCGCCTCGCTCGACAAGTGGATCGCCGGCGGGCGCGCCGGCGCGGTGATGTCGGGCGCCTACGGCGTGTCCTCCAACCGCGGCGGGGTCGACGCGCGCGGGTTCGAGTGGGCCGGGGCGGGGTGGATCATCGAGCCGGAGGAGGGCGAGGTGCTGGCGCTCACCAGTGACGACGAGCCGTTCGTCACCCGCGACGTCGACCTCGACGTCGCCCGCACCGCGAAGTCCACCTACCCCCGCTACGTCCCCGACTAGACCTCACCACCGAACTTGGCCCCCCCGCGTTGATCGGAACGCCAAAGATGTGGGCGCCAAGTTCGTCGAGGGGTCAGCTGAAGACGGTGGTGACGGCCTCCCACAGGCGACGGTGCCACGGCACGTCCGGCCGGGCGCCCTGCGGGGCGGTGGTGATCAGCGGCCGCTCGACCTCCGGCGGGACGATGGCGAACGGCACCTCGCCGGGACGGATCATCCCCTGCTGCTCGCGTGCCAGGAGCTCGATGTTGGCCGGGTCCCGGAGGTCCGCCCGGCGTTGCCGCAGCGACGCGTTCTCGGTGTCGAGCGCGACGAACTTCGCCTCGAGGGCCTCGACCCGGGCACGCCCGTCGACGTAGCTCTGGAACGGTCCCGACAGCATCACGACGGCGAGCGCGAGCACGCCGACGAGGCCGATGACGAACGGTCGGTCGCCGGCGACCGCGGCGGCACCGACACCCCGCGCCGCGTGTGCGGTGTCCTCGACGCGGCGCGCCACGCGCTGCACGGGCAGGGGGGCGCGCCGTGGGGCGCGTACGGCTCGTACCGGCCTCGTCACGTGGTCCTCCATCGGTCAGGTCGTGCGCGAGCGGGGGAACGCGCTCGCGCCGGCGTAGCGCGCGGCGTCCCCGAGGTGCTCCTCGATGCGCAGGAGCTGGTTGTACTTCGCGACGCGGTCGCTGCGGGCCGGGGCGCCGGCCTTGATCTGGCCGGCGTTCACCGCGACGGCGATGTCGGCGATGGTGGCGTCCTCGGTCTCGCCGGAGCGGTGGCTCACCATGTTGGCGTAGCCGGCGCGGTGGGCGGTCTCCATCGTGGTCAGCGTCTCGGTCAGCGTGCCGATCTGGTTGACCTTCACGAGCACGGCGTTGGCCACGCCGAGATCGAGGCCCTTCTGCAGGCGGTCGACGTTGGTCACGAACAGGTCGTCGCCCACGAGCTGGCAGCGGTCCCCGATGGCGTCCGTGAGGACCCGCCAGCCGTCCCAGTCCTCCTCGTCCATGCCGTCCTCGATCGACACGATCGGGAACGCGTCGAGGAGCGAGGCGAGCCAGTCGGCGTGCTCCTGGCTCGACAGCGTCCGGCCCTCGCCTTCGAGGACGTAGGCGCCGTCCGCGAAGTACTCGGACGCCGCGACGTCGAGCGCGAGCGCGACGTCGCGGCCCGGCTCGTAGCCCGCACGACCGATGGCGTCGACGATGAGCTCCAGGGCCCGCTCGTTGGCGGGCAGGTCGGGGGCGAAGCCACCCTCGTCGCCGAGCCCGGTGGACAGTCCCTGCTCCCGGAGCACCGCCTTCAGCGACTGGTAGACCTCGGCACCCATCCGGAGGGCCTCCGAGAAGCTCGCCGCCCCGACCGGGGCGACCATGAACTCCTGCACGTCGACGTTGGAGTCGGCGTGGGCGCCACCGTTCAAGATGTTCATCATCGGCACGGGCAGCAGGTGGGCCGCCGGGCCGCCGAGGTAGCGGTAGAGCGGCAGGCTCAAGCTGTCGGCCGCGGCCTTGGCGACGGCGAGCGAGACGCCGAGCATGGCGTTGGCGCCGAGCCCGGACTTGTCGTCGGTGCCGTCGAGGTCGAGCAGGAGCGCGTCGATCCCGCGCTGGTCGGTCGCGTCGTGGCTCACGAGCTCCGGGGCGATGGTGTCGTTGACGTTCGCGACGGCCTTGGCGACGCCCTTGCCGCCGTAGCGGTCGTCGCCGTCACGGAGCTCGACGGCCTCGAACTCCCCGGTCGAGGCGCCGGACGGGACCATGGCCCGGCCGAACGCGCCGTCGGCGAGGGTGACGTCGACCTCGACCGTGGGGTTGCCGCGGCTGTCCATGACCTCGCGGCCACGGACGGACTCGATGCTCGACAGCTCCATGTTCCTCGTCCTCGGTGGGGAGACGGCACGGGGGGGTTCGTCGTGCACGGTCTCCATCACGCGACGCGACGGTACGCGACGACCGTGCACTTCAGCAACGGTTCGATACAGGTTCAACACACGCCGGCGCGGCCGCCGGCCGGTCGCGGCGCCTAGCGGCGGACGCGGGAGGTCGCGACGACGCCGGCGATCGCGGCCAGCATCGCCCCGACGAAGGCGCCCCGGGGGCGCGACGACGGCGACAGGACGGCCCCGATGGCGACGCCGAGCGCGCCGGCGCCGGCGACGAGCAGGGCCACGGACTCGGGTGCCAGGCCCTGGTTCTGCTCGCGCCAGCGGGCGAGGTCCACGACGTCGCCGGAAGCGCCGGCCCGGTCCTCGTCCCAGCCGGCGAGCGCGTCCCGTCCGGGGTCGCCCGGTGTCGTGCGTACCTCGGCCGGCGGGAGGTCCCGCGGCCGCACCGCAGGTGCGTCGGGCGGCCGGACGCTCTCCGAGAACATCTCGGGACCGAGCGTCGTGCCGCACTTCGGGCACGGTGCCGGCGCGGTCGCGAGCCCGGAGACCAGCGCCTTGCTGAGGAACCGGGCGCACTCGGGGCACTGCTGGGGCACGTCGCGACTCCTCGACCGGGTACCCCGAGCCTAACCCCCGGCGCCCGTCTCGCCGGCCTTGACCTCGTCCCAGAGTGCGAGCCAGGCCTCGCGGTCGAGGTCCGCCGGGTCGGTCCCCCGTGCGGCCGCGCGTGTCAGCACGTCCTCGAAGCGGGTGCGGAACTTCGCGGCCGCCCGGCGCATGGCGGCCTCGGGCTCGACGTGGAGGTGCCGTGCGAGGCCGACCACGGCCCCGAGCAGGTCGCCCAGCTCCTCCTCGCGCTCCTCGGCCGTGGTGGCGTCGGCGAGCTCGGCGAGCTCCTGGTGGATGCGGTCCGCCGGTTCGCGCTCGTCGCGCCAGTCGAAGCCGAGCTTGGCCGCCTTGCGCTGCAGCTCCTCGGCGAGCATCAGCCCGGGCAGGCCCGACGGAACGCCGTCGAAGGGGCCGGTCCGCTGCTTCTCGTCCTGCTTGAGCTGGTCCCAGTTGGCCTGGACCTCGTCGGCCGTGGTGGCGTCGCCGTCGGCGAACACGTGCGGATGGCGTCGCACGAGCTTGTCCGCGATCCCCGTGGCGACGTCGTCGATCCCGAACGCGCCGCGGTCGATCGCGACCTGGGCGTGGAAGACCACCTGGAGCAGGACGTCACCGAGCTCCTCCTGGAGGTGCTCGTCGTCCCCGGACGCGATCGCGTCGAGCAGCTCGTAGGTCTCCTCGACGAGGTGGCGGGCGAGCGTGCCGTGGTCCTGCTCGAGGTCCCACGGGCAGCCCCCGTCGGGATCCCGCAGCCGACGCATGACCGCGACCAGCCGGAGGAGCTCGAGGCCGGGCGGCGCCTGGGAGAGGAACACGAACTCGACCTCGACGTCGCCGAGCTTCGCCGCCTCGAGACCGACGAGCCGGGCGAAGCCCTCGTCGCCGGGGCCGAGCAGGTAGACGGCGGCGCCGCGCGCCGTGGCCGCGTCCATCAACCCTCTGGCGAGCTTGCGCTCGGTCGGCGAGCCCGGCTGGAGCAGGTCGAAGCGGCCCTCCAGCTCACCCGGCGCCAGCGCCTCCAGGTCCACGCCGGCGAAGTACAGGTGCGTCGCCGCCGGGTGGCTCGCCGGGTCGCGCGTCAGCACCACGTCGGCGGTGGCGAGCGCATCCCAGGCCGGGAACGGCAGGAGGCCCGGCAGCGCGTCGCTCGTCTCGACGAGGACGATTCGAGCGTGAGATCGTCTTCGGCGCTGCTCAACCCGTCCGGGCATCAGGCGTTCCCGCTGCCGCCACCGACCGTCTCCGGCGGGAGGATCGCCGCCGTCGTGGGGTCCCACGAGCCGAAGCGCGAGCTGATCTCGACCTCGGACCGGTCGAGCAGGTCGGTGACGAAGGCGCGGTAGCCCTCCTCGCTGCGACCGCCGGCGAGCTCCTCGCGCAGCTCGGGCTCGACCTCCTCGAAGGAGCGCGTCTCGAAGCCGTCGAAGCGGATGACGTGGAAGCCGAACTGCGTCTCCACGGGCCCCACGATGTCGCCGGGGGCGGCGTCACGGAGGGGCTCGACGTACCCGGGATCGAGCGAGTTGACGGGGATGGAGCCGAGCTCGCCGAGGTTGGCCTGTGCGGACGGGTCGATCGACCGCGCCGCCGCCAGCTCGTTGAAGTCCTGGCCGGACTCGAGGAGGTTGATGACGGCCTGCGCCTCCTCGCGGGTCTCGAGCAGGATGTGGGCGGTCTCGACCTGGTCGTACTGCGACCTCCGCTCCTCGTAGAGGGCCCGCAGCTCGTCCTCGGAGATCTCGACCTGCTCGTCGAAGGAGGCCTGGAACTTCTCCTGGCGGATGCGCGACGCGAGCTGCTCCCGCGCCTCCTCCTCCGTCAGGCCGATCTCGTCCAGCAGCGCGAGCAGGGCCTCCTCGCCGCCCTCCTGGAGCGCGATCTCGGTCTGCCAGCGCTCCTCGACCTCGGCGTCCGTCGCGGTGATGCCGGCCTCGCGGATGGCGCCCTCGAGGAGCTCGCTCTGGATCAGCCCCTGCAGGACCTGCTGCTGGAGGCTGTCGACCTGGGCGACCCGCTGGTCCTGGGGGAGCTCGGCGAACTGCGGCGAGGCGAGCTGCCGGCGGACGAGCGCCTCGACCTCGTCGACGCTGATCTCCTCGCCGTTGACCACGGCGGCGACGTCGCCGGACACGCCCGAGCATGCGCCCAGGAGGAGCACGCCGACGACGAGGCCAGCGAGACGGAAGGAGCGGTGCGACACGGCGAGGAGACTCCCGGCAGGGAACGGCCCCGGAGTGTAGCCACTCCCCCGCACGCGCCTTTCCCACCCGTTCCGAGAACGCGTACCCTCCCGGCATGGAACGTGAGGGACACGCGGAGGTCGAGGACCGGCTCCGGCGGACGCGGCAGCGCTACACCGCCGGCCGCCGGCAGCTCGTCGACGCCCTGGCCGCGTCCGAGCGCCCGCTGACCATCCCCGAGCTGCGTGACGGAGGCGTCGACCAGTCGCAGTCGTCCGTCTACCGCAACCTCGCCATCCTCGAGCAGTGCGGGGTCGTGCGCCGGCTGGCGTCCTCCGACGACACGGCCCGCTTCGAGCTGGCCGAGGACCTCACCGAGCACCACCACCACCTCGTGTGCTCGGACTGCGGCACGATCGAGGACATCGCGCTGTCCCCGGCCGTGGAGTCCGCGCTCGCCGCCGCCGTCGACGAGGCCCGCTCCCGGCACCGTTTCAGCGCCGACGCGCACCGCTTCGAGCTCGTGGGGTCGTGCGCGGACTGCGCCTGACCGCCGACGCCGTCAGCTGGTCGCGGCACCCCGCCGGCGGAGCGCCGTGACGGTGTCGCGCACGGTGAGGACCATGAAGAACTCGAGCACGGTCACCAGCGCGATGGTCGGTGCCGCGGCCGTGCCGAGGTGGAAGCTCGCGAGCATCCCGGCGAGCACGCCGACGGCGCCGAAGACGATCGCCGCCAGCGTCATCACGGGGACCCGCCGGGCGAACAGCGCCGCCGTGGCCGGCGGGGCCACGATGAACGCGAAGACGAGGAGCGTGCCCACGGTCCGGAACGACGTCACGATCGCGAGCGCGACCAGGGCGAGCAACCCGGCGTGCGTCAGCTTGGGACGCAGCCCCAGCGCCTCCGCCTTGACCTCGCTGAAGGTCAGCACGAGGAACGGCCGGTAGAGGAGGGTGCTCACGACCACGGTGACCACCATCGCCACGGCCGTCACGACGACGTCCGAGCGGGTCACGCCCAGCGGGTCGCCGAACAGGAAGCTCGTCAGGGCGCCCGCGAAGGACGACGAGGTCGACACGATCGCCACGCCGAGGGCGAGCATCCCCACGAAGAGCAGCGCGATGCCGACGTCCTCGGCCAGCCGCGCCCGACGGTGGACGACGTTGACGCCGGCGACCATGACGCCGGCGCCGAGCGCGGCCCCGATCGTGAGGTCGAACGCGGCGAGGTGCGCGACGGCGATCCCCGGCAGCACCCCGTGCGCGAGCGCATCCCCCATGAACGACATGCCGCGGAGCACCACCCACGTCCCCACGACGGACGTCATCACGACCGTGAGCAGGGCGGCGAGCACGCCCGTCCGCATGAACCCGTACCCGAGGGGCTCCACGAGCCAGTCCACCGTGCCTCCTGCCCGTGCGTCCAGCCGGTGTCAGCCGAGCGCGTCGGCGATGAGCCGGGCGTCGGTCCGGAGCAGGTCCGCGTAGGTCTCCGCGCCGGAGCCTGCCTCACCGAGGGCGTCGGTGTACAGCGTGACGACCTCGACGTCGCGGCCGACCTCCCGGGCGAGCGACCGCGCGAGCCGGTCGTCGGTCGTGTTCTCGGCGAAGATCGCCGGGAGGTCCCGCTCACGGATGACGTCCACCAGCCCCGCGAGCCGGCCCGCATCCGCCGAGGCGAGCGTGCCGCCACCGGGGATGACGGAGTCGACGATCTCGAGGTCGTACCGGGCGGCGAGGTAGCCGATGGCTTCGTGGTTCGTGACGAGGACGCGACGCTCCGCGGGGATGTCCTCCAGGATCGTCCGGAGCTCCTCGTCGAGCGCGAGCAGGTTCGCGGCGAGCTCGGCGCCGCGCTCCTCCCACTCCTCGTCCGGTAGCGCGTCGTCGACCTCCGCGAGGCGTGCGGCGACGATCGCGACGCCGTCGGCCATGCGCACGGGGTCGAACCACACGTGCGGATCGGCTCCGCCCTCCTCGTGGCCGTGGTCGTCCTCCGCCTCGCCGTCACCCTCCTCCGCGTGGCCCTCCTCGGCGTGGTCCTCGAACGCGATCGGGTCCAGCTGGGGCGCCAGCTCGACCACCTCGGCGCCGTCGGCCTCGGCGGCCTCCAGCAGATCCACGAGCGACTCCTCGAGCCCGAGGCCGTTGGCGACCACGAGGTCGGCGTCGCGGACGTCCGCCGCCTGCGCGGCCGAGGGGGCGAAGGCGTGCGGGTCGACGCCGGGGCCCATCAGGACCTGCACCTCCCCGTCCTCGCCGACGAGGTCGCCGACGAGGTCGCCGAGGATCGACGTCGTGGCCACCACCCGGAGCCCCTCACCGGCCGGCTCGCCGGTCGAGCCGTCGCTGCAGCCGGCGGCGACGAGCCCGAGCAGCGGGAGGAGGGCCAGGAGCGGGGAGCGGCGCAGACGCATCGGAGGATCCAGGGGGAGGACGGGGAACCGCGGCGAGAGGAGAACGATATCGAGAACGATTCCTAGAACGCAACCGAGGGGGTAGGCTGTGCCCGCACCAAGAGGAGCGACGTGGAGCCGACACCCACCCGAGCCGGCACGGGGACGCCCGCCGTCCACGCGCACGACCTCGTCGTGTCCTACGACGGCGTGGTCGCGCTGCGCGCCGACGACCTCACCATCCCGCGGGGCCGCACCACGGCGCTGATCGGCCCCAACGGCTCGGGCAAGTCCACGCTCCTGAACGCCATCGCCGGCCTCGCGGAGGTGCGGGGCGTGATGACGGTCCTCGACCGGCGACCACGCGCGGCGCGCCGGAGCATCGCCTACGTGCTGCAGACGACGGGCATCAACGACCGCGTCCCGTTGACCGTCCGTGAGGTCGTCACCATGGGTCGGTACGCCGAGCTGGGTGCCGTCCGCCGACTCCGGGGTGAGGACCGCGAGCTCGTCGACGAGGCCCTCGAGCGGCTCGACATCACCGATCTGGCCGCGCGCCACATCACCGAGCTCTCCGGCGGACAGCGGCAGCGCGTGTTCGTGGCGCAGGGGCTGGCGCAGCGCGCCGAGATGCTCCTGCTCGACGAGCCCGGGACGGGCCTGGACTTCCTCTCCGAGGAGCGCATCGGCGAGGTCATCCGCGAGGAGGTCGCCCGCGGGGGCACGGTGATCCTGTCCACCCACGACTTCGCCGACGCCCAGGCCGCGGACGCCGTGGTGCTGCTGAGCGGCCACGTCGTCGCCGCCGGCCCCCCGTCGGAGGTGCTCACCCAGGACCTCGTGTCGACCGCCTTCGGCGGTCACGCACACGTGCTGGACGACGGCACCGTCCTGATCGACGACCCGCACCACCACGGCTACCTGGGACGGACCCACCGCTGAGAGCCCGTCGCGGGCTCACCACGGGACATGCCCCGCGCGTGGACGTTCGCCCGTGTCCCGCCGACGCCGCCCGGCCCGTCCGCCTCCACACTGGGAACCCCACCGGGAGGTAGAGATGCGACAGGACGACGACAAGCTCCGGCGGCTGCTCCAGGAGGCCACGTGCATCGCCGTGGTCGGGGCGTCCGACGACGAGGACAAGGCCGCACACGACGTTCCCGCCTACCTCCAGGAGCGCGGCTACCGGATCATCCCCGTGAACCCCGGCAGCAGCGAGATCCTGGGCGAGCCGGCGTTCGACGACCTCAGCGAGGTCGACCAGTCCGTCGACGTGGTCGAGGTCTTCCGCCCCGCCGAGGAGGCGCCGGCCCTCGCACGCAAGGCGGCCGCGCTCGGTGCGTCCGTGCTGTGGCTGCAGGAGGGCATCGTGTCCGAGGAGGCCCAGCGCATCGCCGAGGAGGCCGGCCTCGAGGTCGTCATGGACGAGTGCATGATGAAGAACCACCGCCGGCTCGTCGCCTCGGGCTCGTCGAGCTAGAGGGCGACGATCAGCGGGGCGTGGTCGCTGGGCTTCGCGCCCTTGCGGAAGTCGCGGTCGATGCCGCACCGGCGCGCACGGGCCGCGACGTCCGGGGTGGCGAGGAACAGGTCGATGCGCATGCCGAGGTTCCGGTGGAACGCGCCGGCGCGGTAGTCCCACCACGTGAAGCCGGGCTCGTCTCCTTCGCGCTCGCTCCCCCGCTCGACCACGTGGCGGTGCAGGTCGACGACACCGGCGTCGAGCATCGCCTGCAGCCGCGAGCGTTCCTCCGGGCTCGTGTGCGTGGTCCCGACGAACCGGCGCGGGTCCCACACGTCGGCGTCGGTCGGGGCGACGTTGAGGTCGCCACCGAGGAGCAGCGGACCGGCGGCGGCGAGCGCCGCGATGCGGTCGCGCATGGCGTCGAGGAACACGAGCTTGTCCGGGAAGCTCGGATCGAGGAGCGAACGGCCGTTGGGCACGTACACGCTGACGAGCCGGATCCCCCGCACGGTCGCCTCGACCCACCGCGCCTCGCCGGGGAGGGGCTCGCCGGCGAGCCCACGCACCGGAGCGGTCACCTCGACGTCGTCGGGCACGAGGATCGCGACCCCGGCCCACCGACCGGTCGAGTGGTCGACGGCCTGGTAGCCGGCGGCGGCGAGCTCGAGGAAGGGGAACTGCTCCTGGGCGACCTTGGTCTCCTGGAGCAGGAGCGCGTCGGGCTGGTGGACCTCGAGGAACTCGAGCACCCGCTCCATCCGCGCGCGGACGGAGTTCACGTTCCAGGTCGCGATCAGCATCGGTCGGCCCCGCTCAACGGTTCGTCTTCCTGTTGAAGACGTCGCGCAGGGTGCCGGCGACCCACGCGACGAGGTCCTTGGGCTGCTTCGTCGGCAGCGGCAGCTGGAGGACGGCGCCGTCGGACTTGTAGGTCCAGCCCGGGTGGAGACGGTCGAGACGGACCTCCTGCGAGCCCTCGAGCGAGACCGGCGCGACGCGCAGCTTGCCGGTGCTCGTGAGCGTGACCTCCTCGACCCCCCAGCGGCGCAGCGCGGCCTTGAGCGCCGCGAGGGTCAGGAGGCGGTCCGCGGCCGGCGGGGGTGGGCCGAAGCGGTCCTGCAGCTCCGCGGTGACCGCCTTCACGCCCGTCGCATCGCGGATCGCCGAGATCTTCTTGTAGAGCTCCAGCCGCTGCCTCTCGTCCTCGACGTAGTCCTTCGGCAGGTGCGCGTCGACCGGCAGCTCCAGCCGGATCTCGACGTCCGGCGGGACCTCGTTGCCGGTGAGCTGCGCCACCTCCTCCTTCAGCAGCTGCGAGTACATCTCGAACCCGACGGCGGCGACGTGACCGGACTGCTCGGCGCCGACGACGTTGCCGGCGCCCCGCAGCTCGAGGTCGCGCATGGCGATCGAGAGACCCGAGCCGAGGCGGTTGTGGT
Organism: Actinomycetota bacterium; assembly: GCA_019348135.1. Classification (GTDB taxonomy): domain Bacteria; phylum Actinomycetota; class Nitriliruptoria; order Nitriliruptorales; family Nitriliruptoraceae; genus JAHWJY01. The sequence goes on from JAHWJY010000001.1 coordinate 42,945, forward strand.
CGGCGATCGTCTTGAGCCGCTCGTAGGCGGGCTCGGTGACCGAGGCACCCGCCGGGTAGAGGAAGTAGGCGTACGCGCGCTCGGAGGACCGGCCCACGCGGCCGCGGAGCTGGTGCAGCTGCGACAGGCCCAGGAGGTCGGCGCGCTCGATCAGCAGCGTGTTGGCGTTGGGGATGTCGAGGCCCGACTCGATGATGGTCGTGCACACCAGCACGTCGATCTCGCGCTCCCAGAAGCGCACCATCGCCGCCTCGAGCTGGCGCTCGTCCATCTGTCCGTGCGCGACCTCGACGCGGGCGTCGGGGACCAGCTCCTTCAGGTGCGAGGCGACCGAGTGGATCGTCTCGACCTGGTTGTGGAGGTAGAAGACCTGCCCGTCGCGGAGGAGCTCGCGCCGGATCGCGAGCGCGATCTGGGCCTCGTCGTACTCCTGCACGATCGTCATGACCGGCTGCCGGTCCTCGGGTGGCGTCTCGATGATGCTCATGTCGCGGATGCCCGTGACCGCCATCTCGAGCGTGCGCGGGATCGGCGTGGCCGACATCGACAGGACGTCGACGTCGGTGCGGAGCTGCTTCAGCCGCTCCTTCTGCGACACGCCGAAGCGCTGCTCCTCGTCGACGACGACGAGCCCGAGGTCCTTCCACTGGATCGTCCTGCCGAGCAGGATGTGCGTGCCGACCACGATGTCGACCGTGCCGGCGGCCAGCCCGTCCATCGTCTCCTTGCGTTCCTTCGTCGGGACGAAGCGGCTCACCATGCGGACCTCGACGGGGAACCCGAGGAACCGCTCGCGGAACGTCTCGAAGTGCTGCTGCGCGAGGATCGTCGTGGGGACGAGGACCGCGACCTGCTTGCCGTCGAAGACCGCCTTGCCGGCCGCCCGCACCGCCACCTCGGTCTTGCCGAAGCCGACGTCGCCGGCGAGCAGGCGGTCCATCGGCAGCGGCGCCTCCATGTCCTGCTTGATCTCGTCGACCGTCGTGAGCTGGTCGCTGGTCTCGACGTGCGGGAAGGCGTCCTCGAGCTCGCGCTGCATCATCCCGTCCGGACTGAACGCGTGGCCCGGGGAGTGCATGCGGGCGGCGTAGAGGCGGATCAGCTCGGCGGCGATGTCGCGCACCGCCTTGCGCACGCGGTTCTTGGCGCGCTCCCACTGCGCCCCGCCGAGGCTCATCACGCTCGGCTTCTCGCCCCCGGCGTACTTCGCGATGGCGTCGACCTGGTCGGACGGCACGAACAGCGAGTCACCGTTGGCGTACTCGAGCTTGACGTAGTCCTTGCGCGCGGTCTCCCCGGTCGGCCCGCTGACCTCGCGCGTGACCATGCCGCGGTAGATCCCCACGCCGTGGGTGCGGTGGACGATCGGGTCGCCCTCCTTCAGCTCCAGCACCGTGTCGGCGGCGGACGATCGCGCGCCCATCCGACGCGTGGCCTTCCTCGCCCGGCGCGGTCCGAAGACGTCCCACTCGCCCAGCAGCGCGAGCCCGAGGCCGTCCGGCGCGAGGAACCCCTCCCGCAGCGAGCTCGGCACGACCTCGACGCGCCCCGGCTGCGGGTCGACGCCGGCGACGTCGGCCAGGACCGACGGGACGGCGTGCTCGGCGAGCACCTCGGTGAGACGCTTCGCGGTCCCCTCCCCCACGGTCGAGACCACCACGCGGGTGCCCTCCGCCAGGTGCCGCTTCAGCCGCTGCGCGAGCGCCGCGACGTCGCCGCGGTAGGACGCCCACGGCTCGCCCGGGAGCTTGGCGACCCCGAACGGGGTGAGCTCCCAGCTGCGACAGTCGCTGCGCTCGAGCAGCTCGTCGACGGTGGCGAAGCCGTCGTCCTCCGGCCGGTGCCCGGCGGCGGTCTCCCACGCGGTGTCGATCAGGACCTGCGCCTCCTCGTGGAGCTTGGTCGCGCGGTCCCGGAGCACCATCGGGTCGACCAGGGCGATGCCTGCGCCGTCGGGGAGGAAGTCCGGCAGCAGCCCGGGTCGCGGGTGCAGCAGCGTGACGAGCGACTCGACGCCCTCGAAGGTGAGGCCGTCGGCGAGCTTGTCGAGGTGCTCCCGCAGGCTCGGGTACCGCGCGACCATCTCCCGCGCCCGGGCCTTGAGCTCGTCGTCGATCACCAGCTCGCGGGCGGGGTCGATCACGACCCGGTCGACCGCGCCCACCGAGCGCTGGTCGCCGACGCCGAAGGACCGCATCGACTCGATGTCGTCGCCCCAGAACTCGAGCCGGACGGCGTGGTCGGATGCCGTGGGGAAGACGTCCACGATGCCGCCGCGGACCGCGAACTCGCCCCGCGACTCCACCTGGGGGGTGCGCGCGTACCCCAGCTCGGCGAGCCCCTCGAGCAACCCGTCGAACGTCCCCTCCGACGCGGTCGCGTCGATCTCGATCGGCGCCCGCCGGCCCAGGGACGGGTCCATCGGCTGCAGGGCGGCGCGGACGGGGGTGACGACCGCCAGGAGCGGCTCGTCGTACGCCTCGGGGCGCACGAGCCGGTCGATGACCGCGAGCCGCCGGCCCACCGTCGCCGGCTGCGGCGACAGCCGTTCGTGGGGCAGCGTCTCCCAGGCCGGGAACACGGCGACCCGGCCGGCGCCGAGGAACGCCTCGAGACCGTCGGCGACGGCCTCCGCGTCCGAGGACCGCGGGGTCACGACCAGCAGCGGCGTGCACCGCTCGACCAGCAGCGACAGCACGAACGGACGCGCGGACGGGGTCAGTGCCAGCTCGCCGGCGTCGAGGTCCTCCTCCAGCTGGGCGCGGCCGTGCCGGAGCAGCGCGGCGAGCGGCCCGCCGGCGAGGCCGGGGTCCGTCACGTCGTCGATGGTCCGGGGGGAGGAGGTCACACGGGAGCCCGATCCGGGAGCGGCCGACGAGGGTACGTGGTCGCCGTCGCGCCCCCGACGCCGGTCCGTGTGGCAGGCTCGGGTGGGGGCAGGGACGACAGGGAGGCCGACCGGACGTGGTCGAGGACGTACGACACCCCATCTTCGCGCGGGTCTACACGCGGTTGAGCCGCGCCATGGAGGACGGCGGCCTGGCCGAGCACCGGGCCCGGCTCCTCGAGGGCCTGTCGGGAGAGGTGCTCGAGGTCGGTGCCGGCAACGGCATGAACTTCCGCCACTACCCGCCGTCGGTCACGCGTGTGCTCGCGGTCGAGCCCGAGCCCTACCTCCGCCGGCAGGCGCAGCGCAACGCGGCCGAGGCCGGGGTGCCCGTCGAGGTGGTCGACGGGGTGGCCGGCGAGCTCCCCGTCCCGGACCGCAGCTACGACGCCGTGGTGTGCTCGCTCGTCCTCTGCTCGGTGCCCGACCAGCGCGCGGCGCTGGTGGACGTCCGACGGGCGCTCCGCCGGGGCGGCGAGCTGCGCTTCTTCGAGCACGTGGTCTCACCCGGCCGCCCGCTCGCGACCGTCCAGCGGGCCCTCGACGCGACCGTGTGGCCACTCGTCGCCGGCGGCTGCCACGCCGCGCGCGACACCGCGTCGGCGATCGAGGCCGCCGGCTTCGAGCTGGTCGAGCTCGACCGGTTCCGGTTCCCCGCCGGCCCCGTCCCCGCGCCGACGGCGCCCCACATCCTCGGGCGGGCCGTGCTGCGGTGACCGGTCAGCGCTGCTTCTTACCCGGTCGCGGCATGTAGCCCTGCGGGATCGGCATGCCCCGGTCGAGCGGCGCGAGCTTGCGCTCGAGCTTCGGGACCTCGGTCTTCGACAGGGCGCGGGGCAGCTTCGTCATCGTGAACGACAGCTTCTGCAGGGAGGTCGCGTCCTCGCCGTGGCCGACCCGGATCGTGTGCAGCGGCGTGTCTCCCAGCACCCGGGAGACCTTCTTCTGCTCCTGCGCCAGGAGGGCCTTGACCCTCGCCGGCGAGTCCCCCTCGGCGACGAGCACGACGCCGGGGCGGCCCACCACGCGGTGCACGAGGTCCTGCTTCTTGTTGAAGGCGACCGCCGGGGTGACGAACCACTGGCCGCGGAGCGACTGCAGCACGGCGGCGGCCGCGCCCGGCTGGCCCTCGATCATCGACAGCTGGGCGCGCTGGGAGCGGCGCCCGAAGACGATCAGGCCGACGAGCGACGCCAGCAGGATCGCCGAGAGCGTGCCGAGGATCCAGCGGCCCGCGAGCAGCCCGAGGAGCCCCAGCACGACCAGGAACGTGAGCGCGACGGCGCCCGCGACGACCGGCACGAGCTTGTCGTCGGCCTCCTTCGTGGCGACGAACGCCGCTCGGAGCTGCGCGAGACGTTCCTTCATCGGGGGGTCTCCTGGTGGTAGCGGTTCTGCGTCGGCTCGAGCCCGTCGCGGATCAGCATCTCGACCGCGTCGCCGGCCTCCTGCAACGTCACGTCGATGCTCGCACGTTCGGTGGGTGCGAAGCGACGCAGCACGAAGTCCTTCGCGGGCTGGCGGCCGGGGGGCCGGCCGATCCCGATCCTCACGCGGAGGTAGTCCCGCGTCCCGAGCGCACGGTCGATGTCCCGCAGTCCGTTGTGGCCGGCGTGCCCGCCACCCCGCTTGAGCTTCAGCCGGCCGACCTCCACGTCGAGGTCGTCGTGCAGGACGATGACCTGCGCCGGCTCGACCTTGAACCAGGCGGCCGCCTGCTGGACGGGCCCGCCCGACAGGTTCATGTAGGTCGACGGGACCACGAGCGCCGCCGGTCGACCGCCGAGCCGGGTCTCGGCGACCTCGCAGCGGACGCGTCGGTTGCGCGAGAGCGGGGCGTGCTCGCGCTCGGCGAGGACCCGGACGGCGTCGGCACCCACGTTGTGGCGCGTGCCGCCGTACTCGCCCTCGGGGTTGCCGAGGCCGACGACGAGCCAGCGGTCGTCGGCCATCGGCAGCTCCACTCAGCGGGCCTGCGTCACTCGGTGGCGGACTCGTTGGTCGGGCCCTCGCCCTCGGCCGGCACCTCGGACGCGTCCTCGGCACCCTCCTCGTCGCCGACGAGCGCGTCCTCCGGGACACCCTCCGTGTCGACCTCGGGCTCCTCGAGGATGGTCGGCGGGTTGACCGTGACGATCGTCCGCTCGGGGTCGATGTCGAACTCGGCGCCCTCGGGGAGCAGTCCCCGGATGTCCTCGACGCGCCGGACGTCGCCGATCATCATCCCGTCGACCGACAGCTCGAAGCTGTTGGGCGTGTCGAGCGGCCGGACCAGGATCGGCACCGTGTAGAGGACGGTCTGCAGGACGCCGCCGTCCTTCGCGGCCTCGTCGATGTCGACGAGGTGGATCGGGACCTCGACCGAGATGCGCTGGGACTGGTCGACGGCCAGGAAGTCGATGTGACGGACGTCGCCGCGCACGGGGTGGCGGTCGATGTCACGCGCGACGCAGAGGTGGGTCTCGCCCTTCTCGCCGGCGATCTCGAGCCGGATGAGGACGTTGGTCCCGGCCGGCCCGTGGAGGGCGTGGTAGAGCTCGAGGGAGTCGACGGCGACCGAGGTCGGCGTGACCTCGAAGCCGTACATGATGCCCGGGACGCGTCCCTCCTTGCGGAGGCGGTTCGTCGGGCCCTTGCCGAGCTGCGTACGCACGTCGGCCTGCAGGGTGACCTGGTTCGACATCGGGTGGTGCTCCTGGATGGGTGGTCCCCGGCGCGGGTCGGTCACCGTGGCGGCGGCGAGATGTCACGCGGGGCGCGTGCCGGAGGGGTGGGGGAACGCCCGCCCCTGGCACGCAGACGGCCCGCATCGCCCGAGAGGGCGCCCCTGGAGGAGAGCGGGCCAGGCGGGGAGGGTACCGGCGCGCCGGGAACCCCGGCAACCGCCGGTCACCCGGGTCGCAGCGCCCCGACGGAGCCGATGATGGACGAGCCGCGTCAGCACCACCGACAGGAACAGGCCGGAGACCACGGCGATCCCGCCGCTGAAGATCCAGCCGGCGCCGGATCGGTCACGCCTCTGCGCCGGCGTGCGGCACGGGAACGTGACAGGTTGCGGGGAGCGACCGGGCGGAGGTGGCGGTGTGGACGTGGCGGTGCGGGACCTGGCCGAGGACGACCGGGCGGCGTGGGAGCCGCTCTGGGCGGTGTACCTCGAGCACTACGGCGAGGATCTGCCGGCCCCGGTGACCGATGCGACGTGGGCGCGGGTCACGGGTGCGGACCCGCGGATGCACGGCATCGGGGCCTTCGCCGGCGGACGGCTGGTCGGGGTCGCGCACTACGTCCTCGGCCCATCGACGTGGGACGTCGCCGACGACTGCTACCTCGAGGACCTCGTGGTCGCGCCGGACGTCCGTGGCCGCGGCGTGGGTCGGGCGCTGATCGACGAGCTGCGCCGGCGCGGCCTGGCCGGCGGGTGGCGACGGGTCCACTGGCTCACCGAGGAGTCGAACGCGACCGCGCGCCGCCTCTACGACGCCGTGGGCACGCTGACACCCTACGTCCGGTACGAGATCGACCTCGCCGGGGACGGGTCCGGGTCCGCTAGAACGGGGTGAGGGCGTCCTCGTCGACGACCCAGCGGGAGTCGGTCATGGAGGGGAAGGGCGGATGGAGCGCCGGGCTCCGGAGGGTGCCGGCGTGGAACGCACTGTCGGGGCGTGTCCGGCGCCAGCTCCTCATGGGCGGGCGGACGCCCCAGAGCGAGGAGGAGGCCCAGGCGGCCCTCGCCTACGCGCGGCGGACCACCACCTACGGCGCCGCCTTCGTACTCGCGGTCGTGGGGGCCGCGGCCGGCGCCGCGGGCTGGCTCGTCTCGGCGGCGCTGATGGGCCGCGGGGTCAGCGACGCGGTCCCGGGAGCGGTCGCGTTCGCGGTGACGTGGCTGGTCGTCGGGACGCTGCTGGGGCGCCGGCGCGCCCGCCGGCTCCAGCAGCGCGCCGAGCGGTTCCTCGAGGACGACGACCTCAGAAGAGGGTGAGGGCGTCCTCGTCCGGGACGTACGAGACGGTCGCGCGCTTCAGCGCCGCCGGCTCCCACCCGCCCGGCGGGACGGCGACGCCCCGCTCGATGCCGAGGAGCGTGCGCTTGGCCTCGGTCCCGAGGGCGTAGCCGCCGAGGCTGCCGTCGGCGGCGATCACCCGGTGGCACGGCACGACGATCGGGATCGGGTTGCGGTTGCAGGCGCCGCCCACGGCACGAGCGGCCGTGGGCTGCCCCAGCTCGGTCGCCAGCGCGCCGTACGTGGTGACGCTGCCGTAGGCGACGTCGCAGAGCACCTCGAGGACGTCGCGCGCGAACCCCGTGGCCCCGGCGAGGTCGATCGGCACGCTGAACGTGGTCAGCTCCCCGTCGAGGTAGCGCTCGAGCTCGTCGACGGCGAGGCCGAGCACGACGTCGTCGTCCGGGGCGACCGAGGTCGCCGCGACGGGGGCGCCCTGGGCCGCCGGCCAACGCTCGGGGTCGAAGTGCAGCCCGCACAGGCCGGCGTCGGAGGCGACGAGGGTCAGCGTCCCGAGACGGGACGCCACGACGGTCCTCCGCAGCGCGCTCACCGGCGCACTGTACGCCTGTCAGGCGTTCTCGCCGCGGAAGATCTCGGACACCGACTGGTCCTCGAACACGGCCCGGAGGGCGCTCGCGATGATCGGCGCGATCGACAGCACGACGAGCTTGTCGAAACGCTTGTCGGCGGGGATCGGCAGGGTGTTGGTGACCACCACCTGCTCGATCTCGCTGCCGGTCAGCCGCTCGACGGCCGGCCCCGAGAACACCGGATGGGTCGCGCACGCGACGACCTTCTTGGCGCCCCGCTCCTTCAGCAGCTTGGCGGCACCGCAGATGGTGCCGGCGGTGTCGATCATGTCGTCGACCAGGATGGCGACCCGCCCCTCGATGTCACCGATGACCTCGAGCGACTCGGAGACGTTGTGCTTCGACGGGTCGCGGCGCTTGTGCAGGATCGCGATCGGCGACTGCAGGTGGCCGGCGAACTTCTCCGTGAGGCGCACGCGACCGGCGTCCGGGGACACCACGGTGCGGTCCTCGTGCGGGATGTTCTCGTCGATCCACTGCTCGAGCAGCGGCAGCGCCGTGAGGTGGTCGAAGGGATCGTCGAAGAAGCCCTGGATCTGGCCCGTGTGGAGGTCGACGGACATGACCCGGTCGACGCCGGCGACCTCGAACATGTCGCCGATGAGCTTGGCCGCGATGGGCTCGCGCGACAGCGTCTTCTTGTCGCTGCGGCTGTAGCCGTAGTACGGCACCACGGCGACGATGCGCTTGGCCGACGCGCGCTTGAGCGCGTCGATCATGATCAGCTGCTCGATGATGTAGTCGTTGACGCTCATGTCCGCGTCGGTGTAGTGCGACTGCAGGACGAACGCGTCCGCGCCACGGACCGACTCGGCGAAGCGCGCGTACACCTCGCCGTTGGCGAACTGGTCGAGCTTGACCTCGCCGACCCGCATGCCGAGGTGGTCGGCCACCTCGCGGGCGAGCTCCGGGTACGAGGACCCGGAGAAGATCATCATGCGCTTCTTGGTGACGACTTCCATCGGCTCTTCCGGGTCTGGGGGCGAGCGTCGAGCAGCGTCGAAGACGACCTCGCAGTCGATCGTGCGGTGAGTCGGACCGAGCCTACCCGCTGGCTACTGCGCGTCTCCCGACAGCCGCTCACGGCGAGCGGCGGCCCAGCCGTCCTTGTTCGACTGCCGCTGACGGGCCACCGCGAGGGCGTCCGCCGGGACGTCGTCGGTGATGGTCGAGCCGGCGGCGACGAACGCGCCGGCGCCCACGGTGACGGGAGCGACGAGCATCGTGTCGCAGCCGATGAAGGCGCCGTCCTCGATCGTCGTCGGGTGCTTGTCGGTGCCGTCGTAGTTCACGGTGATGGCGCCGGCGCTGAAGTTCACGCCCGCCCCGATCGTCGCGTCCCCCACGTACGACAGGTGCGGGACCTTCGAGCCCTCGCCGATCGTGGAGTTCTTCACCTCGACGAACCCGCCGGCCTTCGACCCACGCGCGAGCACGGTGCCGGGACGGAGGTAGGTGAACGGGCCGACGGTCGCCTCGGGACCGACGACGGCGTGCTTGGCCACCGTGTTCGTGACCTCGGCGTCGTCGCCGACCTCGGTCGCCACGAGGTGGCAGTTGGGCCCGACGGTCGCCCGCTCGCCGATCGTGGTGGCCGCCTCGAGGATGCAGTTCGGGAACAGCGTCGTGTCGGCGCCGACCGCGACGTCGACGTCGACGTAGGTGGTGGCCGGATCGAGGACGGTGACCCCCTCGCGCATGAGCCGGTCCAGCACGCGTCGGCGCAGGACGGCGGCCGAGTCGGCGAGCTGGCGGCGGTCGTTGACGCCGGCGACCTCGTCCGCGGCCGCGACGTGGGCGGCGACGGTGGCGCCCCGGGCGACGAACGCCTCGACGACGTCGGTGAGGTAGATCTCGCCCTGGGCGTTGTCGGCGTCGAGCTCCCCGAGCGCCTCGGTGAGGACGGTCCGCTCGAAGACGTACATGCCGGCGTTGACCTCGCGGACCGCCCGCTCCTCGTCGGTCGCGTCCCGGTGCTCGACGATGCGGGCGACGGAGCCCGCCTCGCGGATCACGCGGCCGTAGCCGGTCGGGTCGTCGGGCTCGATCGTGAGCATGGCCGCGTCCGGGCCGTCCTCCGCCGCGGCGAGCAGGGCCTCGAGGGTCTCCGGCAGGAGCAGCGGCGTGTCGCCCGGCAGGACCATCACGCGCCGGATGCCGTCGTCGAGCGCCGGCAGGGCCATCTGCGCCGCGTGTCCGGTCCCGTGCTGCTCGGCCTGCAGGGCCGTGACGAGGTTGGCGAGACCGCAGGCCTCGGCCTCGGCGGTCACGTCGTCGCCCTGGTGGCCGACGACGACGACGACCTGGCCGAGCCCGAGGGGCTTCAGCGCCTCGAGGATGTGGCCCAGGAGGGACCGGCCGGCGCACCGGTGCAGGACCTTGGCGAGGTCGGACCGGAACCGGGTGCCCTGCCCGGCGGCCAGCACGACGGCGGCGACATCAGCACGGGACACGGGGACCTCCGGACGCGAGGGGGGACGAAGCAGGTGGCTGGGAGGCAGGGGATCGAACCCTGAATACCGACTCCAAAGGACGGCGTGTTGCCGATTACACCACCTCCCACCGGACCGCCGGCGTGCCGGCGGGTCGGACGGCCGAGGGTAGCGAAGGGGCCCCCTCCCTCGGCCGGACGGCGATCGGGGCAGCGGATGTCGCGATGGCGACATCCGGTTCCCGGATCGTCAGCGGAGGTCGGAGACCTCGGGGCCGGCGGCCGGCGAGGCCGCGACCTCGACGCGGTCGAAGCGGTCGGTCATCGCCGCGGCGAGCTCGCGCGCCTGCCGGTCGCTCTCGGCGAGCGCGACGACCGTCGGGCCCGAGCCGGACACGACCGCGCCGAGCGCGCCCTCCGCGAGCATCGCGTCGCGGGCCGCCTCGAGCTCGGGGCGCAGCGTGAACGCCGCGACCTCGAGGTCGTTGTGGAGCGCGTCGCCGAGCGCTTCGCCGTCACCCGTCCGCAACGCCTGGAGCACCGCGTCGGGCTCGCGCTCCGTCGGCTGTCCCACCTCGTCGAACACGCGGTAGACCTCGGGCGTCGACAGCGGCGTCCGGGACATGCCGACCACCCAGTGGAACGGCCCCCGGGCCAGCACCTGCGCGGTCGCCGTGCCGGTGCCGGTCGCGAGCGCGGTCCCGCCGGTGACGCAGAACGGCACGTCGGCGCCCAGCTCGGCGGCGAGCTCGCGGAGCTCGTCGCGGTCGAGCCCGCACTCCCACAGGCGGTTGAGCCCGACGAGCGTCGCCGCAGCGTCGGCCGACCCCCCGGCCATCCCCGCCGCCACGGGGATGCGCTTGGACAGGTCCACGCGGGTCGCCGGGACCACGTCCGGCCCACCGCTGTGCCCGTCCGGGTCCGCGGTGCCGGTACCGGTCGCACGCATCAGCAGGTGCGCGGCCCGGACGGCGAGGTTGCGTTCGTCGTCGGGCACGCCGGGGCCGCCGTCGTGGCTGAACTTCAGCTCCATGAACCGTCGCACGGCCGGGTGGCGGCAGGCCGACTCACCGCCCTCGAGCTCGACCGTGACCGTGTCGTGGATCCCGACCGTCTGCATGATGGACACGAGCTCGTGGTAGCCGTCGTCCCGGAGCCCACGCACGGCGAGGAACAGGTTGACCTTCGCGGGCACCCGGACGCGGACGCGCGCGGATGCCTCCGCGTACCGCCGCTCTCGTGTCCGGTCCGACTCCACGGTCCCTCTCCCGCCGCCGACGGCAGGCGCGATCCCGCGACCTGCCCCGTCTCCCGCGCGGCCGGCCCATCGTACGGAGGCCGCCGCGGCCTTCACGCATCGAGGGCAGCGGCGAGGCGGACGAAGTCCTCGGGCGTGAGCGTCTCCGCCCGGGCACCCGGATCGATCCCCGCGTCGGCGAAGGCAGCCGTCAGCTGCTCGGGCGGGGCGAGCGTCCGGAGGGTGTTCCGGAGCGTCTTGCGACGCTGCGCGAACGCGGTGTCGACCAGGGCGGCGAGGCGCGAGCGCACCTCCGGCGACGGAGCGTCGTCGCGCCGGCGGATCCGCACCATGACGCTGTCCACGTTCGGGACGGGGTGGAAGACCGCACGCGGGACGTGCAGGTCGATGCGGGCGTCGGCGGAGAGGGCCACCTTGACCGAGACGGCGCTGTAGAGCGGGTCGCCGACCCGCGCCGACCAGCGCTCCCCCACCTCGCGCTGGACCATGACGTACTGCTCGACGAGAGCCGGCCCGGCCTCCAGCGCCTGCATCACGAGCGGCGTCGCGACGTTGTAGGGCAGGTTCGCGACGAGCGTCGCGGGCCCCCCGTCGACCGCCGCGGCGAGGTCGGTGCGCATCGCGTCGGCGTGCAGCAGCGTGAACCCCGGCTCGTCCCCGAGGAGGTGCTGGAGCACCCGGACGAGCCCGGCGTCGACCTCGATCGCGACCACGCGCCGGACCGCGGCGAGCAGCGGGATCGTCAGCGACCCGAGGCCGGGGCCGATCTCGAGCACCGTGTCGTCCGGTCCCACGCCGGACGCCTCGACGATGCGGCGCACGGTGTTGGGGTCGACGACGAAGTTCTGGCCCGACGACTTCCGCGGCGCCAGGCCGTGCTCCTGGAGGAGCCGGCGGACGTCGGTGGGCGTGAGCGGGTCGCGCGTCACGGCGGGCTCACCGGACGGCTCACATGAGGCCGAGCTTGCGGGCGCAGCTGGGCCAGGGGCTCCACCCGCGGACCGCGTGGAGCCGCTTGCCGACGGCGATCTGCTGGTCGGCGCTGGCCTGCCAGGCGTAGGCCGGGTAGCCGGCCGGCTTCCAGCGGTTCCACGTGTCCGGGTGGAACTGCAGGCCGCCGTCGTAGGTGCCGTCGTAGGACCAGTTGCCGCCCGACTCGCACTGGGCGAGGCGGTACCAGTTCCGGTCCTCGCTGCCCGATGCCGGCGCGGGTGGCGGTGGCGGTGGCGGTGGCGGCTCGCGCGTGCCGACCTCGACGACGCGGTCCTCCGGCTCGCGGACGACCTGCGAGGACGCGAGCGTGCGCTCGACGTCCTCACCGTCGACGACCCGGACCTCGTACGTGTCACGACGCAGGCCCTCGACGCCCTCCGAGACGACCCGCGTCGTGCCCAAAAGGAGCTCGTCCGTCTCGCGCCGCACCTCCTCGAACGGCAGGACGACCTCCTCGACCTCGGTGCGGTTGGCGATCCGCGTGATGCGCGCCACGACCGTGCGGTCGACCGGCGTCGAGAGCGCCGGCTCGAGGAGGTCGTCCGGCCCCAGCGTGAGGTCGGAGCGCGACAACGCCTCCCCGAGGGTCGCCGCGGTGGTCGTGAACGACCGGAGACCACCGTCGACGTGGACCAGCACGAGCATCGGCAGCCGGACCTCGATGACGGCGCCGTCGTCGAGCGGGCGCAGGGCGGGCCGGACCGGCTCGGCACCCTCGAGCCCCGCGGCCTGCAGCGCTCCGGAGACGGTCCGGTCGGCCGTGAGGATGTCCCAGGCCGACCCGTCCTGCGCCTCGATCCGCACCGCGATCGCACGCTCGACGCGGATGCCCATGCCGTCGACCAGCGGCGCGTCCGGAGGTGGCGTGACGCGGTCCGCCGGCGAGATCTCCACGCCGCGACGCGCCAGGACGTCACCTACGGTGTCCGCGAACGACGAGCGGAACTGCTCGACCTCGCCGTCGACCATCACCCGGACGCGCTTGGTCGTGAGCACGACCGGGGCGCAGAGCAGCGCCACGAGGGCGAGGCTCAGGAGCTTCCGCAGCGTGTGCGGGGGGAGGTTCGCACGCATGGCCGGAGGACCCTAGGCGGCTCCGGGCCGTGACGCATCGTCCGGGAGCGCGAACGCCCGCCGCGCGTTGGCGAGCACGGTGGCCGCCAGCTCGTCCTCCCCGACGTCCTTGACCTCCGCCAGCTGGCGGAGGACGAACGGGATGTGGGACGGGTCGTTGGGCTTGCCGCGGTTCGGCACGGGGGTGAGGTACGGCGAGTCGGTCTCGGTGAGCAGCAGCTCGGACGGAGCCACGGCCGCCGCGGCGCGGAGCTCCTCGGCGTTCTTGAACGTCACGTTGCCGGCGAAGGACATGAAGTAGCCCTCCTCGGCGCAGTGCTGGGCGATGCGCTCGTCGCCCGAGAAGCAGTGCATGACGACCCGCTCGGGGGCGCCCTCCGAGGCGAGCACCGCGAGGCACTCGTCCCACGCCTCCCGGCAGTGGATGACGAGCGCGCGGTCGTGCTCCTTCGCCATCGCGATGTGCCGGCGGAAGGACGACTCCTGCTGCTGCGGGGTGGTGTGGTCCCGGTAGTAGTCGAGGCCGGTCTCGCCGATGCCCACCACCACGTCCTGGCTGGCGAGCCGGTCGATCACCCCGAGCACCGCCGGCGTCGCCTCCATCGCGTCGTTGGGGTGGATCCCCACGACGGCCCACACGCCGGCGAACCGGTTGGCGGTCTGCACGGCCTGCGTCGAGGAGGCCATGTCCGTGCCGACCGTGATCATCGTGCCCACGCCGGCGGCACGCGCCGCCTCCACCTGCTCGGCGGCGGGCACGTCGAAGTGGTGGTCGAGATGACAGTGGGTGTCGACGTAGGTCGGCACGGGTCCCCCTTGGACGGAACGCAGCAGCCCGCCACGAGGGCGGGCCGTCGCGTCGAGGCTACCGGTGTCAGCGCACGGGGTCGAAGCCGTAGGTCGTCGCCGCGTCGGCCTCGAGCGGGGCGACCCCGCCGGCGAGGTCCACCACGTACGCCTCGCCGGTGAGGCGGTTCGTCACGATCGACACCTCGTCGAGCACGTCGAGGTCGAGGTCGCGCGTGGACAGACCGGCGAGGACGGGCACCGGGACGTCCCCTCCGTCCTGGCGCAGCACCCAGCCGTCGGCACCCCGGTGCAGGACCACGGGACGTCCGTCACGGACCCCGAGGTCGGCGACGCTCTGGGGGAGCCCCGTCACGGGATCCGTCGGACCGGTCACGGCCAGCGCGCCGTCACCCTGGCGTTCGATGGGCACCCGGTAGGCCTGCTCGCCCGGGGGACGGCCGGGCTCGTGGACGAGGAGGGTCACCCCGCCCACGGCGGACGCGCCGTCCTCCCACGACCACCCGGCGGCATGGAGCACGTCCGCTGCGACGTCGACGCCGAACCCGGCGTCGTCATCGGTGGGTCCGCCGTCCGTCATGCCGAGGGTCCGCAGCGTCCAGCCGCGCTCGCCGTCCGGCTCGACCCACGCGATGTGGCGGCCGTCCGGCGACCACACGGGCGCCCGACGGTCGCCCGGTCCGAGGTCGGACAGCTCCCCCAACAGGCGGACCGAGGTCTCGCCGGCGGCCGCCCGGAACCACGCGAGCTCGGTTCCCTCCGCTGTGGAGAGCAGCACGACCCCGGCCACCTCGCCGAAGCTGGAGCCCGGCCGGACGGAGACGTCCAGCACCCGCACGCCGGCCTCGGGTGCCCACAGCTGCTCGTCGATGATGACCTCGCCCGGCCCGCCGTCGCCGGCGAACACGGCGACGCGACCGTCCTCGTCGATGGCCGCGTAGGGGGTGACGCCCGAGGCGCTGAGCGGTCCGTCGGCGCGGGGCGCCTCCTCCGTCGGTGTCGTCGCCGGGGCGGGGGTTCGGCCGGGGTCTCCGGCGACCGGGATCCAGGCGGCGTAGCTGGTGCCGGGGACGGCCACCATCGTGGCCCTTCCCTCCCCGACGTTGACCTGGCGGGCGTCGCTCCCGAGCCCGACGAAGACCCCGCCGTCCACGGCGGTCATCCACACCCCGGACGGCTCCGCGGTCGGAAGGTCGGGGTAGGCCAGCGGCTCGTCGGCCAGGAACAGGCCCAGGCCGGCGTCCTCGGCGTCGCCGGACCCCGCGCCCTGGCCGGCGAGCAACCGGTAGCGCCGCCCGTCCGGGTGCGTCGCCACGTCGACCACGTAGTCGTCCGGCGCCGTCTCGACGAGCGCGCCGTCGAGCTGCCATCCGTCGGCCGTGCGTGCGATCCCGGCCTCGAGGAGCAGGCCCTCGGACGTGAACGCCAGCCGCTCCCCCTCCGAGCCGCCGGCCCAGTCCTGCAGACGCAGCCGGTCGCACGTCCCGGCCGAGACGGCGCAACCCTGCAGGCGCAGGCGTGCCGCCTCGCTCTCGCCCACGAGGTCGAGCCGCTGGACGGGCATGCTGCCGTCGGGAGTGGTGCCGTCGACCTCGACGAGCACCAGCTCCGGTCCTCGCTCCGATGCCATCGTCGTCGCGACGGTGCTGCCGTCGGGGCTCCACGCCGGGATCGGCATCGCCGCCGCGTCCTCCGTGTCGGAGCCGAGGGACGTCTGCTTCACCGACGTCTCCGCCGGCGTGACGTTGACGACGACGAGGTCGAGCATCCCTTCGATCCCCGCCACGGCCGCGACCGTGAACCGGTCCGGCGTGGACCCGGGGCGCACGGCCAACGTCCTCGCGCCTCCCTCGATGCTCTCCCAGAGGACCGACTCGGAGCCGTCGACGCCCCGCAGGACGAGGCGACCGTCGGCGACGGCGACGTAGTGGGTCAGTGGCGCGGCGGCGACGGGGCCGGGGGCGGCCTCGCCCGGCGACTCGACGGCGCTCGGGGACTGCGCCGGCTCGATGACCAGCCCGTCCTCGACAGAGTCGAGGAGGCCCGGGCCGACGACCGCGGCCGTCACGACGGCGGCGACGCCCGCCGCCGTCCACACGAACAGCGGCAGGGCGCGCCGGCGCGAGACCCTGCGGTCGACCTGCCGCCACAGCTCCGGGGTGGCCTCCACGTCGTGCGCACGCTCGTGCAGGCTGGTGCGGAGCATCGTCTCGAGGTCGCTCGTCATCGCACCTCACCTCCCTGGGGAGCCGTCGCAGCGAGGAGCTCCTGCATCCGGGCGAGACCCCGCGACACCTGGCTCTTCACGGTGCCGACGGAGCAGCCGAGGATCTCGGCGGTCTGGGCCTCGGAGAGGTCCTCGTAGTAGCGGAGGACGACGGCCTGACGTTGCCGCTCCGGGATGCGGCTCAGGGCCTGCCACACCTGGTCCTGGTCGGCCGCGTGCTCGTCGACGAGACGCACGCCACGCTCGTCCCCGGACCGCTTCGACGCCTCACGGCGCTCGAGGTACCGGCGGCGCAGCTTCGAGTTGGTCTCGTTCACCACGGCGCGCCGCAGGTAGGCGCCGACGTCGCTGACCCGGCCCCTGCTCCACTGCACGTACACCTTGGCGAAGGCGTCGCTCACGATGTCCTCCGCCTGGTGGTGGTCGCCGCAGAGGAGGTACGCGAGCCGGACGGCCTGCCGGTGGTGGGCGTTGAACACCACCGCGAACGAGTCCGCGTCGGTGCCCGTCCGCACCATCGAGAGCACGTCCACTCCCATCGTCCGTCGGCACCCCGCCCGGTCGTCCGCCGGGGGCGAGCACCCCTCCGCCTGCCACGACGCACAGCCTGCGAAGGAGGTTGCACGGATGGTACGACCGGGCCGGGCCGGGCCCGCGGACCCGTCGGGTGCGCCCCGCGACCGACGTTGCGGTGCCGGCGTCGACCGCCGTAGGCTCGGTCGTCGGTGCCGCGGCGGGGCGGACGCCGGACGGCAAGGGGAGCCACGCATGCACTCGACGGGGATCCGGCGCAAGGTCGACGACCTGGGGCGGATCGTGATCCCGGCGGGCATCCGACGCAGCCTCGACATCAAAGAGGGTGACGCGCTCGACGTCGCCGTCGACGGGGACAAGGTCGTGCTGGCGAAGCCGGTCGACCGCTGCGTCTTCTGCGGTGGCGACGACGACCTCGGCGCGTTCCGGGCCAAGATGGTGTGTCGCCCCTGCGTCGCCGGCCTCGGCGTCCTCGGTGAGACGGGCAGCACGACCGACGTCCCCGCCCCGGTCCGGCCGACGGCCGTGCCGGACGTCCCCGACCACCGCTTCGCCCCCCGCGACCCCGACGAGCGCGTCGCCGGCGTACGCGACGAACGTCGCTCGCCCTACGACCCGGCGTCCAGCACCGCCTGGTAGACGTCCCGCTTCGGGACGCCCGCCCGCGCGGCGACGTCGGCGATCGCCTCCTTCTTGGTGGCACCGGCCGCGACACCGGCCGCGACGGCCTCCGCGAGCTCGCCCTCCCCGGGCGCGGACCGCTCCGGCTCGGGCGCGCCGGCCACGACGAGCGTCAGCTCCCCCCGCAGGCCGTCGCCGGCCCGGTCCGACAGCTCTCCGAGGCCGCCCCGCAGGACCTGCTCGTGCAGCTTCGTCAGCTCACGTCCGAGCGCGGCCGGACGTGACGGCCCCAACGCTGCGGCGAGGTCGCGGAGGTCGGCGGCCGCGCGGTGGGGCGAGACGAACAGCACCATCGTCCGACGCTCCGTGGCCAGCTCCTCGAGCCGCAGGCGCCGGGCCGTGCCCTTCCGCGGCAGGAAGCCCTCGAACGTGAAGCGGTCGGTCGGTAGTCCCGACACCGTGAGGGCGTACAGCGCGGCCGACGGGCCGGGTACGGCCTCGACGTGCAGTCCGGCCGCCACGCAGGCCTCCACGAGCCGGTAGCCGGGGTCGGACACGACCGGTGTGCCGGCGTCGGAGACCAGGACGATCCGTTCGCCGGACCGGATGCGCGCCACCAGCTCCTCGGTCCGCTCGCGCTCGTTGTGCTCGTGGTACGACAGCTGCGGCGTGTCGGACCCGACGTGCGCGAGGAGCTTGCCGGTCCGACGGGTGTCCTCGGCCAGCACGAGGTCGGCGTCGCGCAGTGCCTCGGCGGCCCGGGGCGGCAGGTCGCCGAGGTTGCCGATCGGGGTCGCGACGACGACGAGCGCGCCGTTGCCGGGTGACGTCACGCCGGGTCTCCTCCGCCAGGGAGCACAGCCTACGGTCGACCGCGGTGGTCATCCGGAGGGGAGGGGCGGCACAGCTAGCATCCGCGCGATGATCGACCGCCCGAGGCTCCTCCGCGTCCTGGTCCCCGCCGTCCTCACGGGCGTCGCCGGGATCCTGCTGTTCGTCCGCCTCGACGAGCCCGCGCGGATCTTCTTCGACGAGGTCTACTACGTCGGCGACGCCCGTCAGTACCTCGAGGTCGCCGCCGAGCGGGAGTTCGCCGTCCACCCGCCGGTCGGCAAGTGGCTCATCGCCGCGGGCATCGCGCTGCTGGGCGACGAGCCGTTCGGATGGCGCGCCGTGGGGGCGCTGCTCGGGGCGCTCTCCGTCCTCCTGACCTACCTCATCGGGCTGCGCCTCTTCCGCCGTCAGGGGCCGGCCGCGCTCGCGGCGCTGCTGCTGGCGGTCGACGGCCTGTGGATCGTCCAGGCGCGGACGTCGATGCTCGACATCCACCTCGCCTTCTTCGTCGTGCTCGGGACGTGGCTGCTCGTCGTCGACCGCGACGCGAGCGGGCTCCGCGACGAGCCGCCGGACCTGCCGGAGGAGGAGGAGCGGGTCCTCCCCCGCCGCAGCCACCCGGCGCGGGCGCTCGCCGGGGTCGCGTTCGGGCTGGCGGTCGCGACCAAGTGGTCGGGCCTGCTCCCGCTCGTGGCCGCCATCGTGCTCGCGGTGGGGTGGGAGCTCGCGTGGCGCCGACGCTGGACGGGGAGGACCAGGACGGGGATCGTCCGCGGCCTCGCCGCCGTGCTGGTCGCGCTCGTGGTCCTCCCCGGGGCGGTCTACCTCGCCTCCTACGTCCCGTGGCTCGTCAACTACGAGCACTCCTACGAGGGCGCGAAGGAGTGCACCGAGGACGACGTCGTCCAGGACCCCTGTGCCGTGGACCCCATCGGGCGACTCGCCGGGCTGTGGCGCTTCCAGCGGGCCACCCTGCGCTTCCACCTCAACCTCGAGGCGACCCACACCTACCGGGCGCCCGCGTACACCTGGCCGGTCATGGCCCGTCCGATCGTCTACTACTACGAGACCTGCAGCGAGGAGCGCGAGAAGGGCATCGCCACCACGAACGACGAGGGCGAGGTCGAGCAGCCCGAACCGTGCGTGGTGGAGCGCGACGAGGCCGCCGAGATCATCGCCCTCGGCAACCCCGCGCTGTGGTGGGGCTTCCTCCTCGGCCTCCCGCTGCTGGCCGCCGGGGTCGCACGCCGCGACGGGCGCGCGTGGGTCGTCGCGGCGGTCTGGGGGGCGCAGTTCCTGCCGTGGCTGATCGTCTCCCGCCCCGCCTTCTTCTTCTACATGGTGCCCGTGGTGCCGTTCCTGGCACTGGGGCTCGCCTACGCCGTCGTCGTCCTCGAGGAGCGACGGTCCATCCTGGCCACGCTGTCGGCGGCCGCGGTCGGCGCCGCCGTCGGCTTCGGTGCCGGCATGGCCGGGGCCGAGGCGCTCGACGCGGAGACCAGCTCACACCGCTGGATCCTCCTCGGGGTCGGCTGGGCCCTGGGGGGGCTGCTCGGGGGCCTGCTGGACCACCGCAGGGACCGCGACGTCGTCCTCGCGGAGCGCCGGCGGCCGGGTCGGAGGTGGACGCCGGGGGTCGTGGCCGGCACGACGGTCGCGGTGCTCGCCGTCGCGATGCTCGTCTACTTCCTCCCGGTCTGGACGGGCGAGCCCCTCCCCAAGGAGCTCATCCGTCAGCGGTGGTGGTTCGACAGCTGGGTCTAGCGGCACCCCCGGAGGCCGGTCGGAAGCACGCATCCGGGTACGCCGCATCTCCAGGCATGACGTACGCTGGCGGGTCCATGAGACAGCTCCTGTTGCGCGTTTCGGCCAAGGTGGCGGTATCCGCCCTCGGCGGGGCGTTCGTGGTCCTCGGCGTCGCCCTCCTGTTCCTGCCGGGACCCGGCGTCCTCGTGCTCATCGCCGGTCTGGCGCTGCTCGCCCGCGAGTACCTGTGGGCCCGGCGTCTGCGCGACCGCCTGAACGCGCGGGCCGCCGAGCTCCGACGCCGGGCCCGCCGCAACCGGCCCACCACGACCAGGATGGTGGGCGGAGCGCCGGCGCCTCCGGCCGCGACGCCGGGCCCGCTCGGCGAGTCGTCGACCCCGACCCCCGCGCGCGACGACGTCCCGGCCGTGTGACGGGCGGCGACCTCAAGTCCCCGAGCCGGCGGCCGACGGGGACGACACCACGCACGAGAGGCCGGCGGTGAACACCGCGTCGGACGTCCTGGCGTTCCTGCACCGGACCGGTGGCGGACGCTCGACCGCGCGCGTCGTCGCCGAGATGCTGCGCTTCCTCACCCACGCGTACGAGCTCGAGCGGGCGAGCTTCTTCCTCGCCGACCGCGAGGACGGCGGCCTGCGCGCGTTCGCCTCCGAGTTCCGCTCCGGCGCCGCCGACCCGCAGCTCTTCGACGAGTGGCGCACGCTCGACATCGAGGCGACGGACCTCGGCCGGCGCATCCGGGCCGGGGAGGACCTCGTCCGCCTCGACCGCGGCGACGACCCGGGCGGTCTGCCTCCCGCCGTCGCGGCCCGCTACGGGATGGGCGCCCTCGTCGCCCTCGCGGTGCGGCACGGCGGCCACCTCGACGGGATGCTGGTGCTCGAGGCACCTCCCGAGCGCCTCGCCTTCGGGACCACCGAGATCGTGACCCTGGTGTCCCACCTCGCGCTCGCGCTGGACAACGCCCGGGCGGTCGAGCGGGAGCAGCACCGCTCCGCGGAGGCCGAGGCCCTGCTGGAGGTCACCGGGGTCCTCGCACGCACCACCCGCCTCACCGCCGTCCTGGCGGCCGTGGCGCAGAACGCGGCCAAGGTCGCCGGGTTCGAGCGTTGCTCGATCTTCCTCGTGGACGAGGCCGAGCACCGCATCCTCCCGACGATGAGCCAGTTCGCCGACGGACACGCCGAGCCCGAGGCGTGGGAGCTGTTCACCTCGACCGACGCCGACCTCCCCGTCGTCTGGGAGATCCTCCGGGAGGGGCGGCCGCGGGCCTTCGAGCGCCCCCAGGACCACCCCGACCTCATCCCTCCCATCTGGTACCAGCCCTACGGCGTCGCCTCCGTGGCGTACCTGCCCCTCGAGGCCTGGGGCGAGCGCTTCGGTGTCCTGGAGCTCGACCACCGGCAGCCCGCGACGATCTCCCCGCGCGAGCTGCGCATCGCCCAGGCGGTCGCGGCCCAGGGCGCCATCGCGATCAGCATCGGCCGGACGCTCGACCGCGAGCAGCAGGCGATCGAGGACCTCGAGGCGGCGCACCGTGCCAAGGACGACTTCCTCGCGATGCTCTCCCACGAGCTCCGCACCCCCCTCGCCGCCGTCCGCGGCTTCGCCGAGACGCTCGAGCTCCACGACGACCGGCTCGAGCCCGAGCAGCGCCGGGACCTCCTGGCACGCATCCGCGCCGGTGCGGAACGCCAGCAGCGGTTGATCGACGACCTGCTCCATACGACCCGCATGGCCCACGGCACGCTGGAGGTACGGGCGGCGGAGGTCGAGCTGCGCACCGCCCTGGAGGAGGTGCTGGCCGGGCTCCGCGCGCAGGACGAGCACGCCGCCGACCACCTCACCACCGAGCTCGACGTGCCCGCCCTCCACCGGGTCGTGGTGGACCCGGACCACCTCCGTCAGATCGTCGGGAACCTCGTCGGCAACGCCCGCAAGTACGGCCGCGCCCCCGTCGTCATCACGAGCGAGCGGCGGGAGGGGGACATCCGCCTCTCCGTGCGCGACCACGGGGACGGCGTCGCGCCGTCCTTCGTCGCCGCACTGTTCGAGCCCTTCACGCAAGCCAGCTCGGAGGGGCCGACCGTGGACGGCGTGGGGCTCGGTCTGTCGATCGCGCGCCGCCTGGCACGGGCCAACGGTGGCGAGCTCGCCTACACGTCACCACCCGGCGGCGGCGCCTGCTTCGTCGTCGATCTCCCCACCGCGTCGTCGGGCGATCCCGAGGGCTCGAGCGGGTAGCGGGTCAGCCGAGCCCGTCCTCGACCAGGCGGTCGGCGATGATCCGCCGCTGGATCTCGGACGTGCCCTCGAAGATGGTCGTGAGGCGGGCGTCGCGCCAGTAGCGCTGTGCCGGCGTCGCCGAGATGTAGCCGTTGCCGCCGTGGATCTGCATGCCGTCACGCGTGACACGCTCGGCGACCTCGGTGGCGAACAGCTTCGCCATCGCCGCCTCACGGTCGACCCTGCCTCCGCGGTCGAGCGCGTCGGCGGCCGCCAGGGTGAGCGCCCGCGCCGCCTCCACCGACGTCGCCATGTCCGCCAGCATGAACCGGATCGACTGGAAGTCGGCGAGCTGGTGGTCGAACTGCTCGCGCTGCGTGGCGTAGGCGAGCGCATCCTCGAGGGCGCCGCGCGCGAGGCCGACCGCGCGTGCCGCCGTGTAGACGCGCTTGCGGTCGAGCCCCGCCATGACGCCGTAGAAGGCCTCGCCGCGCTCGCCCATCAGGGCCTCGGAGGGCAGCGCCAGTCCGTCGAACGTGAGCTCCCAGGTCGTGAGGCCGTGGTAGCCGATCTTGTCGATCGGCGTCCCGCTGAGCCCCTCCGGGAAGCTCTCGCGGTCCTTCTCGATCAGGAACGCGGAGATGCCGCGGTGCGGCGCGTCCGCCGGGGGATCGTCGGTACGCGCGAACAACAGGATCGCGTCGGCCCGCCAGGCGAACCCGCACCACCGCTTCTCGCCCACGATGCGCCAGCCGTCGGCGGTCTCCACCGCACGGCAGGCGACGTTGGCGACGTCCGACCCGGCCTCCGCCTCGGACAGCGCGAAGGCGCAGATGAGCTCGCCCCGGGCGATCCGCGGCAGGTACCTCCGGCGCAGCTCGTCCGTGTCGAGGACCTCCTCGAGGATGCGGTTGCCGCGACCGACGACGCTCGCGACCGACAGCCACCCCCGCGCCAGCTCCTCGATGAGGATGCAGTAGTCGACCATGCCGAAGCCGAGGCCGCCGTGCTCCTCGGGCACCGTCGCCCCGAGGTAGCCGAGCTCCCCGAGCCGGTCCACGAGCGACCAGGGCATGTCCTCACCACGGGGGTCGAGCTCGGCCGCCACGGGCAGGACCTCCTCCCGGACGAAGACCCGCGCGTCGTCCCGGATGCGCCGTCGGCGGTCGTCGAGCTCGATCACGCGGTCTCCTCTGGCGGGGCCCGGGTGAGGTTGCCGCGCCCGGGCGGACACGGCAACGGGCGACGTCAGCGCCCCGCGTCAGGCAAGATGTCCCCCGGACCGGAGGCGGGCGTGGCGGACGGCAGCAGGGATCTCATCGAGGAGGCCATCGCGGCGCTCGAGGAACGGTACGGGGAGGACCCGTCCGACACCTCGGACAACCGCGAGGAGATGGCGCGGTGGCTCACGAGCTACGCGGGCTTCGGCGACGCCCCGGCGGGCACCGTCGGCACGGCCGTCGGGCGGTACCTCTCACGCAACCAGTGAGCTCGTGCGCCTGCTGACGATGGCGCCTACCCGCTGTCCTTCTGCTTCATCACGATGTCCACGGCGAGCGCCGACGCGAAGGCCAGGGCCCGGAGCGGGTGGCCGAGTTGCGGCTGGAACGTGACGGCGTAGCTGTCGGCGTCCGAGAACGCCTCGGTCAGCAGCCCCCGCCACTCCTTCGTGACCCGCGCCACCTCGGTGTCGACGGGGTCGTGGACGGAGAAGTCGCGCGCACGCCAGTTGCGGGCCCGGACCTCGCCCAGGACCTCCCCCGAGGGACCCTCGAGCGAGAAGCGGGCCTTGCCGACACGGATCTGCTTCCGGATCGTGCCGAGCAGCCCGAGCTCCGGCGCCGACACCCTCACCCGCCACGTGAACCACGGCTTGTGGAGCTCGAGCGCGACCGCACCCGTGGTGTCCCGGACCTCGAGCGTCATGGGCAGGGCCACGTCCAGCGAGCTGAAGATCCGGACGAGCAGCGCCAGGAAGGACTGGCGCTCCTGCGTGGCCGTGCCGAGCGGCTGGCCCTCCGCGTCGACGAGGGTGTACTCGTTGCGCAGCTCGAAGAACTTCCGGCGCTGGTGGATGCCCACGCCGGGACGTGCGAGCAGCGGCACGGTCTGGTCCACGGTTGCCTCCATCGTCTGACCGCAGCCTACGGTGCGACGGCAGCCGACTGGATGGTCCCGCATTGGACGAGAAGCTCGAACCCATCTTCGACGAGGTGCTGCGCCGCAACCCCGGAGAGCCGGAGTTCCACCAGGCGGTCCGGGAGGTGCTGCTCTCGCTGGGTCCCGTCGTGGCCAAGCACCCCGAGTTCGCCGAGCGGAAGATCATCGAGCGGATCTGCGAACCGGAACGCCAGATCATCTTCCGGGTGCCGTGGATAGACGACACGGGTCAGGTCCGCATCAACCGCGGCTTCCGGGTCGAGTTCAACAGCGCCCTCGGCCCGTACAAGGGGGGCCTCCGGTTCCACCCGTCGGTCAACCTCGGCATCGTGAAGTTCCTCGGCTTCGAGCAGATCTTCAAGAACGCGCTGACCGAGCTGCCGATCGGCGGCGCCAAGGGCGGCTCGGACTTCGACCCCAAGGGTCGGTCGCGCGACGAGGTGATGCGCTTCTGCCAGAGCTTCATGACGGAGCTGTACCGCCACCTCGGCGAGTACACCGACGTGCCGGCCGGCGACATCGGCGTCGGTACCCGTGAGATCGGGTACCTCTTCGGGCAGTACAAGCGCATCACCAACCGCTACGAGTCCGGCGTCCTCACGGGCAAGGGCATCGAGTGGGGCGGCGCGCTCGTCCGGACGGAGGCGACCGGGTACGGCGCCGTGTTCTTCCTCCGCGAGATGCTGAAGGCCCGGGGCGACGACATCGCGGACCGGACCTGCCTCGTCTCCGGCTCCGGCAACGTCGCCCTGTACGCCATCGAGAAGATCCACCAGCTCGGCGGTCGGGTCGTGGCCTGCTCCGACTCCGCGGGCGTGGTGCACGATCCGAAGGGCATCGATCTCGAGCTCCTGAAGCAGGTCAAGGAGGTCGAGCGCGGCCGGATCGCGGACTACGCGGGCCGCCGTGGGCACGACGCGACCTACCTCGCCGGCGGCAACATCTGGGACATCCCGTGCGACGTGGCGCTGCCGTGCGCGACGCAGAACGAGCTCACCGGTCGCGACGCCGCGACCCTCGTCGGCAACGGCTGCATCGCCGTGTCCGAGGGCGCCAACATGCCGACGACGCCCGAGGGCGTGGACGTGCTGCTCGACGCGGGGATCGCCTACGGACCCGGCAAGGCCGCGAACGCCGGCGGGGTCGCCACCTCCGCCCTCGAGATGCAGCAGAACGCCAGCCGCGACCGCTGGTCGTTCGAGGCCACCGAGGCGCGTCTCGCGGAGATCATGACGCACATCCACGACCTGTGCTTCGCCACGGCCGAGGAGTACGGCGCCCCCGGCAACTACGTGACCGGCGCCAACATCGCCGGCTTCCAGCGTGTCGCCCACGCCATGGTGGCGCTGGGACTCGTGTGAGTCCCGGCTCGTGTCAGCCCGTGGGCAGGTGCAGGACGTCGCCCTCCACCGCCACGCGGACCGGTCGCGTCGCGTCCGCGTACGCCGCGGCGATGGCGTCGAGCTCGGGATCGGTACGGGCCGGATCGTGGTGGAACAGCAGCAGCGAGCCGACGTCGCAGACGTCCGCGAGCCCGACGGCGTAGTCGATGGTGCTGTGACCGAAGTCGGCGCGGGCGCCGAACTCCGAGCGCGTGTACTGGGCGTCGTGGAGCAGGAGGTCGACGCCGTCGACGAGCTCCCGGGCCGCCGGGTGGTACGGGCCGAAGCCGTCGGGGCCGGGGCCGAGCCCGAACGGGTGGTGGTCCGAGAGGTAGGCGAGGCTGCCGCTGGCGTCGCTCACGCGGTAGCCGAAGGTGCGGCCGCCCTTGTGCGGGATCTCGCGGGCGAGGACCTCGAACCCCTCGATGACCGTCGTGCCCTCCTCCAGGGCGACGAACCGCCACGCCCCGCGGAGCTGGTCGGGACGGATCGGGAAGTGCGGCGGGGACATCCCGCGCGCGAGCACCTCCACCGGGTCACCTCCCTGCGCCGGCAGGTAGAGGTCGACGCGCGCCCGGGGATCGTCGCCGGCGCGGAAGAACGGCAGCCCCTGGGTGTGGTCCCAGTGGAGGTGGCCGAGCAGGATCGAGCCGTCGAAGGCCGCGCCGTCGAGCAGCGCGGCGACGCGACGCAGGCCGGTCCCGGCATCGAGCAGGAGCGACGGCGGCTCGCCGTCGTGGGCCAGGGCCACGCACGAGGTGTGGCCCCCGTAGCGGACGGACTCGGGGCCGGGGGTGGGGGTCGAGCCCCGGGACCCGCAGATG
Source organism: Actinomycetota bacterium (assembly GCA_019348135.1). Taxonomy (GTDB): domain Bacteria; phylum Actinomycetota; class Nitriliruptoria; order Nitriliruptorales; family Nitriliruptoraceae; genus JAHWJY01. Next base: position 69,566 of record JAHWJY010000001.1, read on the forward strand.
TGGACCTGCAGCCTCGTTCCGTCCTCGCGCGTGCGTCTGGGGCGACAACCGGCCGTCGGGCCGGCGCCACGTCGATCAGGTGACGGGAGTCTCGCGCCGGTGGCCCGTGGCCAGCTGCGCCAGGGCGTCCCGGTCGATCTGACCCGCTGCGGCGACCGCGACCTTACAACCCGTCACGGCGCGCAACGTCGAGGTCCGCGCCCCACCCTCGAGGATGGCCCGCTCCCCCACGATCGCCCCCGGACCGAGCTGCGCCAGGACCTCACCGTCGACCTCCACCTCGAGCACCCCGTCCAGGAGCAGGTAGAGGTCGTCACCGTCGGATCCCTGCTCCGTGAGGAGCTCGCCCGCCCCGAGCCGGTCGATCCGGGGCGACGTGCCGGAGCGCATGATCGTCAGGGACAGCTGCCGTTCGAGCTCCGTCTCGACCTGGGTGATGAGGGCCGGCGTGTCGACGTCCCCCCACGGGGTGTTGTCGCCGAAGTGTTCGCGAGACCACGTCGAGAAGTCGGTGATGCCGCTCTTCGCGACGAGCCGACCGTCGCCGTCGTAGATCCAGTGACGCGGGAAGGGGCTCGCACCGCGCACCTCGTGCTCGACCCGACCGTCCGCGTGCAGGGTGAGCGACAGCGTCGTCCAGGCGGTCGGCGGGGAGATCCGCACGAAGGGCGGCTTGCTGACCCGACGGGGCATCGGCGCGCCGGTCCTGCCGCCCGACGTCTGCTCGAACCGGACCCACCCGTCCCCGACCTCGGGCTCCGGCCGCAGGTCCGGGAACGCGACGGGCTGGAAGGCGAACACCTTGCGGGACCCGAGGTGCACGTCGGTCGTGGAGATGTAGCTGCGGCCGAGGTGCTCCCACCCCGCGATACGGCCGTCGCCGTCGACCTCGATGGCCGCCGACAGGAGGTTGGCGAAGCGGAACCGTCCCTCCTCGTTCAGCAGCTGCAGGTCCTCGACGTGGTCCGGCGGCGGGTCGTCGTAGTGGCCGATCCCGATGTCCATGGGGATCCGCATGTGGCCGCTGATCGCCTCGGACGGGATCCACGAGATGGAGAAGACCTTCGCTTCGATACGCATGCCCGGCTCCTGCTGCTCGGATGCTGCGAGTGTCCGCGGCCACGTCACCGGTGTCGCTGGTGCCTTCGGGTCGATCGGGGTGGGGACAGCACCACCCTCAGGCCGTCGGCGCGGCGGTGGTGACGCGGTCCGTGGCGGCGACCGGGATGCGGCCCTCGACGCGTGTCCCCCGCCCCGGCGCCGAGTCGATCGACACGTGCCCCCCGAGCGCGTCGAGCCGGTCACGCATGTTCTGCAGTCCCGCGCCGTCCCCGATGTCGGACGTGTCGAACCCCGCCCCGTCGTCGACGACCGCGAAGCGCAGGAAGCCGCCCTCGTCGGACAGCTCGAGCCGCACCAACGACGCCTCGGCGTACTTCGCCACGTTCTGCAGCGCCTCGAGGCAGCAGAAGTAGACGGCCGCCTCGATGTCCTGGCCGTAGCGGTCGAGCTCGCCGCTCTCGACCACCACGGGGAGGTGGAAGCGCTCCGCGCGGGAGCCGAGCGCGGTGGTGAGCCCGCGCTCCGCCAGGAGCGGCGGGTAGATGCCGTGCGCGAGCTCGCGCAGCGTCTTGACGGCCTCCTCGGCCTCGTCGGCGAGCTGCCCCAGGAGATCGTCGACGTCACGACCCATCTGGACCATCCGCTGCGCGAGTCCGAGCTTGACCCGCAGCGACACGAGCTGCTGTTGGGCCCCGTCGTGGAGGTTGCGCTCCAGGCGCCGGCGGACCTCGTCCTGGGCCGTGATGACGCGTTGCCGTGATTCCACCAGCTGCGCCACGTGCTCGAGGAGCTCGGCGGTCAGGCGGACGTTCCGCAACAGCAGTCCGGCCTGACCGGCGAGGGTGTGGAGGAGCCGCTGGTCGACCGGCGCGAGCGAGCCGTCCCCGGGCAGGGTCAGTGCCAGGACCCCGAGCAGCTCGCCGTCGTGGCGCACCGGCACGGCCACGGATGCCGGTAGCGCCGGGAGGTCGTCGCCGGTGAGCGGGAGGGGGCGGTGCGGGGCGCCGCCCCCGGGCCACGACGCCGCGGGTCGGAGCTCGTCGCCGATCCGGAGCCAGATGTCCGACCGACGGGCCGCGGTGCCCTCACCGAGCACCTGGGCCAGCCTCACGAGCTTGTCCTCGGTCTCGGTCTCCTCACCCACCTGGGTCGAGAAGTCGGCGAGGGTCTCGAGCGGGGTCGCACGGCGGCCGTAGACCATGCGGTCGGCGAGCCGCTTGACGCGCTCCCGTGCCGGCTCGAACGCGATCGCGACCAGGCCCGTCGCGACGACCGACAGCACGAGGTTGTCGTTCTGGGCGCCGACCAGCCGTCCGATGCCGACCACCACGCCGACGTACACGAGGGTGACCAGTCCAGCCAGGCTCGTGTAGGTCAGGGCCCGCGTGATGATGCGGTCGATGCCCCACAGCCGGAAGCGCACCACGCCGGCGAACAGCGCCAGCGGGATGATCGCGAAGACCGGCTGGAAGACGCGGAACAGCTCGACCGGGATGATGGCGATCGAGCGGCCCCCGTAGACCTCGAACGCCGACGCCGTCGAGCCGCGCGCCACGACGTAGAGACCGAGCACCAACGCCGGTGCGAGCGCCCAGAACATGGTCCGCGCCTGGGCCCGCTCGGCGGTGCCGGTGGCCCGGGCCAGTCGGTAGGCCTGGGCCGCGACGCCGACGGCCGGCGTGAGCAGCCCGAACACGATCAGGACCGCGAGCGTGCGCGAGGTCCCGCTGATGCGGAAGGCGACCACGCCGACGGTCACGCTCACGATCCCGTAGAGGCCGGCCAGCCGGACCGGCGACCAGCGCGGGACGGGACGGCCGTCGGGGAAGACCAGCAGGGCCGCGATGTAGGCCCCCGCGGCGACCACGTGGAAGGCCACGTTGCCGGCCTGATCGAGGAACGAGGCCTGCATCTGCTCGTAGACCGCGTACGCCTGGAGGTTGAACACGGCCGCCGTGCCGACGAGCGCGACCGCCAGCAGCCGGGCGGTGCGTTCCCGGGGGCGGAGCCACAGGAGGAACCCGGCCAGGGCGAGGTTGACGAGGCTGAAGGCGTAGTCGAGCACGAGGCCCCACGCCGGCTCGGCCGCGTGGCTGGCATCCGCCACGGCCGCGAACCGCGGTGCGAGCGCGCCGCTCGTGAACGCGAGCTCATGCAACCGGTCGTGGAGGCCGAGTGGCAGCGCCAGCGCGGCGGCCAGCCCGGCCATGAGCGCCACCACGGCGTAGGCGACGTACACGGCCAGTCCGACGGCGAAGGCCCAGTCGGCGCTGCGCCACGACCGCAGCGCGGACCCGGCACCGCCGGCCGGAGCGGTCGCTCCGGTCGGCGGGTCCGAGACCTCAGCGGCGCTCATCGTGGCCGCGATCCCTACGCCTCCTCGACGACGACGCTGCCGACCATCGCCGGGTGGACCAGGCAGGCGTACGAGTACCGGCCCGGCTCGGTGAACGTCACGCTGTACGTACCGTCGAAGAACATCCCCGAGGACAGGAACGACCTTCCGTCCCAGGTCCCGGCGTCCACCGCCACCGGCTCCGGCGGCGGGCCGCCCGGCGGGCCCCCGCCTTCGCCCTCGCCTTCGCCGCCGGGCGCACCCTCACCCTCGGCCTCTCCCTCGCCCGGGGGCGGACCCTCGGCGGCCGGATGGCCCGGGCCGCCGCGGGGCTGCAGCGCGTCCGGACTGAAGATGACCGTGCCGTCGTCCTCGATCGAGAGCTGGGTGAAGTAGTCGGGGACGTTGAAGCTGACGGTGTGCCCGCCCACGAAGGACCACGTGATCGACTCCCCGACCGTGACGGTGTTCTCCTTGGGGATGAACTCGTCGATCACCGCGTGGGTCGTGGTGGGCTCGTCCGAGCCCCAGCCCGCGTACGGCTTGCGGACCTCCTGGCCGAAGATCGTGGCCGCGTCGGAGGCGCGTGCCTCCTCCAACGCCGCAGCGAGCGGCGCGGTGACCTCCTCGATCTCGGCGAGCGCCTGCCGGGCGACGTCCGCCTCCGACGGGATCTCCTCGTCCGCCCCGACGACCGTGATCGTCCCCGCCTGGAACGGCCCGTGGACGTTGCAGTAGTAGGCGTAGGTGCCCGGCTCGATGTCGTTCGCCAGCACGACGTCGAACGTGTTGCCGCGCTCGCCGGCGTAGGGGATGAACCCGGAGTTGTAGTACGACTGGCGGCCGTCGAAGGCTGGCTGCTCCTGCTGCTCGTCGGTGCAGGGCTCCATGGGGTCCTCCGGCGGCGCACCCTCGTCGAGGTAGCACGGCTGGCCGACGTTCTGGTTCACCGGTCCGCCCTCGAGGGTGTCGGGGAGCATGTACGGCAGTGCCGCCGACGCCGCCATGAACTCCTCGAACACCTCCGGCGGGATCTCGTCGTCGGGGAGGTGGCCGTACTTCTCGATGAGCGGTGAGATGACCCCCATCATCTCGTCGACCATCGTGCCCATGGTCACCGAGTGCGGCTCCCCGGTCCACTCCTGGCGGAAGTTGACGGTGTCGCCGGGGCGCAGCGTCACGTCCCGCGGGAAGTACGCCAGGTACGAGGCCGCGAACTCGTCGTGCACGTAGTCGACGAGCACCTCACGCGACTGCGCGCCCCCGGCATCGCCGCCGCACGCCGCCCCCACCGCGGCTAGCGCACCCGCCGCCACCACGATCGCCATCCGTCCACGCATCCTGCGGCTCCCGTCCCCTGCCCCGTGGCCACGGCGTGCGCCGCCGACCGTGGGCATCTTCGCCGAGGCGCCGAGGACGGCGGAAGGGTACGTCCCTGCGTATGCGACGTGTGGCTAGCACCACCATGGATGCGGAGGCGGCCACCCCTTGCCCCCATGCGCGCCAGCGGCGACCATCCGGGTCCGCTCGACCTCCTCCTCGCCGGAGAGCGCTCCGGCCGCCTCCGGGAGACCGATGACCGCAGCCGCGCACATCAGCGTCTTCCTCGCCGACGACAACCTGATCGTCCGCGAGGGGGTCCGGGCGCTCCTGGACCTCGAGGACGACATCGAGGTCGTCGGTACCGCCGGCGACTACGACGGGCTGGTCGCCGGGGCGGAGGAGGCGAACCCGAACGTCGTCGTGACCGACATCCGTATGCCGCCGGACTTCCGCCGCGAGGGCATCGAGGCCGCCAAGGAGGTCCGCAAGCGGCATCCGGGGACGGGCATCGTGATCCTCAGCCAGTACGACGACCCGGAGTACGCGGTCTCGCTCCTGTCCGAGGGCGCCGCCGGCTACGCCTACCTCCTGAAGGACCGCGTCGGCGAGGGTGACCAGCTCGCGCGTGCGGTCCGCGAGGTGGCGTCGGGGGGCTCGATGCTCGATCCGACCATCGTCGAGTCGTTGACCCGCCCCGTCGCCCCCGTCTCGGGCCTGTCCCGCGAGGAGGAGCAGCTGCTGACCGCGATCGCGGAGGGCCGGCCGATCAAGGCGATCGCTGCCCAGCGTCGGACCACGGCCGCCGCGGTCGACGCCGAGATCGAGAAGCTGTGGGTCAAGCTCGCCGCCGGGTTGTCCGCCGGCGACAGCAGCAGTCTGGAACGGTTGAAGATGCTCCACCGGGCCATCATCGACCGGGAGGAGCAGGGTGAGAGCCTGTCACGACTGCTCCCGGCGGGGCTCGCCGAGAAGCTCCACGCCGAGGGCCGGCGACCCGGGGAGTCCGAGGAGCTCGTCGTCACCGTGCTGATGAGCGATATCCGCAGCTACTCCACGATCGCCGAACGGACCGACCCGTCGCTGCTGGCCAGGCAGCTGCACGAGCACCGCGGTGCCATGAACCGGGCCGTGCACGCGGCCGGCGGTACGGTCATGCAGTTCGTCGGTGACGCGGTGATGGCCGTCTTCGGGGCGCCGTCCCCGAGCCCCGACCACGCCGACCGGTCCGTGACCGCGGCGGCCGCCATGCACGCCGCCCAGGACGCCGTCAACGAGCGCTGGGCCGGCCAGGGGCTCGAGCCGTTCGGCCTCGGGATCGGGCTGTCGACGGGCAGGGTCGCAGCGGCCATCCTCGGCTCGGAGGAACGCCTCGAGTACTCGCTCGTCGGCGACACGGTGAACCTCACCCAGCGGCTCCAGCAGTGGGCCGAGCCCGGCGAGACGGTGCTCATCGAGGCCACCCGGGCGGCGTTGGAGCGACCGCTCACCTGCGAGAAGCTCGAGCCGTCGCTGGTGAAGGGGCGTGCACACCCGGTGGTGGCCTACCGGTTCCCGCCCCGCGGCTGACCACGAGCCGGCGGTGGCTCAGGCGACCGCCGCACCGTTCCATGCCTCCTCGAGCGCGTCGGGCGTGAAGGCCGACTTCGACACGAACGCGATCGCCCCCGCCTCGGTCGCCCGGGGGCCGTACTCGGTCGCCTCGTAGGTCGACAGCACGACCACGCGGATCGAGCTCGCCCCGGCGAGGATCCGCCGGGTCGCCTCGAGCCCGTCGATGCCCGGGAGGTTCACGTCCATCAGCACGAGATCGGGATGCAGGTCGAGCGCCTTCGCGACGGCCTCCTCCCCGGTCTCCGCCTCGTCGAGGACCTCGAAGTCGTCGGTCATCTCGACCACCATCCGTGCCGCAGAGCGGAACGGCGCCTGGTCGTCGACGATCAGGACTCGCACAGCCACGTCGGCTCCTTCTCGGGAGGCGAGGGTCGCCCACCGGTCGGATCGGAGCCAGCCTGCCAGCACGGGACCTCGTGGTGTGGTTACCACTACCGCCCGAACGGGTCCTCCCGGCCGTTCGCGGCATGGTTCAGTCGGACTGGGCTCCGAGGAAGACCAGCACCGCCTGGACGCGCCGGTGGGTGTCGCCCTCGTTGGACAGGTCGAGCTTGTCGAAGATCGAGTTGATGTGCTTCTCGACGGCACGCTCGGTGACGAACAGGGCGCCCGCGATGGCCGAGTTGTTCTTTCCCTTCGCGATCTCCGCGAGCACCTCGGTCTCGCGCGGGGTCAGCCGGTCGAGCGACGACGACGGCTGGCTCGTGCGCGCCACGACGAGCGAGTCGACGACCTTCGGATCGATGACCGATCCCCCGGCGGCGACGGCCCGGATGGCCTCGTGCAGCTGGTCGATGTCCCCGACGCGCTCCTTCAGCAGGTAGGCGCGTCCCTGTGAGCCGCTGTCGAACAGGCTCAGGGCGTAGCTCGCGTCGGCGTACTGGCTGAGCACCACCACGCCCGTGTCGGGGTGGCTCTCACGCAGGCGCTCGGCCGCCCGGATCCCCTCGTCGGTGCCGGTCGGCGGCATCCGGATGTCGGTCAGCACGACGTCGGGGTTGTGCTCGTCGACGGCCGCGTACAGGCCGTCGAGATCCTCGACGACGGCGACGAGCTCGACGTCGTCGAGCTCGGCGAGGAGCAGCTTCACGCCCTCACGGACGAGGTAGCTGTCCTCGGCCAGGACCACGCGGATCGACATGCCGGCAGCGTAGACGCCACGGGGCAGCGCACCGGTCACGCACGCACGGTCAGAGGAACACGGGGAACCGGCGCTTCGCCGCCAGACGGTCCATACCGGCCTGGATCGCGGCCTCGACGTGCTCGTAGACCTGACGGTGGAGGTCCTCGTCGGACGCGTCCTCCGGTCCCGCGTCGAGGTCGATGGGATCGAGGAACTCGGTGCGGATCTTCGCCGGCAGGGGCAGGTGCATCGGGACCGTCTCGATCGCGATCCCGAACGGTGGACCGACCACGATCGGCACCTTCGCGGCACGGAAGCGGTCCCCGAGGCCGCCGAGACGGGCGATCCACCCACCCTCGTTCACGACGAAGACGGTGTCGTGCCCGCCGACGGTCGCGACCGGCACGATCGGCACCTGCTGCTCGACGGCCATCCGCACGAACCCCGTGCGACCGCCCAGCACCGCGGTGTCCCGCTTGCGCCAGTGCCGCATCGAGTCCTTCTCGCCGCCCGGCCACACGATCACGTCGTCGCCCGCCGCCAACGCGGCCGAGACGGCGTCGCCGGACGCCGGCAGGACCCCCATGCGACGGAAGTAGTCGCCCAGGCCGGGCGCCGCCATCAGCACGTCGTGGGCCGTGCCGTGGAGGAACCGGTCGGGCCCGAAGTGGCGCCACCACGCGTAGATGAGCGTCCACGCGTCCATCGTGAGCGCGGCGCCGGAGTGGACCCCGACGAGGAGACATGGCGGGTCGGGCAGCCGTTCCCAGCCATCGACCTCGAGCCGGAAGTAGTACCGGCAGAGCGCGTCCCAGACGGGCTCCTGGAGGCGCATGAGGTGCTCGCTGTAGCCACCCTCACCATCGCCGCGTCGCCACTCGAGCAACGACCTGATCGGCCCGTTCCCGTCGTCGGCCATGCCGGCTCCTCCCGCCCGCGGCTCGCGCCCCCCTGGGTACCGGCCATCGCCGTCGTCGCAGGAGCGGAGGGTGGCCGGTCGACGGGTGTGGCGGTCAGTCGCATCCGGGTGGTTCCTCTGACGTGGGGTGGTAGACGACGTCGTGGTCGTTGGCGGTGACGGTCAGCGTGGTGGGATCGGTCTCGACGAGGGCCTCGGCGACGAGCTCCTCCGACGTCCGGTCCATCACCGTCAGCCACGCCGGCGGGACCTCGGTCACCTCGCTCCGCCACATCACGTCGTTCACCGGTCCGAGCCACTCGGGTCCGCAGTGCAGGTACAGCCGGTAGAGGAACGGGAAGCCGGCCTCGACGGTGCCGCCGGGCTCGATCACCGCGGGCTGCGGGTGCGCGAGCGCGGGGTCGGGGCCGAGCTGGTCGCGGGACACGCCGGCGCCGGGCTGCGTGAGATCGGCGTCGACGACCGTGCGTTCCTCGGGTGCCCCGGGGGGCGGGTCCGCGGCACCCAGCTGGATGGCGAACCGGCCGGGGGGCAACACGTCCCGGTCGACGGCGACGACGTAGGCCCGCGGGTTCGCGTCGGCGGTGCACGGTCCCCCTTCCGCCTCGTCGAGGTAGGTGATGTCGGCGTACACGAGCGCCCGGTCGTGATCGACCTCGACGCCTTCGAAGCGGAGGTCCGGGCAGCTGCCGCTGTAGACGGCGCCGAACCAGATGACCACCTCGGTCCCGAAGTCCACCGCGGGCGCCTCGTCGGAGAGCCCTACGCTCTCCCAGAGCTGGACGTAGCCGTCCTCGTCCGCGGCGATCCAGGTGCGGTACGGCTGCCCCGCGCGCTCGTCGGCGAGGAGTCGCCAGCCGTCGCCGGCCTCCGCCTGCGGGCCGTCGGACGGAAGGGTCTCCGGATCGACGCCCTCGACGCAGACACGCTCGCCGGCGAAGCGCTCGGCGACCGCGTCGAGCCGGTCCTCCGTCATGGGTCCGACACCGATGGACACCACACCCTTGGTCACGCTGACGGCGATGGACGAGGCCACCGCGCCTCCCAGCTCCTCGGCGACGCGGTCCTGCAGGGCGGTGAGCTCGGTCATGGTCCAGTCGACGGGCACGACCACGGCGCCGGCGTCGGGGAAGTCCCGCGCGAGCTCCGCCTGTACCGCCTCGGCGTCGCGGCTGAACGCGAGCACCACCCAGCCGAGGTGGTCGCGGTCGATCCACAGCTGCTCGAAGCCCTCCCGGCCGGATGCCCACGCGGACAGCTCCTCGACCGGCTGCTCGTTGCCGACGTAGATCGGCTCGTCGCGCAGGTGCTCGTCGGGGGGGACGACCTCGGGGACCTCGGAGCAACGGGCGACCTCCTGGCCACCGCCGCCGTCCACCACCGGGGCGGGCGCCCGGCCACAGCCGGCCGCCGCCAGCACCAGCGCCGTCGTCGTCACGATCGATCGCACGCTGGGGCCCCGTCGTCTGATGCGCCGACGTCCGCGATCAGCCGGCGCCATGGGCGGGAAGCTAGGAAACGGTGTCCGAGACACGGAGGGTCCCCTCCTCGACCTCGCCGGTGAGCGATGCCTGGTCGACCCACGCGATGTCGCCCTCCTGCTGCGCGCCGTCGCGCTCGACGACGGTGATGCCCTCGACCAGCAGGCTCGGCTCACCGCACTGCGGCGGGTAGGACTCCAGCGACGCCTCGCACAGCCGGGTGGACGTGCCGTCGTCGATCAGGAACCCGGTCACGGTGATGGGTCCGTCGAGCTCGCTCGCGCGTGCCTCGCTGACCGTGAGGCCACCGCCCGGGACCGGTGCGCCGGCGGCACCGCCGTCCCCGGTCGTGTCGTCGCCGCCGCACGCGGAGAGGGCCAGCGCGGTCACGGTCGCCGTCACGGCGAGCTGCGAGCCCCTGCCTCGGAAGGATCCCATCGTCGCGTCCTCGTCTCGATGATCGACGGTAGGACGTCGGTGACCGCGCGCGGGTTGCCGAGGGGCCCGCGGCGCGACGTCGTCCCACGGTGGCGCGCGGGGGATCGTGGAACGAGAACGCCCCGCAGCGACAGGCTGCGGGGCGATCCGGCTGGTGGAGGTGATCGGATTTGAACCGACGGCCCCTTCGTTGCGAACGAAGTGCTCTGCCGAACTGAGCTACACCCCCAGGGCGGCGGGCATCGTAACCCGGCGCCAGGGGGGTGGCGAACCCGGGGCCAGGGTCAGCCCGCGGGCGGGACGGCGCGCTCGAGCGCCTCGCGGTGCGCGTCGAGGGCCTCGCGCAGGGCCCGCTGCGACGCCGCGGTCGTGAGGTCGCCGCGGGTCCGCTCGGTGATCGCGCGCGAGGCGTCGGCGTTGCGCCGCAGCCCACGGGTCAGCCCGTCGGGGACGTCGATCGTGGCCAGCACCGCCAGGATCTCCTGCATCAGCGCGAGCAGGTCCTCGCCGGCGTCGAGCGAGCCGGCACGGACGTGGTCCAGGCAGGCGCGCCGGCACTCGCCGACGGTCTCGGCCAGCCCGTGCAGCCACGACCCGTCGTCCACGCCGACCTCCTCCGGCCCCGGGAGCGGGTCGCCGGCGAGCGCGGCCCGCGTCAGCCGGGCCTCGGCGTGCTCCTTGGCGGCGTCCTGCACGAAGCCGCTGTAGAGCACGTCGGGGAACGGTTCGGCCGCCGCCGCGGCGGTGTCGAGCGCCTCGCGCGACGCGGCGATCAGCCGGTCGGCCTCGTCGTCGTCGCCCCGGTGCAGCGCACGGATGGCGTTCGCGGCGTTCCGGATGGTGTCGCGGGACGCCTGGTAGGCGGTCTCGCGCGCCTCGTGGCGCGCCTGGAACCGCTGCCGGACCGGCTCGGACAGGGTGAGGAGGTCCTCCCCCGTCACGTCAGTCCTCCCAGCGGCGGATCCGCACGGCGGTCTGGGGCTGCCACGGGTCGTCGGGGTGCGACGCCACCGGGACACCCTCGCCGAACATCGGCGGCGCGCCGACCGCCACCGGGAGTCGCTCGTCGCGGAGGTCGACGACCTGGTCGCCACGGATGTCGCGGACGACCTCACGCACCTGGTCGCGCTGGAGCTTCAGGTGGCGCAGGAGCGCGGCGTAGCCGCCGGTCGCGACCGCGGAGAGGATGAACAGCGTCCAGGCGAACCCGCCGGCGAACAGCGCCACCAGCAGCAGGGTGCCGGTGACCGCGAGGCTGCGGACGAAGGTGGTGCGCCGGCGGGCGACGACGGGGTCCTCGCGACGGGCGTGCGACCGCGCGCCGGGAGCGGTGGGGGCAGCGACGTCGCCGTCGAGGCCCACGATCCGACCGGCGTCGTTCGGGACCATCATGTAGCGGCCGTCCGGCTGCCGTCGCAGCACATCCATCGCTCGCTCGAACCCTCCGACGGTGGCATGGGTGTTCACGCGGCGGGAACGTACCGCCCCCGGGAGCAGTGCGACCGCCCAGATCAGGGCCAGCATGACCACCAGCGCTTCGTTCATGCCACGTCCTCTCCACCTGGAGGATGAGCCGACGGTAACAGTGCGTTCCGGGCACACCTAGGAGGTCGGACACATGAACGACAAGCGTGTAACTCGGGTTCCCGGTCGGGCGATCCGGGAACGGGATGCCGCGATGCCGACATCCGCTGCCCGGATCGCGCTACGCCGGCGGGGCGGACCAGTCGCCGGAGCGGCCGCCGGACTTGGCGAGCAGACGCACGTCCGTGACGACGACGTCGCGCTGGACCGCCTTCACCATGTCGTAGAGGGCGAGCGCGGCCGTCGTCACGGCGACCATCGCCTCCATCTCGACCCCCGTGCGGTCGTCCGCCCGCGCGAGCGCCGTGATCGTCGCCACGCCGCGGTCGGCGTCGAGCGCGACGTCGACGTCGACCTGCGACAGGCGGACCTGGTGGCACAGCGGGATGAGCTCGCTCGTCCGCTTGGCGGCCTGGATGCCGGCCAGCCGCGCCACCGTGACCGCGTCGCCCTTCGGCAGGTCGCCGGCCGCGACCCGTGCGGCGGTCGCCGGGGTCATGACGACCCGGCAGCCGGCGCGGGCGACGCGGGTCGTGACCGCCTTGTCGCCGACGTCCACCATCCGCGCAGCGCCGTCGTCGTCGAGGTGGGTGAGCTCGCCCATCGCTGGCTCCTACGTGTCGACGAGCAGGTGGACGGTGACCTCGTCGCCCACCGCGAGCGAGGTGACCTCCTCCGGGATGTCCGCGAGCCCGTCGGCACGCACCAGCGAGGTCAGCACGTGCGAGCCCTGGGACGAGCCGGGCTCTGCCGTCCAGCGACCGGCCTCGCGCTTCAGTCGGACGCGCACGAACGTGCGCTTGTGTGCCGGCGCCGAGACCGCCCGGGTGAGGCGTGCCGTGACCTGCGGTCGTGCGACGTCGGCGCGTCCCTGGAGCGCCCGGATCGCCGGGCGGACGAACAGCTCGAACGACACGAACGACGACACGGGGTTGCCGGGGAGACCGAAGACCGGCGTCGTGCCGATCCGGCCGTAGACCTGCGGCATGCCCGGCTTGACCGCCACCTTCTCGGCACGGACCTTGCCGAGCTTGCCGATGACCTCCTGCACGTGGTCGTAGGCGCCGGCGCTGACCCCGCCCGTCGCGATCAGCAGGTCGGCGTGCCCGAGGTTGGAGTCGAAGGCGTACATCATCGCCTTGCGGTCGTCCCTGACGATGCCCGCCGAGTACGGCAGCCCGCCGGCCTGCCGCACCAGCGCGCCCAGCATCGGACCGTTGGCGTCGCGGATCCGGCCCGGCTCGGGGCGCTGCTCGAGCGGGACGAGCTCGTCGCCGGTCGACAGGATCACCACGCGGGGGGCGGGGCGTACGTGCACCCGCGAGCGTCCGATGGCGGCGAGGAGCCCGACGTCGGCCGGTCGGATGCGGTGGCCCGCCGGCAGGAGCTGCTGTCCGGGGGAGACGTCCTCGCCCACGCCACGGACGTGGTCGCCCTTCCGCGCCGCGCGGTGGATGCGGATGCGACCGCTCGCCCCGGCCGAGGTCGACTCCACCGGCACGACGGCCTCCGCGCCGGGGGGCAGGGGCGCCCCGGTCATGATCGCGACCGCCGAGCCCGGCCCGACCGCCGTGAGCTCGCTCGCGCCGGCGCGCACCTCGCCGGCGATGCGCAGCTCGACCGGGTCGTCGACGCCGGCGCCCGCCACGTCGTCGACGCGCACCGCGTAGCCGTCCATGGCCGAGTTGGCGAAGCTCGGCACCGCCTCGTCGCTCTCGACCGGCTCGGCCAGCACCAGCCCGAGCGCGTCCTGGATGCGCAGCTCGATCGCGTCGAGCGCCGGCAGGTCACCGAGGATGAGCTCGCGCCAGCGGTCGACGCTGATCAGTCCGCCGGGGTCGGTGACCTCGGCGCGTCCCTCGCCGGCGAAGGGGCTCACGCGTCGAGCCCGGCGACGTGCTCGGTGAGCCAGGCCCGGAAGTCGGGCCCCAGGTCGTCGCGCTCGAGCGCCATCATCACGGTGGCCTTGAGGAACCCGAGCTTGTCGCCCACGTCGTGGCGGACGCCGTCGAAGCGGACCGCGACGATGGGCTCGTCGTCGGCCATCGTCTTCAGCGCATCGGTGAGCTGGATCTCGTCGCCGCGACCCGGCGGGGTGCGCTCGATGACCTCGAAGATCGCGCCCGGCAGGACGTAGCGGCCGATGACCGCGAGGTTCGACGGCGCGTCCTCGCGCGCGGGCTTCTCCACGAGGTCGGTCACGGAGAACACGCCCTCCTCGTCGGTGGCGGTGGCGGTGACCACACCGTAGAGGTGGACCTGGTCCTCCGGGACCTCCATCACCGCGACGACCGGTCGCCCGGTGCGCTCGTGCACGTCGATCATGCGCTCGAGGAAGGGCTCGTCGGGGTGGACGATGTCGTCACCGAGGAGCACCGCGAACGACTCGTCGTCACCCACGTGGCCGCGGCCCATGAGGACGGCGTGGCCGAGCCCGAGCGGGACGCCCTGCCGGACCGAGTGGATCGTCGCGAGCCTGGCCAGCGCCCTGGCCTCCTCGAGCAGGTCCAGCTTGCCCTTGCCCTCGAGCGCCTCCTCGAGGTCCAGCCGCCGGTCGAAGTGGTCCTCCATCGACGCCTTCCCCATGCCCGTCACGAGCAGGACGTCGTCGATGCCGGCGCGGGCGCACTCCTCGA
>JAHWJY010000133.1 GCA_019348135.1 Actinomycetota bacterium
CCGACGAGGCGGCCGCCGACCTGCTGCCGCCGGACGTGCAGGGCTCGCTCACCGATCTCCGCCACCCCGAGGCCATCGAGGTGTGGAACGGCGTGGTGTGGTCCCGGCTCGGCCGCGGGGACCTCGCCTGGGCGTGGTGGGACGGCGTCGCGGGGGAGGAGCTCGCCCCGTGGGTGGCCGCGGAGCGTGGACGGGTCCTGCGCGAGCTCGGCCTCCACCCCGCCGCCGAGCGCTTCGACTCGGCGGGCCTGGAGCTCGCCACGGACGTCATCGACGTCTGCATGCTCCGGTTGGGCCTGACCGCCGACGCGATCGGTCGCGGCGACCTCGAGCTCGCCCGGCTCCGACTCGGCTCGGTGGAGCCGCTGATCGAACGGCTCCCGGACTCGCCACGCCTCGCCCGCCAGGTGATGCGCTGCTCGTGGATCCACGTGGAGATCGCGTTCCTCGCCGGCCAGAGCCCGCCCGTGGACCTGTTGCCCTGGTGGACCGCCGAGGAGGGGGTCGGCTTCCCGGACCTCTACGAGCACGGGTCGGTGTTCCACCGCGCGAAGGGCCTGCTCTTCGGTGGCATCGCACGGGATGACGGCCGGCTGCTCGACGCCGCGGCGGACATCGCCCCACCGGTGCTGCGGTGGGCGGTCGAGCTGGCCCGCGACGACCGGCAGCGCGAGGGTGCGCTCCGGCTCGCACGCGAGGCCTGGCGGGAGATCGTCCCGCCGCCCGGCTACGAGGAGGCCGTGGCGCGCACGCCGACGGCCGAACGGCTGAGCGGGCAGCGCAAGCCGCTGCTGTGACGCCGTCGCGCGGTCAGGCGTCGTCGGTGGCCGCGCCGGCGCCGGCGTCGGCGTCGTAGAGCCGGCTCGTCCCCTCCCGCACCTCGAACGCCGACACGAGGTACTCACCGTCGTCGCGCTCGAGCACGGTCTCCACGGCCCACCACTCGGCGCGCAGGCGGTCGCGCGTCACGTCGAGGACGACGTAGCCGTGGTCGTCGAACTCGCACCACCTGATGTGCGGGTTCCCGCGTCGGACGTCGTCCTCGACCGCGCGGATGTCGACGTCGTCGCCGAGCTTCTCGTCGAGGTTCTGGGTCGTGATGCTCGTCGTCACGAACTCGACGCCGACCGGCTCCACGGTGAGCGTCGGGTCCTCCTTGAGCTCGACCGCCCACGAGGTGTGGACGTCGCCCGACAGGAACACGACGTTGCGGACCTGGTCGCCGCGGAGCCGCGAGAAGAGCCGCGCACGGGCCGCCGGGTAGCCGTCCCACTGGTCGGCGGAGGCCGTGACGCTGCCGACGTCGTCGGTGAGGATGCCGAGCTCCGCCAGCGGACCGGCCAGCTCCTCCGAGATGAGGGTCGTGTAGACCTGGCCGACCATGACGGGGTTGCCGACCAGCTTCCACGTCGCGGTGGAGCGGGACAGCTGGTCGCACGCCCAGTCGTGCTGGTGCTGACCGAGCATCTCGCGGTCCTGGTCGTACATCGCCGGCGGGCTGCTCTGCTCGTCGCGCCAGGTCCTGCAGTCGAGCATCACGACGTCGACGAGGTCGCCGTAGGGCAGGCGGCGGTAGATCCGCTCCGGCCGGTCCGCGTCGACCACCCGGACCGGCAGCCACTCGTACCACGCCTGCAGCGCGGCGGCGGCGCGCTGGTCGAAGGGCCCGTCGACGGTGGGGTCGTGGTTGTCCGCGCCCTCGCGCCACCGGTCGTCGGCGACCTCGTGGTCGTCGTGGACGTGGACGGTGGGGTGCGTCAGGTGCAGCCGCTGGCAGTCCGGGTCGAGCCGCATCTGTGCGTACCGGGTGCGGTAGTCGTCGAGGGTCCGGCAGTCGTGGGGCGGCAGCATGCGCCGGTCCATGTCGTGGAACCCGGGGGAGCGCTCGTCGGTGGCGTACTCGTAGAAGTAGTCCCCGAGGTGCAGCACGACGTCGAGGTCCTCGCGGTCGGCGATGCGGCCGTAGACGTTGAAGTAGCCGTCGTCGTACTTCGCGCACGAGCAGAACGCGATGCGGAGCCGGTCGACGTCGCCGACCGGCGCCGTCCGCGTGCGACCGACCGGGGAGCGTCCGTCGTCGTGCTCGAACGCGTAGAAGTACCGCGTCCCGGGCAGCAGGCCGGGCACGTCGATCTTCACGGTGTGGTCGCGCTCGCGCCCCGTGCGGGTCACGCCGGCCGCCACCACGTCGGAGAGGTCCTCGTCGGTCGCGACGATCCAACGCACGTCCGCCTCGTCGGCGTCGGTCGTCACGCGGGTCCAGATGATCACGCCGGTCGGCAGGGGGTCCCCGCTCGCGACACCGTGCGCGAAGTGGTCGAGGAGCGCGGGGTCGCGCGGCGCGGCGGTCACGACCGGCGGCCGAGGTCGCTCGGTCCGTCGAGGCGTCCACCGTCGTCGTCGTAGCGGTAGATGCCGTGTCCGGACTTGCGTCCGAGCCGCCCCGCCGCCACGAGCCGTCGCTGGAGGTTGGTGGGTCGGAAGCGTTCGCCGAGGGTGTCGGCGAGGTACTCGAGGATGTCCAGCCGGGTGTCGAGGCCGACGAGGTCACCCATCTCGAGGGGACCCATGGGGTGGTTCAGCCCGAGCTTGACCGCGGTGTCGATGTCCTCCGGCGAGGCGACCCCCTCCTCGAGCATGCGCATGCCCTCGTTGCCGATGAGCGCGTTCAGGCGCGACGTCGCGAAGCCCGGCAGGTCCTGGACGCGGACGGTCTGCTTGCCCATCGCCCGGGCGGCGGCCTCGGCGCGGTCCATCGTCGCGGCGGAGGTCTGCAGGCCCTCGATCAGCTCGCACAGCTTCATCTTCGGGACCGGGTTGAAGAAGTGCATCCCCACGCCCCGGGAGGGGTCGTCGAGCCCGCCGATGATCTCGGTGATCGACATCGCCGAGGTGTTGGTGGCGAGCACGGCGTCCCCGGCGGCGTTCGCCTCGGCGGTCCGGAACACGTCGTGCTTGACGTCCATGCGCTCGACGACCGCCTCGACGACGAGCCGCGCGCCGGTGCAGCCCTCCGCGACGGAGGTGGTGGTCGAGATCAGTCCGCGCGCGCGGTCGGCCGTGGCGGCCTCGACCTTGCCGCGCTCGACGCCGGCGTCGAGGTCGCGGCCGATGCGGGTCACGGCGGACCCGAGCTGGCCGGCGTCGACGTCCACGAGCCGCACCTCCGCGCCGGCGACGGCCGACACGTACGCGATGCCACGCCCCATGACGCCGGCGCCGACGACGGTCACGGGTCCCTCGAGCGCTGCGGTCATGGACGTTCTCCTGGGATCGGCGGGACAGGGGACGTTGCGACCGACCAGCCTAGGAGCGTCGCAACGTCCGGACGGCCGCCCCGCCGACGATCACCACCAGCGCCGCGCCGGCGAGGACCCACAACGTCCGCGCCGGCCAGGCCGCAGCCGCGGCGCGCGTCCTCTCGTCCGGTGGGGCTCCCCGGACCGCGAGCGCGACGGCGGCGGTGCGGCGACCCAGCCCGCGCGAGAGCTCGACCTCGAGCCGACGGGTCCCCTCGGCGCCGACCAGGACGTCGCCGAGCTGGATCTCGTCGGACGGGCCGGCCCAGGTCGACGAGGTCACCGCCAGGTCGACGAGCGCCGGCGCGGCCCCGCGGTTGGTCACCGTCACGCGTGCCCGCTCGCCGGCGAGCTCGATGCCGACGTCCAGCTCGGCGGGATCAGCGCCCCCGGGATCGAGGAGCACCAGCGCGGCCGGGGCGGTGTCCCCGTCGTCCAGCCGTGCCTGCACCGCCACCACCGTGGCGACCTCGGGCATCTCGGCCACGGCCCGGAGGACGCCGCGGTCGCCCGGCCCGAGGACGATCCGGTCGACCGCGAGCCGGAGCAGCGGCGAGCTCCCCACCACCTGCGCGCCCCGGTCGGGGTCGATCTCGACGTCGCGGACGGCCAGGTCCGCCACGATCTCCCCGTCGGTGCCGTCGTCGAGGCCGAGGTCGACGGCGACCAGCTCGCCGGCGTCGCCCGTCACGCGCTGCACGGCCGGCACCCACGAGACCCGGCCGTCCCCCTCCGCGACGCCGGGCTGGACGTGCACCGGGCTCGGCACCGGCGCCGCCGCGAGGCTGACCACCGCGACCGCGCGGAGGAGGACCTGGGACCACGGGGACGGGAGCATCGCGGGAGCGTACGACCGGAGGGACCGCCCGCACCTACCCTCCGGCGCATGTTCCCCACCCGCTGGCGTGCGTCCGCCGCCTTCCTCACGGTCGCTGCGCTGACCGCGGCGGCGGGATGCTCCGCGCCGACGGACACCGCGACCGAGGACACGCCCACGGCGGACGAGCGCATCGCCACCGTCCGTGCCCTGCGCGCCGCCGTGGGCGCCGACGCCGCCGCGCTGGGCACCGCCGCCGCGACCGTCGCGCTGGAGCTGGACCGGCTCCACGCCAGCCTCCCCGCGGGACCCGCGGAGAGACGCGCCGCGGTCGCCGCCGCCGAGGACGCGACGCTCGACCCGCTCCGGGACGCCCTCGAGGGCTTCGGACCCGACCTCGCCGGCGACGCGACGGGCCCGGACGCGGAGGCCGTGCGCGGCGCCCTCGGGGACGCGGCCTCCGCCGCCGCGGCGCTGGCTTCGGAGGCCGAGCGCGACCTCGCGACCGTCACCCGGACGGCCGCGGCCGACGAGCGGCTGCTCCACCTGGTCGCCGCCTGGAGCGAGCCGGGGTCGCGCAGCGAGCAGCTACGTCGGCTCGAGGAGGTCGCCGCGGCGGCCGAGGCCCTGGCCGCAGAGCTCGAGGACGTCGAGGAGACGCCCGCCTGCCTCGGATCCGTCCCGCGCCGCGCGGAGGCCGCGGTGACGGTCGCCCGGGGCAGCCGGGAGCTCGCGTCCCTCGTCGAGGCCCGTCGCGGCGAGGAGTTCGACGTGCGCCGGCGCGAGCTCTCCGCCGACCCCTTCGGCACCGGCGGCCCGCTCGTGGTGGAGGACCGTGCGCGCGTGGCCTGCTGGCGTGAGCAGAGCGCGGTGGTGGACCGGGCGGACGCGGTCGCCTCCGCGCTGGACGAGCTCGAGGCCGCGCTCAACCCCACCGACCTCGGTGCCGGCGCCGGCGGCTGACCCGGCCGCCGGGGGTGGGTGTCGCCTCCACGGATGCAGGCCGGGGCGGTTGTAGGCTCGGGGTGTGGTCCCACCGAGCTCATCCAGGTCCGACAGCGGAGCAGCACGGTCCGCGGCCTCCGCGAGCCCGGGCTGGCTCGCGGAGCTGGTCGAGATCCTCGAGGACCGCCGGCGCGTGCTGCTCGCCGCCGCCGCCGGTCTCAGCATCCTCGGCGTGCTCGCCGCGTTCCTCCTGCCCCAGTTCGTCCCGCCGCGGCCGGTCGTCGGCGCCGCGGTCGGTCTGGCTGCGGCCCTGCTGGCGGTCGCGGTCGCGGTCGCCGCCGACTCGGCCGATCTGACCGTCCGGGGAGCGCGCCACGTCCGCGCCGCCGGCGGCCAGCTCGCCGCGGTGCTCGACGCCGAGCCGAGGCCCGAGTCGGCCGCCGAGCTCGCCGCGAGCATCGACGCCCGCGCGGAGGCCGGGGGCCGCCACTGGGTCGCGGTCGCGCCCGCGTCCCGCGGCTTCGGCAGCGTGGGCGGCTGGGCCGACGCGCTCGGGGTCGCGCTGGCCGACGTCGGTCGCCGCGTCGTCGTGGTCGATCTCTCGAACGGCCCGACGCCGGGCCGGCCCGGGGTCTGCGAGATCGTCGACGACGAGCTCAAGCTCGGGCAGGCCGTCGTCTTCGACCCCGAACGGATGATGGCCCGGCTCGGCCCGGGTGCCGACGACCACCGTGCCCTCGAGGTCCTCACCGGCCTCGTCCCGCGGCTGCCGTCCGACATCGAGATCCTCGTCCTCGCCCTGCCGGCGCTCGGACAGCCCGGTGCGCTGACCGCCGCCGGGATGCTCGACCGGGTGCTGGTCGTCGCGGCCGCGGACGAGACGCCGCGGGTGGACCTCATCGCGAGCCTCGACGCGGTCGACGCCACCGACACGGCCGCCGAGGTCATCCTCGTCGACCGTCACCTGCAGGCGGCCGCGCCGCCGGTGCCGGATCCCGAGCCGATGCCGGTGCCCGACCCGGACCCGATGCCGCGTCCCGACCCGATGCCGCGTCCGGACCCGATGCCGCGTCCGGACCCGATGCCGCGTCCGGACCCCGA
>JAHWJY010000333.1 GCA_019348135.1 Actinomycetota bacterium
GCTACGACGAGATCGAGATGCGCGACCTGCTGCGTCAGTCGATCACGCGCCTGTCCGACCGCGAGCAGACCGTGCTGACGCTCTACTACTTCGAGGGTCTGACCCTGGCCCAGATCGGCGACGTGCTCGGTGTGACCGAGTCGCGGGTCTGCCAGATCCACACCAAGTCGGTGCTGTCGCTGCGCACCAAGCTGTCGGAGAAGATCTCGGGCTGAGATCCGTCACGGTCCCGTGCCGCACGCCGGCACGCGAGCGTGACGGCGATCGCGTCGTCCCCAGCCGCGCGTGGCGTCGCGCTCGACGGACGGCCCGCCGGCCGTAGCGTCGCCGGGACCACCCGAGCGTCGAGGCGTCGTGCGCTGGACCGCCGTGCTGCTGTGCCTGGCCGTCCCGGTCCTGTCGGGGGCCGCGGCGGCTCCGGCGGCGGCCACCGCCGGCTTCGCGCTCCCGGTGGAGGGGACGGTCGCCCGGGGCTTCGACGCGCCGGCGACGCCCTTCGGCGCGGGGCACCGCGGCGTGGACCTCGCGGCCGGGTCGGGCGCGCCCGTACGCGCACCTGCGCCGGGGCGTGTCGACTTCGCCGGCGGGGTCGCCGGCGTCCGGTGGGTCACCCTCGACCACGGCGACGGTCTGCGGACGAGCTACGGCGAGCTCGGCAGCATCGCGGTGGAGCCGGGGGAGGAGGTCGCGGCCGGCGACCCGCTCGGCACGGTCGACGGCGCCCACGGGCGTGCCGGGCTGCTGCACTGGTCGGCCCGTGAGGGACGCGACTACGTCGACCCGATGCTCCTCCTGGAGCGGCCGTGGGTCCCCACCCTCGTGGGCCCCGGTGGGTGGACCGCCGGGGACGTCCCGGACATCCCGCGCTACGCGGCCTGGGACGGCCGTCACCGCTTCGGCCTCGTCCCCGACTCCCCGCGCGCGACGGGGCCGGGGTACGTCCTCGCGCCCAACCCGAACCACGTGATCGCCATCGCCGGCCTCGGCAGCAGCACCGGGGAGCCGCCCCTGGACGTCACCCACCTCGGCTACGCCCGCGACGACGTGACCGAGCTGTCCTACGCCGGCGTCGGTCCCGACGGCCGGCAGCAGCCCTACACGCCGGCGGACACCTGGCGCGGCGTGGCGGCGGCCGCCGAGCGGCTCCGGGACGAGCTCCGCCGGCGCTGGGCCGAGGAGCCGGGGCGGGCGGTCGACCTCGTCGGTCACTCGATGGGCGGGGTCGTCGCGATGTACTACCTGCTCGTCCTGCACGAGCCGGCCGACCCGACGCTGCCCCCGATCGGCCACGTCGCGACGATCGCCTCGCCGCTGGAGGGCGCGGACCTCGCCTCGGGGCTGCGCGGTGCCGCGCGCGACCCCGTCCTGTCGCGGTTCGTCGCGGCCGTCGACCGGCTCGTCGGTCGCCACGACGTCGGCTCCCAGGCCATCGCCGACCTCGTCCCCGGGTCCGACGTCGTCGCCGGCGTGACCGGCGGCTGGGAGGTCGCGACCGGCGACGTCCACGCCGGGCCGCTCGCCACCGGCACGCGGGTGCTGACCCTCGGTGGCTCCCGTGACGTCGTGGTGCCCGAGCACCGCTCGGACCTGCCCGGCGCCGACCACGTCGTGCTGCCGGGGGCGCACGACGGCGTCCGGAGCACCGAGGCCGTCCGCATCGTGCTGCACGACTTCCTCGCCGACCGGCCCGTGCCGGGGGAGGACGGCGGCGTCGGGTCGCTCGTCAGCCACCCCGTCAGCTGGCTCGAGCTGGACCTCGGCTGGCTGACCCCCTGGTGACGGGGTACGCTCGACCTCGAGATCAGCGCGAGATCGTCTTCGACGCTGCTCGACGGCCCGCTCCGCGCGGGCCGCTCGCACGTCCCATCACCTCATCACACACGCCCGCCGATGGGCCCACCCCGGTGCCCTGCGCTCGGACATCTCGACGCAGGGTGGGTGGCCCAGGTGACGCGGGCGGAGGCCCAACCGAACCCAAAGGACTTCATCGTGGCTGTCGTCACCATGCGCCAGCTGCTGGAGGCTGGTGTCCACTTCGGACACCAGACCCGGCGCTGGAACCCCAAGATGCGTCGCTTCA
>JAHWJY010000334.1 GCA_019348135.1 Actinomycetota bacterium
CGCAGCAGGTCCTTCTGCTCGTGCTCGGCGAGGTAGGCCTCGATGTCGGTGGCGATGAGCTCGCTCGCGTGCGCCATCAGAAGTACCCCTCGCGCTTCTTCTCCTCCATCGAGCCCGACTGGTCGTAGTCGATCACCCGGCCCTCACGCTCCGAGCGCGTCGCCAGCAGCATCTCCTGGATGATCTCGGGCAGCGTCGTCGCCTTCGACTCGACCGCGCCGGACAGCGGGTAGCAGCCGAGCGTGCGGAACCGCACCCACCGCTCCTCCGGCTCCTCGCCCTCCTCGAACCGGAAGCGGTCGTCGTCGACCATGATCGTGACGCCGTTGCGCTCCACCACGGGACGCTCGGCCGCGTAGTAGAGCGGCACGATGGGGATGTCCTCGAGCCACACGTACTGCCACACGTCGAGCTCGGTCCAGTTCGACAGCGGGAACACCCGGATCGACTCGCCCTGCGACACGCGGCCGTTGTAGAGGCTCCACAGCTCGGGGCGCTGGTTCTTGGGGTCCCACCGGTGGTGCTTGTCACGGAACGAGAAGACCCGCTCCTTGGCACGGCTCTTCTCCTCGTCGCGCCGCGCCCCGCCGAAGGCGGCGTCGAACCGGTGCTCCGACAACGCCTGCTTCAGCGCCTGCGTCTTCATGATGTCGGTGTAGTTCTTCGATCCGTGGTCGAACGGGTTGATGCCCTCGGCGACACCCTGCTGGTTCGTGTGGACGATGAGGTCGAGCCCCATCTCCTCCGCGATGCGGTCGCGGAACTCGATCATCTCCCGGAACTTCCACGTCGTGTCGACGTGCAGGATCGGGAACGGCACGCGACCGGGGTGGAACGCCTTCCTCGCCAGGTGCAGCATCACCGACGAGTCCTTGCCGATCGAGTACATCATCACCGGGCGTTCGAACTGCGCCACCACCTCACGGATGATCGCGATCGACTCCGCCTCGAGCTGCTTCAGGTGGGTGAGGCGGAGTTCATCTGGCAGCGCGGCGGACGCCGGCATGGACGGTCCTCGGGCAGACGGCACGGGTCGCGGGCAGTCAACCAGCCGGTACGCCGGAGGGCCTCACCACGGGTGCGAACCGTGCGGACCGGACACGCGTCGGTCAGGCGGCGCAGGCGGCGGCGTGGGCCTCGGAGGCCGCGCGCAGCCGTGCGGTCCAGGCCTCGTCGGCGCCGAGGTACAGCGTCACCGCCGTGCCACCGGTCCCGACCGGGCAGGGTGCGCTGCGGATGGCGTCGAGCTGCGCCTGCCAGAAGCGGTCCTGGACGTCCTGCGGCACCCGTCCCGCCGCGAGGTCGCCCAGCGTGAAGGTGTCCTGCGCGGAGCCCGGCGCGTCGGTCAGGGGAGCCGCGTCGGTCGACGCGACGGTCAGGTCGGTCGTGGCGGCGTCGGTCGTGGCGTCGGTCGCGGCGTCGGTCGCGGCGTCGGCGATCCGCGCGGCGGCCGAGCCGGCGAAGGCGAGCAGGACGAGTACCGCGGCCGCGACGAGCTGGACCCGTCCGGCGAGCGTCCTCGGTAGCTGCTGCACGTCCCGCTCCTGGTCCTGAGGTCTTCGTAGGCGTCCCGCCTCCCGACGGCTCGGGAGCCCTGAACTTCATATCTCTTCATAGGAACGGGCGCGGGGCGCCCGCGGCTGAGCGGCCACACGGCACCGCCGGCGACCCCGTCCACGCGTCGCCCGCGAAAGGAAGCGGGGCTCGACCCCCGTCTTCAAGCGTAAACGCCGCGGAAGAACCGCCTACTTGACCCCTAAATGGCGACCGGCGACACTGCGGAGGCACGGTCAATACCGCAGTCGGGATCGTGCGGTCATCGGGGGATGAAAGCGGTCATCCGGCCGCGAAGACGCGACGAGAACGGAGCCACCCCGTGGCGAAGAAGCAGATGTCGGACGAGCACAAAGCCGCACTCGCCAAGGGCCGCGCCCAGGGTCGTGCGGTACGCGACTACCTCGAGGCGATCGAGGAAGGCTCCAAGCCCGGCCGACGGCTGTCGCCGGACGAGATGCGCGCGAAGGTCGAGTCGCTGCACCAGCAGATCGAGGACGAGGACAACGCCGCCAAGCGGG
>JAHWJY010000012.1 GCA_019348135.1 Actinomycetota bacterium
CTGAACATGTTCAGCTACTGGGTCTACCTCTTCGGCGGCATCTTCCTCTACAGCTCGTTCCTCATCCCGCTCTTCGGCGGCGAGGGCGGCGCGCCGAACGGCGGGTGGTTCGGCTACGCCCCGCTGTCGACCCAGACGCCCGGGATGAACATGGCCTTCTACGCCGTGGGCCTGCAGATCCTCGGCGTGTCCTCGATCGCCTCGTCCGTGAACTTCGTCACCACGATCCTGAACATGCGCGCGCCCGGCCTCACGTTCATGCGGCTGCCGGTGTTCATCTGGATGGCGCTCGTCACGAACTTCCTGCTGCTGTTCGCGATGCCGATCATCGCCGTGGCGCTCTTCGAGCTGAACTTCGACATCACCTTCGGTACGAGCTTCTTCCAGGCCGCCAACGGCGGTGACCCGATCCTGTGGCAGCACCTCTTCTGGCTCTTCGGCCACCCCGAGGTCTACATCATGATCCTCCCCGCGATGGGGATCGTGTCCGAGGTCCTGCCGGTGTTCTCGCGCAAGCCGCTGTTCGGCTACGCGGCGGTCGTCTTCGCCGGCGCGGCCATCGGCTTCATCGGGTTCGGCGTGTGGGCCCACCACATGTTCGCCGCGGGGCTCGGCCCGGTCGCCAACTCGGCCTTCGGCCTGTCGACGATGTTCATCGCCGTGCCGACCGGCATCAAGATCTTCAACTGGGTCTTCACGATGTGGGGCGGCAAGATCCGCTTCACGACCCCGATGCTGTTCTCGGTCGGGTTCGTGGCGATGTTCACCATCGGCGGGCTCTCGGGCGTCATGCACTCGATCGTCCCGCACGACTACCAGCAGACCGACACCTACTTCGTCGTCGCCCACTTCCACTACGTGCTCTTCGGCGGGGCGCTGTTCGGGCTGATCTCCGGCATCTACTACTGGTTCCCGAAGGTCACCGGCAAGCTGATGAGCGAGAAGCTCGGCAAGACCCACTTCTGGACCTGGCTGCTCGGCTTCAACCTCACGTTCGGCCCGATGCACTACTACGGGCTCGCGGGCCAGCCCCGACGCACCTACGTGCTGCCCGCCGAGCTCGGCACCGAGGTCGAGCTGTGGAACCTCGTCTCGACCGTCGGTGTCGTGATCCTCATCGTCTCCTCGCTCGTGTTCCTCACGAACCTCGTCCTCTCCCTCCGGGGCGGGCAGCCGTCGGGCGTCGACCCGTGGGACGCACGCACGCTCGAGTGGATGACGCCCACCAGCCCGCCGCCGGTGCACAACTTCGACACGATCCCCACGGTCACGCACCGCGACGAGTTCTGGCACCGCAAGTACGCCGAGGACGAGGCGGGCACGCCCGTGGCCGTCCCGGCCGGTGCCTCGCCCGACCACGTCGGCGTGCACCACACCGACGCCGAGGGCAACCACATCCACATGCCGCACCCGTCCTACTGGCCGCTCGTGATGACGCTGGGCTTCTTCCCGCTCGCCTACGGGCTCGTCTTCCCGAGCGCGGTCCTCGGGGTCATCGGGCTGCTCTGGATGCTGATCGGGTTCTTCGGCTGGGTCATCGAGCCGGTCGCCGAGGGCGATGACGACGTCGACCGCATGGCTCACACCGAGAGCATCTGACGACCTCCGGCGTCGCCGACCGCGTGACGCCGGAGGACGAACCGAAAGGCAGGCACCGTGTCCTCTGAGGTCCACGAGACCACGCTCGGTCTCGACCACCGCAAGCTCGCGATGTGGATGTTCCTCGGCTCCGAGTTCCTCTTCTTCGGTGCCTTCATCGCCACCTACCTCCTGTACTACGAGCGGACCGCCGGTGGCCCCGGTGTCGAGCTGTTCGACATCGCCTTCACCTCCATCAGCTCGTTCGTGCTGCTGATGTCCTCGCTCACGATGGTGCTCGCCCACTCCGCGCACGTGAAGGGCGACATGCGGCGGATGCGGCTGTGGATCCTCGCGACCGCGCTCCAGGGGGCGGTGTTCATCGGTGGCCAGGCGTTCGAGTTCACCACGTTCGTCAAGGAGGGCCTGACCCTCACGAGCTCGCCGATGTCGTCCGCCTTCTTCGTGCTGACGGGCTTCCACGGCGCCCACGTCACGATCGGCATCCTGATGCTGCTCGGGCTCTACGCCCTGTCGGTGACCGGCAAGGTCCGGCCGGACCAGCACCTGAAGACCGAGATGGTCGGCCTCTACTGGCACTTCGTCGACATCATCTGGGTCATCATCTTCACCGTCGTCTACCTCATCCCGTACGACTTCGTCGTCCACGGCGGCTGACGTCCACCTGCGCCCGGAGGGCACCATGGCGACCGACACCACGGCCAAGACCGACGCTCAGCACGCAGGAGTGCACGAGACCGACGTGCACCACCCGGAGGCGAGGGACTACGTCAAGATCGCCGTCGTGCTGGCCATCCTGACGGGGCTCGAGATCGCGGCGTCCTACATCGAGGTGGGCGGGCTGTTCCTGCCGTTGCTGCTCGGACTGATGGCCATCAAGTTCTTCCTCGTCGCGGCCTTCTTCATGCACCTGCGCTACGACACGCGCCTGTACACGCGGTTCATGGTCACGGGGCTGGTGCTCGCCGGCGCGCTGTACACGGTCGTGCTCGTGATCAACTCCTCCCAGCCCGGCAGCTCCTAGGACCCCTCGATGCGCCTCGGTCAGGCCACCATCGCGCTGCACCCCCACGGGGAGGTGTGGCTGCTCTGCGTGGCCCTGGTCGCCGTCTACGTCGGGCTGATCCACCGGTACGGCGGCCTCATGCACCCGCGTCCGGACGACCCCGCGGTCACGGGGCGGCAGAAGCTCGCCTTCGGCCTCGGCGTCGCGGCCCTGTGGGTGGCCTCCGGCTCGCCGCTGCACGACCTCGCCGAGCACTACCTCTACTCGGCGCACATGGTCCAGCACCTCCTCCAGGCCTTCGTCGTCCCCCCGCTGCTGCTCCTCGGCATCCCGACGTGGATGGGCGAGATGCTGCTGCGGCCCCGGTGGCTGCAGCGGGCGGTGGCGGCGCTGTCGCGTCCCCTCGTCGCGGCCCTGCTGTTCAACGGCACGCTGGCGCTGATCCACTGGCCCGACGTCGTCGACGGCATGCTCGGCAGCGAGGTGTTCCACGCCTCGAGCCACGTGATCCTGATCGTCACGGCGACGTTCATGTGGATGAACGTCGTGAGCCCGGTCCCGCACCTGGTGCCGCGGCTGAACCCCCTGCCGCAGATGATCTACCTGTTCGTCATGACCATCCTGCCGACGATCCCCGCGACGTTCCTCACGTTCGGTGAGCACCCCCTCTACCACGCCTACGCCGATCTCCCCCGCGTCTGGGCCGGCTTCGACGCGCTCGAGGACATGCGGGTCGCCGGCCTCATCATGAAGATCGGGGGCGGCTTCCTCCTGTGGGGGATCATCACCGTGATGTTCTTCCGCTGGGCCGCAGACGAGGAGCGGTCCAACCGGCCTCCTGCGTCGCCCGATCCGACGCCGACCCGTACCCCCAGCGACCTCCCCACCTGACGGAGCTGCCCCGACATGAAGACCGAGTTCCGCAACCGCGCCTTCCTCCCGGTCGTGCTCCCCGTCGCGATCCTGCTACTGATCGGGCTGCTGGTGGGTGGGTTCGCGCTGATCCTGCTCTACACCACCCACGAGGTCGCGCTCGTGCTCGCGACCGTCGCGGCCGCCGGCATCCTGCTGGCGATCTCGCTCGCGGCGTCGCAGGAGCGCCTGGACGGCGGTCGTCGCGCGGCCGTCATCCTCGCCGGCGCCACGCCGATCCTCATCGGTGGGTTCGTCGCGGTCGCCCAGCCGGCCGGCATCACCGACGACCTGCTGAACATCAACCGCCAGCCGCACATCGTGCTGCCCGAGCTCAACGTCACGATCGCCGCCGAGAACTCGAACCAGTTCACGGCCAACGAGATGGTGCTCCCCGCCAACGAGGAGGTCGGGGTGGTGTTCGAGAACAACGAGGCCGGCACCCCGCACAACTGGTCGCTCTACGTCAGCGACGCGGCCGTGGAGTCCATCGTCGTCGGTGAGGTCGTCACCGGGCCCGCCGTCGACGAGATCATCTTCACGTCGCCCGAGCCCGGCGAGTACTACTTCCAGTGCGACGTCCACCCGAACATGAACGGGCAGCTGGTCACCGACGACGGCGCCGAGCCGACGACCAACGCGTGACCTCCGGCGGCGTCGGCGCGGTCAGAGGACCGCGTCGACCGCTGCCGCGATGAAGACCAGCGCGAGGTAGCTCGTCGAGTAGTGGAACAGCCGCATGGCCCGCTCGACCGTGCGCTCGGCCCGCAGCCGGTGCGCGAGCCACAGCCAGCCCGCCGTCAACACCAGGGCGACCGGCGTGAAGACCCAGCCGGTGCGTGCGCCGGCGATGTAGAGCAGCACCACAGCGAGCAGCAGGTAGCTCGAAAGCAGGATCTGCCGGGTCGCCTCGTCGAGACCCCGCGTGACGGGCAGCATCGGGAGCCCGGCGGCCGCGTAGTCGTCCCGGTACTTCATCGCGAGCGCCCAGAAGTGCGGCGGTTGCCACCACAGCATGATGGCGAAGAGCAGCCACGGTCGGGCGTCGGCGAGGCTCGCACCCGGGACGGCCGCCCAGCCGGTCAGCACCGGCATGCAGCCGGCGACGCCCCCGACCACCACGGCCTGGTCGGTGCGGCGCTTCAGGCCGAGGGTGTACACGAACACGTAGATCAGGATGGCGCTGGTCGCGAGCAGGGCCGCGGTCAGGTTGACCAGCAGCGCGAGCCACAGGAAGCCGGCCACGCCCAGCACGATGCCGAAGCCGAGCGTCGCGCCGCCCGAGACCTCGTCGCGGGCGGTCGGACGTCGCGCGGTCCGCTGCATCAGCCGGTCGACGTCGCGGTCGAGGTGGTTGTTGATCGCGTTGGCCGACCCGGCGCTCATCGCGCCGCCGAGGAGCGTCGCCAGGACCAGCCACGTGCCCGGCCAGCCGGAGTCGGCGATGACCATCGCCGGCACCGTCGTCACCAGCAGGAGCTCGATGATCCGCGGCTTGGTGACGAGGACGTACCGCTTCGTCGTCGCGAGCCAACCGTCGGCACCGGGTTCGGCCACGCCGTGCTCCCGCACGGAGCCGACGTCGTCGGGGACGACGGACGCGCCGGACGCGATCCGCTCGCTCACGCCTCACCCCCGGCCCGCGCCTCGGCGCGCATGCGCCAGCCCAGCACACCGACCGCGGTGGCGACGGCGAGCGACGTGGCGTAGAGGGCGAGGTGGACGGCGACGAACCCGGCGGTGCGCCGTTCGTCACCCGCGAGGAGGTTCCACGTACGCGTGCCCCACAGCCACCAGTTCCAGGCCGCGAAGGCCAGCAGCAGTGCCCCGCGCCGGGCGTGCCGGCGGGGGTCCACGGTGATCGACGGGCCGGCCTCGGTCGGCAGCGTCTCGGTGGGCACGCGTCGCCTCGCAGCACACGGTCGGGGGATGCGCCGAGGGTACCCTCCGGGGCGTGACCACCTCCGCTCCGGCGCCGTCCGCCACCGTTGCCGCCAGGCCGTCCCGGACCCTCGTCCGGCTCGCCGTCGCCGCCGTCGCGGTCAACGTCGCCATCGTGGTCACCGGCGGGATCGTACGGGTCACCGGCTCCGGGCTCGGCTGCCCCGACTGGCCGTCGTGCGACGGCACGCGCGTGGTCCCCCAGGCCGGCAGCGAGGCGGGCTGGCACGCCGCCGTCGAGTTCGGCAACCGCCTCATGACCTTCCTCGTGCTCGCCGTCGTGGTGTGGCTCTACGTCGAGCTCCGCCGGCGACGTCCCGACTCCCGGGCGCGCTCGTGGGCGGGCTGGCTGATCGTCGGGGTGCTCGGTCAGGGCGTGCTCGGCGGCATCACCGTGCGCATGGACCTGCACCCGCTGACGGTCGCCGCGCACTTCCTCGCGTCCATGGTGTTGCTGGTCCTCGCGATGGTCGTGCACCACCTCCTCACCCGAGGGACGCGGCCCGAGCACACCTCGCCGGCGCTGCGTCGGGTCGTCGCAGGGATCGTGCTCGGTGCCGTCGCGGTCATCGTGGTCGGCACGCTGGTCACGGCCTCGGGCCCGCACGCCGGCGATCCCGGCACCCCCCGGCTCGGGCTCGACATCCGCACGGTCGCGCGGGTGCACACCACGGCGGTGTGGACCACCGTCGTGCTGACGGTCGTCGGCCTCGTCGCGGCGCGTCGGGGCCACGCGGGACCGACCCTGACCCGCGCCCTCGGGCTCCTGCTGACCGTCGAGCTGCTCCAGGGCGCGGTCGGCTACACCCAGTACCTCCTCGGCATCCCGGCGTGGCTCGTGGCGCTGCACCTCCTCGGCGCCTGTCTGTTCTGGGTCGCGACCCTGCGCGCCGGGCTCGTCGCGCTGGGGCCGGCGGACGGGGCGTGAGCGCCCCGCTGCGCCTGGTCGTCCTCGGTGACTCGACGAGCTTCACCGACGACCGTGGGCCCCAGCTGCCGGACGAGCCGACGCTCTACCCGAACGTGCTCGCCGGCGAGCTCGCCGCGACGCTCGACCGGGAGGTCGCCCTCACCGTCGTCGCCCGGGCCGGGATGACGGTCCGGGAGGCGACCCGGACGGTGACCAAGGACCGGCACGTGCAGTTCGACCTGCTGCTCGGCGCGGACGCGGTGGTGCTCGGGGTGGGCAGCTTCGACCACGCGCCGGGTGGCATCCCCGCGGTCGTCGACGCGGTCGTGCCGTACCTCCGCCCGGCGGCGTTGCGCCGGCGTGCGCGCATCGGGCTGCACGCCGCCTACCCCTGGGCGGTCCGCCTGACGGCCCACCGCCGGCGTCGGACCCCGCCGGCGGAGTTCGAGCGCCTCTACGACCTGCTCCTCCTCCAGGTCCGCGGACTCGCCCGCGGTGCCGGCATCGTCGCCCTCGGCCCGACGAGCCACCGCGCGGCGTACTACGCCTGGCGGCACCCCGGGCACGCCGCGGCCGCGGCCCACCAGGCCGAGGTCGCCGGACGACACGGTGTCCCCAGCGTCGCCTGCTGGCCCTTCGTCGAGCCGCACGCCGACGCCCTCAACCCCGATGGCATCCACTGGCCGGCACCGGCGCACGCCGCGGTCGGTGCGGCGCTCGCCGAGTCGCTGGCGGCGCAGCTGACCGGTCGCGCGCCGCGACCGCCGGCACCCACGTGGGACCGATCCGGGGGAACGGCCGGATGAGGTCGCCGGCGGCGATACGCTCCGCGCCGAGGGGGAGGGGACCGGGGATGCGACGACCGACGCGCGAGGAGGGGTTCTCCCTCGTCGAGCTGCTGGTGATCACCCTCATCATCGGCATCCTGGCGGGGATCGCGATCACGACGTACATCAGACAGACGCAGAAGGCCGAGCGGGCCGCCGCGATCAGCACGCTGTCGAACATGCGCCTCGCCGCCGAGTCCATCCGTGCGAACGCGGCAACGGACAGCTTCTCGGGGGACCCCGCGGCCTACGACACCGAGCAGGGTTCCTACGACTACGAGCCGGGGGCGAGCCCCTCGACCGGGTCCAACGTCGTCTCCGTCCACGCCCCACCGGACGGCACGTGGGTCTCGTTCGCGGTCCGCGGGAAGGGGCAGTGCTTCTACCTCCGCATCGAGGCGACGTCCGACGTCCTGTACCAGTCGACGAGCGACATGGCCGACGTCGCCTGCGACGCGCTCGAGTTCACCAGCGGTCTCGGCACGGGTGCGTGGGGCTGATCGCGTTCGGCGGGCCTCAGGTGTTGTCGAAGCCCTCCTCGAGCACGATGTCGCCCGTGGTCATCCGGTAGTACACCTGCCACGCGTGGTACGCGAGGTAGGTGCGCTCGTCGGCGCGCATGACGGCCGCGTGGTCCTTCACGGCCTGGACGTAGCGGTCGCTGTGGTTGTAGGCCCAGATCGCGGCGTCCATGTCCGCCGGCGCCCCGTGGTCCTCGAGGTAGCGCGCGGCGGCGCGGATCGCGTCGTGCGGGTCCTCGATGTCGCCCTCGCCGTAGGCGTCCCAGGTCGACGGCAGGAACTGCATGGGGCCCTTCGCCCCGGCGGTGGAGTCGCCGCGGATGCGTCCCATGCGCGACTCGACCAGGTGGATCGCCGCGAGGTAGGTCCAGTCGATGCCGAACTCGTCGGCGGCCGTCCGGTAGGCGTCGAGGAGCTCCTCCGCCGGCGGGGGCGGGATGATGCGCCACGCCGGCAGCTCCTCACGGGGGGAGGTCAGCTTCCGCAGCTCGACGGTCGCCCGGAGGTTCAGCCGGACGGGCTCCCGCAGCGCCTCCGGAACGGCGGCCAGCACCTGGTCGTGCCACTCCGGCCGCACGGTCAGCTGGCGGTAGAGCGACTGCTGCGCCCACGCCCATCCCGTGAGCTCGTCCGCCGGGATGGCGGGATCGCGGATGTGCTCCTCCGCCGCGACGAGCGCGGCCGCGAGCTCGGCCGGGTCCTCGTACGGCGTCGCGGGGTCGGGAGCCTCGGCGCGTAGGGGCGTCGGCGACGGGCTCGGCGACGGCGCCGGGGTGGGGGAGGGCGACGCCGGGACCGACGCGGAGGGCGGGGGCACCGCGGCCGCGGTCGGCGACGTGTCGCCGTCGGGCGCCTCCCCGCCGGTTCCACAGGCGGTCCCCAGCGTCACCGCGGTGACCAGGGCGATCGCGAGCGGCGGGCGAGGCAGCAGGGGCATGGGAGGTTCCCGGTCAGAGGGGGGCACGGGCGGGCGGCTCGACGGGCGTGCCGGCGTCACGTGGTCCGAGGCGGCGCGGCAGAACGGCGGCGACGCCGACGAGCGCGGCCGCCGCCGGGGCGAGTGCCGCGAGGGCGTCGGCTCCGGCCCAGAGCAGGGACAGGGCGAGGGTCGCGGTCACGAGCACGCGTGCGCGGACGAGACGCCGGACGGACAGCGGCCCGCCCCGGTCGTCCGGCGACGCGACCGAGACCGCGCGGGGGTGCACGACGACGGCGGTCACCACGACCAGGATCCAGACGATCCCCAGGAGCCCGGGCGCCCGCCAGGCGGACAGGAACGAGCCCGTCGCGACGCTCGTGACCACGGCCGCCGCCGCGACGGCGATGGCGGCGATCTGGGTGCGCACCGGAGCCGGGGCGTCGGGGAGGCCGCCGTCGTCGAACACCGCCCAGGCGAGCGCCAGCCCGGCGACGAACCCGGGGGCGGACGTCGCCGCGAACCCGGCGAGCCCGACGAGGACGGCGAGGTCGAGGAGGGTGGGTGCCGAGCCGGTGCTCCGGAGGCCGACGCGGGCGGCGAGGAGCACCGCCGCGGTGGCTGCCAGCGCCGGCGTCCCGAGCAGCGTGGCCGGGAGGTAGGCGAGCACCGCGTTCCGGGCGGCCATCGGTCGGTCGGGGTCGAGCTCACGCGCGATGGCCCACGTCAGGAACGCCCCGACACCGAACCGGAGGGCACGCCCGGCGGCGTCGACGGTCCCGAGCTCGGCGTCGACGACCGACAGCACGACGGTCGCCACCACCACCACGGCCCCCGAGGCGAACACGACGAAGCGGTTCGACGGGACGTCGAGGTCGACGGGGCGCACGAGGGCGCTGACAGGGGCAGCCATGCGGCCCGAGGCTACCGAGGCGCTCCTAGGCTGCCGGGGCCGCACCCGTCCAGCCAGGAAGCCCGTGTCCGACCACCCCTCGTGGCACCTCGAGCCCGGCGACGTCGTCGCGGGAGGCCGCCGGGTCGTGCGCCGTCTCGGCGGTGGCAAGCGCACGGAGGTGCTGCTGGCGCGGGAGGAGCCCGGCGCCGAGCTGGTCGTCGTCAAGCTCCTGCGACCCGGGGCCTCCGCGGCGGCGGCACGGGCCCTCGCGGCGGAGGCCGAGCTCCTGGGGCGCGTCACCCACGCGCTGTTCCCGCGCCTCGTGGAGCTGGCCGACGACGCCGGCGGCCGCCTCGCGCTGGTGCTCGAGCACGTGCCCGGCACGCGGCTGTCCACCCGGCTCCGGCGGACGGGCGCCCTGCCGGCGCCGGCGGCGGCCGCGCTCGCCGCCAGCCTCGCCGACGGTCTCGCGGCGCTCGCCGCCGGCGGGCACGTCCACCTCGACGTCAAGCCGTCGAACACGATCCTGTCGTCGCGGCCACGTCTGGTCGACCTCGGGATCGCGCGCTCCCTCGCGGCGGCGGCGGACGTGCGTGGCCGGGTCGGCAGCCACCGGTTCCAGGCGCCGGAGCAGCACGACCCCGACGCCTTCGGCGGTCTCGGGCCGGCGACCGACGTGTGGGGCATCGGGGTCACGGTGGCGACGGCACTGCGCGGCAGGTCGCCGTTCGGACCGCTCCGCGACGCCGCCGACCGACGCCGGAGGCTCACCCGAACGGACGTGGAGACGCTCTCGCTCCCCGACGACGTGCCGGGGCCGCTCGTCCGGCTGGTCCGTGAGGCCATGGCCTGGGACCCCGACCGCCGACCGACGGCCGAGGCGGTCGCGGCGACGGCCCGGCGGATCGGCGCGGAGCTGGGGGAACGCAGCGGAGGCGGACGGGAATCGAACCCGCCAGGGGGCTCGTCACCCCCTCGTCGGTTTTGAAGACCGCGGGGCCCACCAGGAACCCGGACGCCTCCTCGGCACGAGTGCCGGGACGCAGGGTAG
Source organism: Actinomycetota bacterium (assembly GCA_019348135.1). Lineage (GTDB taxonomy): Bacteria > Actinomycetota > Nitriliruptoria > Nitriliruptorales > Nitriliruptoraceae > JAHWJY01. Next base: position 10,579 of record JAHWJY010000012.1, read on the forward strand.
TGACCCGAGCGCCTCAGTCACCGTGCCCGGCTCCGCGCGCCGACGGCTCGGACGCCAGGAAGCCGAGGATCCGCGCCTCGCGGTGGATGTCCTCGAGGTCGGCGTCGATGTAGCCGGCCTGCTCCGCCGTGGCGATGACGAGCTCGGCCTGGCGCCGGATCGCCGCCCGCCGGTCCTGGTGCCCCGCCTCGCACATCACCTCGTCGAGGAGGTAGAGGGTCCGCAGGAGGCGGATGAGCACCGCCGGCTGGCCCGCGCCGGCGATGCGGAGCTGGCCGAACGCACGCTCCACGTGCGCCCCGTGGTCGTGTCGGCCGGACAGCACGAGCGTCCGGCCCTCCACGTCGGTGCGGACGCGGGGCGGGAGGTCACGACGGAGGACGTCGGACAGGATCGAGCCGAGGTGGACGATGACCTCGTAGGCCGTGGTGGGGTCGTTCACGCCGGTCGAGAGGGCCCGCAGCCCGATGTCGACGAGCTGGCGGATGCCGAACATGACGTCCTGCTGCATGGTCCGCTCGGCGCCGATGACGAAGGCCTCCTGCACGCGCCGGAGGTCGGGGACGTCGTCGCCCCACACCGTCACGAGCGGGGTGTCCTCGACCACGAACGCCCCCACGCCGCTGTCGACGCGCAGGTAGCTCCCCGGTGAGGTGGCCCCGCACAGGACGCGCTCGGAGAGCTGCTGGATCCAGCCGTCCTCCCACGCCCGGATCACCGCCGGCTCGCCGGCGGGCTCCGGCGGGATCCCGTCCGGGTGCTCGTCGTCGTCGGCGTCCCCGTAGAGGACGGCGATCCGCTCCCGCGTCTCGGCGGTCACCCGGCGGATGATGTGGCCCACCTGCATGGACCGGGCGCTGTGGTCGATGAACGCGACGATGCCGAGGATCGACGCGACCGCGAGGACGATGGCGATCGTCACGGCCAGGCTCGGGGCGGCGGCCTCGTCCCGGTCACCGGTCCCGGTCACCCGGATCGTCGCGAGCACCAGGGTGCAGTAGGTGAACGTCCCGACGATGATGCCGATGATGTTCTGCTGGAAGCGGTCCCGCAGGAACCCACGCAGCACCCGCGGCGTGAACTGGGTGGAGGCCAGCTGCACCGAGACCACCGTGACGGAGAAGACGATCCCGGCGACGGTGATGGTCGCGCCGGCGATGGTGCCGAGGATGGAGCGGGCGGACTCGACCGTGACCGACAGCAGCAGGCGGGTGCTGCCGCCCCCCGAGACGGCGCCGCTCTCGAAGCGGATGACACCCCACGCGAGCGCTGCCGCCAGGACCACGAACAGCGACGGGACGTAGAAGAGACTGCCCCGGAAGCGGTCGCCGATGGCGCGGATGCGGATCACCGCTCGCCCTCCCCGTCCCGCAGGCTGGGTACCGCGGCCAGGACGCGGTGACGGTCGGCCGGCGCCAGGGAGCCGAACTCCACCGCCTCGACGATCAGGCGGATGTGCGCCCGCAGCTGGGGACGGTGGTGGTCGAGTCCCAGGTCGGCGAGCAGCTCGTCGAGCGACCGGATGGTCGCGAGCAGGTCCACCAGGACCGCCGGCTGCCCGGCGGCCGCGACCCGCAGCTGGTCGAGGGCGTGGTCGACGTGGTCCGCGTGCTCGGGACGGTCCGGGATGGCGAGCACCCGTCCCTCCTCGTCGGTGTGGATGCGCGGCGGGAGGTCGTGCTGGAACAGCTCCGCCAGCAGGGAGCCCAGGTGCTCGATGACCTCGTGGGCGGTGGTGGGGTCGTTCACGCCCGTCGAGAGGGCACGCAGGCCGATGTCGACGAGCTGACGGATGCCGAAGGCGACGTCCTGCTGCATGGTGCGCGACCGACCGAACACGAAGCCCTGGTGGAGCGGTTCGTCGTCGAGCTCGCCGTGGCCCCAGACCGTGAGGATGGGGGTGTCCTCGATCACGTACGCCCCGACGCGGGTGTCCAGCCGGAGGTAGCTGCCGGGCGGCGCCACCCGCAGGAGGGCGTCCGTCGAGATCTGCTGGACCCAGCCGCTCCGCCAGGCGCGGAGGACGCGCTTGGGCGCGTCGAGTGGCGGCGGGCTCGGCGAGACCGGCTCCGGCGAGCGCCGTTCGTCGCGTGGCAGGTACAGCGAGCGGATCCGCGAACGCGTCTCGGCCGTGACCCGTTCGATGATCTCGCCCGCCTGCATGGAGCGGGCGGAGTGGTCGATGAACCCGACGATGGCGAGGATGGAGACGACGGCGAGCACGATGGCGACCGTGACGGCGAGGCTCGGCGCCGCCTCCACGGTGGCGTCCGGCTCGGGCAGGCGGATGGAGGCCAGGACGAACATGCAGTAGGTGAACGTCGCGACGACGACCCCGATGACCCGCTGCTGGAACCGGTCGCGCAGGAAGTTGCGCAGCACGCGCGGGGAGTACTGGCTCGACGCCAGCTGGACCGACACGACGGTCACCGAGAACACGATCCCGGCGACGGTGATGGTGGCCCCCGCGATCGTGCTGAGGAGCGAGCGGGCGGAGTCGACGGTGGTCGAGACGAGCAGCGGGGTGCGGCCGAGATCGTCGACGAACGCCACGTCGAGGCGCAGCACGAGCCACGCGAGCGCCGACGCGACGGCCACGAAGAGCATCGGGACCCAGAAGAGGCTGCCCCGGACCCGCTCCGCCAGCGCCTGCAGCTGGATCACGACGCTCCCCCCGGTCGACCGGTCCTCGCCCGGGTCAGGACGCTAGGTGCTCGCGGAGGCCGGCGAACAGGAACGCCTCGGCCAGGCAGGCCTTGACGAAGTCGCCGAGGTGCAACGACTCGTCCTCGCCGTGGGCGTTCGTGGCCGGGTCCTCGATGCCCGTCAGCAGGCACGGCGCGCCGCCGAACGCGTCGCTGAACGGCTGCACGAAGGGGATCGAGCCGCCGCACCCGAGGGCGGCCGGTGCCCGGCCGTAGGCGGCGGTCATGGCCGCCACGGCGGCGTCCCACGCGGGTCCGCCCGGCGTGGTCGTCCAGGCCGCGTTGCGCTCCCCGATCGTGACCTCGCAGTCGAGCCCCCACGGGGTGTGGGCGACCAGGTGGTCGCGCAGCGCGGCGAGGGCACGGTCCGGGTCCTGCCCGGGTGCGAAGCGGGTCGACAGCTTGGCGCGGACGGCCGCGAGCAGGGTGTTGGAGGCATCGGCGACCGAGGGGGCGTCGATGCCGATGGGTGTGATGGTCGGCTGGCGCCAGATCCGCTCCCAGAGGCTCACGTCCGCGTCGCCGATGAAGGTCACCCCGTCGCGCATGCGGACCTCGCGGCGGAACTCGTCCCGGTCCTCGCCGAGCTCCTCCAGCCGCGTGCGCTCCTCGAGCGTCGGGGGCCGGACGTCGGCGGCGAAGCCGGCGACGGCGATGCGGCCGTCGTCGTCGTGGAGCGTCGCCAGGAGTCGGACCATCGCGGTGAGCGCATCGGGCACCGGTCCGCCCCACATCCCGGAGTGGACCGGCTGCGCGAGCGCGGTGAGGGTCACCTCGAGCTCACCCATGCCGCGCAGCGCGTAGGTCAGTCCCGGCCAGCCGACCTTCCAGTTCGGCAGGTCGGTGAGCACGATGACGTCGGCGCGCAACGTCTCGGCATGCTGCTCGAGGAAGGCGCCGAGGTGGGGCGAACCGATCTCCTCCTCGCCCTCGATGACGACCTTGACGTTGACCGGCAGCGCGCCGCGGCTCTCGACCCAGGCGCGGATCGCCGCCACGTGCACCAGGATCCCCGCCTTGTCGTCGGCCGTGCCACGCCCGTAGAGCCGACCGTCCCGCTCGACCGGCTCGAACGGGTCCGACGACCAGTTCGCCGCGTTGCCGGTGGGCTGGACGTCGTGGTGGGCGTAGAGGAGCACGGTCGGGGCGTCGGCGCCGGCGTCGAGCCTGCTGCCGTAGACGTAGGGGTGGGCGCCATCGACCTCGAGCAGGTGCGCGTCGGTGAGACCGGCGTCGCGGAGGATCTCGGCGGTCCGCTCCGCGGACCGGCGGCACGCCCCGCCGCCGACCCCGGGGTCGGCGGCGCTGACGGACGGGATGCGGACGAGCGAGTCGAGCTCCGAGCGTGCCCGGGCCGATCCCGCGACCACGGCCCGCGCCACGTCGTCGAGGTCGGCGGGGACGGTCGTGACGTCGGGGAGCGTGGCCATGCGCGGTCCTGGTCGGGGAGCGGCAGTCTGCCGGACCCGGGAGCCGGGTGTGGACCCCGTGGGGGGAGGCCGAGGCGGTAGGCCCCCTCCAGACCTACCGCCTCGTGTCTCCCACGACGCACCCGTCGGTGCGACGCAGAGGGAGACGGATGGGGTGTTCGCGCTGGGTACGTCCGACTCCTGCCCGACCGTGCCCGCCTCCCGGCCGGGTGTCACGCAGGGCGCACGCCACGGACCGGCCACCGTCCGGCGCCGGCGGTGGGCGCGGATCCGCCCCGGACGCGGTGCGTCCCGTCGCCTTCGACGCTGCGTGACGCGGGGGCGGCGTTGACGGGCCGGTCCCTGTGGACAGGCCCGCCGGATGTCCCCAGGCCTCTCCCGGGCTCATCCACAGGTCGTCCACAGTCCGCGCCGGTTCGGGGGGCGGCCGGGGGCCTCCGAGGCGGGTTGTCCACGGCTCCCTGTGGATGACCGCCGTGGTCTGGGGGTTCTTCCCTGTCCGGGTGGACGGTGTCCTCGCGGGGAGCGACCGGCCGGCGAGCGGGCCCCCGCGGGGGTGTGGAAACCTGTGGATGGAGGGTCGGATCGTCGGATCGGGCCGCCGCCGGCGGGGGCGACGTGCTACGCGGGGCCGCCGCTCCCGAGCCCCGCTTCGTGCCAGTGCTCCCGCGGCACGACCGCCCGGTTGGGCTGGAAGATGCCCGTGCAGCGGGTCAGGACCGCGCCGTCCGGGGACCGCAGCACGGCGTCGGCCACGTTCGTCGACCGTCCCCCGCGGACGAGCGTGCCCTCGACGCGGTGGGTGACGCCGGGAGGGACGGCCGCGAGGAAGTCCGTCGTCAGCTGGACCGTCAGCTGCGGCACGAACCGGGGGTAGCGCGATGCGACGGCGAGTCCCGCGGCGTCGTCGAGGAGCGCGACCAGGAACCCCCCGTGGGCGATGCCGGCCGGGTTCAGGAGCGCCTCGGGGACCTCCCAGTCCAGCTCGATCCGACCCGGCGAGACGGCGACGATGCGGTAGCCGAGGAGCTGCGCGTGCGGTGCGTCCCACGTGCCACCGCGGGCGAGGTCGGCGATGAAGCGCGCGCCGTCGACCTCGCCCCACAGCTCGGGGGCGCGGCGCTCGACCGTGCGGGGTTCGGTCACGGGGTCGCCTGTTCCGGGGTAGGAGGGGGTGGGTCCGGCGGCAGGCTAGGGCGACGGACCGCCCGGGCACGAAGCGGCGCGGCCCCGTGTTACGGCGCGCGGGCAGCGCTGACTATCCTCCCGGGACCGGGACGCCGCGCGGCGTCGCACGTTCGTACGACACGGAGGATCGAGTGGGGCACGCAGCCGAGGTCTGGGGCCGCCTCAGCGAGATGATGGAGCGTGGCGACGTCTCCGACATGGCCGAGATCTACACGGCCGACGCCCTCTACCTCGAGCCGTACAACCCCCCGCACCGCGGCAACCTCCTGATCCAGGCGTACCTCAAGGACTTCCTGGGCGGCAAGGAGGAGATCGACATCGCGGAGAAGCAGGTGATCGAGTCGCCCGCCGGGGACGCCGTCGCGGTCGAGTGGACGATCTCCTACACCGCCGGGGGTCGGCGCTGGAACGAGCTCCCGCGGGCGTCGTTCTTGACCCTCGACGACGCCGGACGGGTGACCTACCACCGCGACTACAGCTGACGGGGCGCCCGACCGCGGCCGATCCGTCGGTCCGCGGGAACCTTCCGGCTGTCCCGCGCGTCTCCTGAACGGGGACGTCCCGCGTCCCCCGGGACGGGGGGACGGTCGTGAGGTCGAGGCCGGTGCTGGCCGTGCTCGCGGTCGCCGTCGTGGCCGTCGCGTGCGCATCGGACGCGGGGCCCGTCACCGTTGATCGCGGCGCGTCCGCCGTCGCCGCGTCCGCGGAGGTGCGGTCGACCCCCGTCGTGACCTACCGCGGTGTCCGCACCGCGACCGACACCTACCTCGTCGACGCGTCGCTGCCCGTCGTCGAGGGCGTCCCCGCGGACGTCGCGTCCGCGATCGACCGGTACCTGGCCGGCTGGTTCGACGCCGAGCTCGCCCGCTTCGAGCGCGAGGACCGGGCCTTCGTGGTGGCGGGCGCCGACGCCGAGGGCTTCGCGCCGGGGTTCCTGGAGGTCCGACCGACACCCGGCTCCGCGACCGCGTCGCTCCTCTCCGTCGCGTTCACGGTGACGTCGATGCACCAGGGGATGGCGCACCCCGAGACGGTGGTCGAGACCGTCACGTTCGAGCTGTCGACGGGTCGTGCCGTCGAGCTGCCGGAGCTGTTCGTGCCGGGGTCGGACGTCTACGGCACGGTGTCGGCGGAGGTGGTGCCGCTGCTCGTCGCCGCGCTCGATCCCACGGGCGACGGGTGGGCCGAGCCCGGCGTCCGGGCGGGCGCGGCCGCCGACCCCGACCTCCTGCGGCGCTTCGTCGTCGACGCGGCCGGCCTCACGCTGCACTTCGACCAGTACCAGGTGGCCCCCGGGGCCGCGGGGCCCCAGGTCGTGACGCTGGGGTGGGACGGTCTCCTGGACGTCCTTCCACCGTCCCCCCTCCTGCGCGCGGCGCTGGACCCGCTCGGCTGAGCCGTGCAGCCGTCGGTACGGCCCCTGTCCCACCGGGGGTGTCCTGGCTCCGGCGGGGCTGCTCGGCCGCTCCTACCGTCGAGGACCCGGTACCCGAGTGGAGAGGTCCGAACATGGCCGAGGGCAACAGCGTTGGCTTCGAGCAGCACCGTCACGACGAGCTCGTGCACGACCACGAGCACTGGCACGTGACCCACAACCGCACCTTCGACGGGTTCGAGCACCTGGCGTGGTCGCACTCGCACGCCCACGACCACCCCGGCATCGAGCACAGCCACCTGCCGCATCAGGACTTCGAGTCGGAGCACCAGGGCGAGGCGCACGACCACGACCACGGTGAGCCCGTCCGCGACCGCGATCCGAAGGACCGCTCGGCCGTCGCCGACGCCGCCGGCACGGAGTCGTCCGCGAAGAGGTCCACGGCCAAGAAGTCGACCGCGAAGGAGTCGACGGCGAAGAAGTCGACGGCGAAGAAGTCGACGGCGAAGAAGGCCCCGGCGAAGAAGGCCGCCAAGAAGTCGACCAGCTGAGACGGTCCACGACGACGCCCGTCCGGGGGACCCCGGCGGGGCTCGTCAGCTGCGGTAGACGGTCTCGACGTAGTCGCGCATCATCCGCGTGGCCGAGAACCGCGGGCCGACCGTCACGAGTGAGGCCTTGACCATCCGGCACCACCCCACGGGGACACCGTCCGCGTCGCGCTTCGCCCACAGCGGGACGACCTGGCGCTCGAGGAGCTCGTAGAGCTCGTTGGCGTGACGCTGGTCCTGGGTCGCGTGGTCGGGGTCCTCCGCGCCGGAGATGGTCCAGCCGTTCGTGCCGTCGTAGGCCTCGTCCCACCACCCGTCGGCGACCGAGAGGTTGAGGCCGCCGGACAGCGCGGACTTCATCCCCGAGGTGCCGCTCGCCTCGAGCGGGGGGCGGGGGACGTTCAGCCACACGTCGCAGCCGCCGGTCAGCATGGAGCCGCTCGTCATGCCGTAGTCCTCGAGGAAGACGATGCGGTCGGCGACGTGGCTGGCGCCGCGGAGGTCGAACATCGACTTGAGGATGCCCTTGGCGCCGTCGTCCGCCGGGTGCGCCTTGCCGGCGAACAGCAGCTGTGCGGGCGACGGGCCGTCGAGCAGCTTCAGGGCGCGTTCGACGTCGTGGCGCAACAGGTAGAGGCGCTTGTAGGACGCCACGCGCCGCGCGAAGCCGAGGGTCAGCGCGTCGGGGTCGAGCGCCCGGACGGCACGCTGGGCGTAGGCGATGTCCTCGCCGCGGGCGAGCCGGTCGGTCGCGATGCGGTCCTTGACGTAGTCGATGAGCCGGTGTCGGGCGGCGCGACGCGCCTCCCACAGCTCGGCGTCGGGGATGTCGAGCACCGGCTCCCACGTCGCGCGGTCGTCGGCCCGGCGGGTCCAGTCCTCGCCGAGGTGACGGTCGAGGAGGGCACGGATCGAGGGCGCCATCCAGGTCGGGAGGTGCACGCCGTTGGTGACGTGCCCGATCGGGGTGTCGGCGGCGTCGGTGCCGAACAGCGGGGCCCACATGCCGCGGGCCACCTCACCGTGGCGCCGGCTCACCGCGTTGACGTGGCGGGCCGCCCGGAGCGCGAGCGGGGTCATGCCGGCCTCGGACTCGTGTTCCTCCGGGTCGACGCGACCGAGCGACAGCAGCGCCCGGGGGTCGCTGCCGAACCGGCCGGGCAGCTGCTCGAGGACGGTCACGATCCGCCACGGCTCGTACGTCTCGTTGCCGGCCGCGACGGGGGTGTGGGTCGTGAACACGACGCGGTCCCGGCTGGCGGCGACGGCGGCGTCGAGGTCGAGGCCCGCGGCGTCGGCGCCGTCGGTGCCGTCGGTGGCGAGCTCCAGGACGGACAGCGCCCCGTGCCCCTCGTTCAGGTGCACGAGGCCGGGCTCGATGCCCATGGCGCGCAGGATGCGCACGGATCCGAGCCCGAGGACGGTGTACTGCGCGAGGCGGACGTCCCGGTTGGCGTCGTAGAGGCGGGCCGTGATCCACCGGTCGGCCGGGTCGTTGCCGGCGACGTCGCTGTCGAGGAGGAAGAGCGGGACGCGACCGACGTCCACCCGCCACGCCCGCACCGTCACCTGCCGGTCCCACAGGGGGACGTGGATCTCGAGGGGCGAGCCGTCGTCCGCCAGCACCGGTGCGGCGGGGAGGAGGTCGGGATCGACCTCGGTCCAGTACTCCTGCTGCCACCCGGCGAGGTTCACGCGCTGGTGGAAGTACCCGCGGCGGTAGAACAGGCCCACGCCGACGAAGGGCAGGGCGAGGTCCGACGCCTCCTTGCAGATGTCGCCGGCGAGCACCCCCAGCCCGCCCGAGTAGATCGGGAGCGACGGGTGGATGCCGAACTCCGCGCAGACGTAGGCGATCGGCGCCGAGGGGCCGACGCCGTCCACCTCGGCGGGTGCCCGGGCGAGGTCGGCGGCGAGAGCCGCCGCGATGCGGTCGACCTCCGCCACGTAGGCCGTGTCGGCCGCGGCCTCGGCGAGCGCCGCCGGCGTGGCCTCGATCAGGGCCCGGACCGGGTTGCGGTCGACACGCCGCCACCGGTCCACGTCGAGCCGGGCGAACAGGTCGTGCCCCCCGGGGAGCCACGACCACCGGTAGTTGTAGGCGATGCGCGCGAGGGGACGCAGCGGGGTCGGCAGTCGGTCGGCGAGCGAGGCGACCGCCGCCTCGCGGCCCTCGTTGCCCTGCGTGACCGGCTCGTCCACGTCCACCCTTCCCACGGTCCGTCACCGACGGAGACGGGGGAGGGTAGTGGTCCCCGTCTACTCCTCGCCGCGGAGGACGAAGCGCCAGACGGCCAGGGCCACGACCATCGCGCCCACGGCGCCGACCAGCACCTCGCCGGACGGCCGCTGCACGTCGGGGAGCCGGCTGCGGAGCGTGACCGGCGCGACGAAGTCGCGCACCGGCCACCCCATCGCCTGGGCCGCGGCGCGGAGCTCGCGGTCCGGGTTGACCGCCACCGGGTGGCCGACCGTGTTGAGGAACGGCAGGTCGGTGATGGAGTCGGAGTAGCAGTAGGAGGCGCTGAGGTCGTAGCCCCGGACCTCCGCGATCTGCCGCACGGCCGTCGCCTTGTTGCCGGCGTAGGCGTAGAACTCGAGGGTCCCGTCGTAGCGACCCTGGTCGTCGAGACCGCTGCGGGTCGCGATGACGTCCGCGATCCCGAGGTGCTCGGCGAACGGGACGACGATCTCCTCACCGGAGGAGGACACGATCCAGATGTCACGGCCGGCGCGTCGGTGCTCGGCGAAGAGGTCGAGCGCCTCCTGGTAGACGAGCGGGGAGATGACCTGCTCCATCGTCTCGCGCACGAGCCGACGGATGCGCTCGGCCTCCCAGCCCTTCGTGAGATCGAGCATCGCGTGGCGCATCTGCTCCATGCGCTCGTGGTCCGCCCCGACGAGCTGGTAGACGATCTGGGCGTAGAGGCTCTTCAGCACCGTGGTGGGGGAGATGAGGCCGTCCCGCAGGAACGTCCGCGACATCACGAGCGTCGAGGACCGCGCGATGATGGTCTTGTCGAGATCGAAGAAGACCGCCTCCGTCGCGCCCGTTCGTCGGCCGGCGACCTCGGCGAGGATCGTGTCGTTGAGCCGGTCGGCGTCGGGGCGGGCGTAGCGCTCCTCGGTCTCCGAGCGCTCCGGGGCCGGCCCGCCGGCCGCGCGCGCGAGCTCGTCGAGCTCGTCGAGACGGTCCTCCGCCCCGGCCCGGTCGTTGCTCAGCGTGCTCCCCCTCCTGGCGTGCGGGCAGGGTAGTCGTCGCCCCGCTCGGGACGCCGGTGGCCCCGTCCACAGCCCCCGGCCGTCTCCCGCTCGACGCACCCCTCTCCCTCCGTAGCGTCCCGGCGACGGGGAGGACGGACGTGGACGACGGTGTGCGGGGCGGGGCGGCGGCGACGCCGTCCACCGCTGAGCCGCTCGAGGCGCTGCCCGTCCTGCTCGAGCTGGCACGGCCGGACGCGGGGCGGGTCGTGGCGTGGGTCGAGGGCGTGCTCGGGTGGCAGCCCGTCGACGGCGACGCCGGCGGTCTCCCGGCCCGGCTGCGCCTCGCCGACGTCCCCGCCGTCGCAGACGTGGCGGGCGACCGGCCCGCCGACATCCCGACCGTGCTGCTGGTGGGCGCGGACGACCCGCCGGTCACCGTCGCGACCGCCACGCGGCGACTGCGCCCCGCCGCTGTCGTCGGCTGGCCCGACGCCCGCGACACCCTCGTCGCCACCGCGGCCGGGCTCCTCGCCCGGACGCGGCCGCCGGCCACCGACGAGCTGGTCCTCCGGGTCGGGGGCGCCGCCGGTGGGGTCGGGACCACGACGGTGGCGCTCGCCGTCGGCGCCCTCGCCGCCTGGCGGCTCGGGACCACGCTGGTCCTCGCCGCGGGGATCGTGCCGATGGCCACGCCCCGGCTCGTCGAGCTCGACACCCTCGCGGCACCACGGACCTTCGACGAGGCACGGCCGGTCCCCGGCGTCCCGGGGCTCCGGGTCGTGCGCACGACGGCGCCGCCGGTCGGGGTCCCGGTCGACCCGGGGCCGGCGGCCGTGGTCGTCCGCGACGTGGGACGGAGCGACGACGCCGACGTGCTCGTCCTCCGGCGCGACGCGGCGGGCGTCGCGGGGCTCGAGCGGTCCGCGGCCGGCATCGCCGTGGTGCTCGACGACGGACTCGCCCCCATCCCCGCCGTCGTCGCGGCGGCCGCGCGGCGACCGGTCGTCATGGTCCCGCGCTCGTCGCGGGTGGCGCGGGCCGGACTGCTCGGACACGTGCCCACGGCGTTGCCGGCCAGCTACCTGCGGGCGCTGCGTCCGCTCGTCACCCCGGAGGTGCGCCGTGGCCGTTGACGCACCGGGGGCGCTCGCCGAGGGGCTCCGCGCCGCCGTCGAACGGCGGGTCGTGGACGATCCCGACGTCGCGAGCCGGCCCCTCGACCGTGCCGCCCTCCGGCGGGCCGTCGCCCGGGCCCTCGCCGCCGAGGGCGTGGTCGTCTCGCCGGCGCGCTGGGCCACGCTCGTGCGCTCGCTCGTCGACGAGCTCGGCGGTCTCGGGCCGCTCGAGGCGCTCCTGCGCGATCCGGGCGTCACCGACGTGATGGTGAACCGACCCGACGAGGTGTGGGTCGACCGCGGCGGCCGGCTCGAGCGGGCGGCGGTCGCCTTCCGGGACGACGAGCACGTCCTGCGCACCCTCGAGCGCGTGCTCGGGCCGGTGGGGGCGCGGCTCGACCGGGCGCACCCGTCGGCCGACGCCGTCCTGCCCGGGGGGTTGCGGCTGCACGCGCTCCTGCCGCCGCTCACCGAGCATCCGGTGGTCACGCTGCGACGGGTCGCGGCGGTCGTCCCCTCCTGGGCCGAGCTCGAGGCGTCGGGATCGGTCACGGCCGGGCAGCGTGACCTGCTGCGCCGGCTCGTCGCGGAGCGTCGCAACCTCGTCGTGTGCGGTCGCGCCGGCGTGGGCAAGACGACCCTGCTCGCGCGGCTGCTGGCCGACGTGACCGAGGACCGGGTGCTGGTCATCGAGGACGCGCCCGAGCTGTCGCGGCCCGCGCCGCACTCGCTCCACCTCCGGGTGCTGCCCCCGAGCCCGGACGGTGCCGGGGCGTCCACGGTCGCCGAGCTGGTCCGCAACGCCCTGCGGATGCGACCCGACCGGCTCGTCGTCGGCGAGGTCCGCGGAGCCGAGGTCGCCGACCTGCTCCAGGCCATGAACACCGGTCACGACGGCTCGATGTCGACCGTCCACGCGAACGGCGCTCGGGACGCCCTGGTGCGGCTCGAGGGCATGGCGCTGCTGACGGGTCTGCCGCAGGCGGCCGCCCGGGCACAGCTCGCGAGCGCGCTCGACGTCGTCGTCGCGCTCGACCGTGACACGTCCCGGGGCCGGTACGTGGCCGCCGTCGCCGAGGTCGGCGCCGGGCCCGACGGACCGGTGGTCCGGGAGGTGACCCCGTGACCGCGGCCACCTCACCCGTCGAGGCCCTGGCCGACCTGCGGGGACGGATCGTGGCGGGCGCCCCGGTCGGTGACCTCGCCGGCGTCCCACCACGCGTCCGTCGGGCGGTCGGTGTGGCGCTGGAGGTGGGGGCCCCGCTGGTCCCGGCGCTCGACGCGGCGCTGGCCGCGCTCGAGGACGAGCGCAGCCGCGAGCGGGCCGTCCGGGTCGCGACCGCCCAGGCGCGGGCCGTCGCGGTCGGGCTCACCTGCCTGCCGGTCGTGCTCGTGCCCGGCCTCGGTCGCGTGCTCGGGGTCGACCTGCTGGGGTTCTACGCCACCCCGGCCGGAGCGGTCGTGCTCGCGCTCGCGGCGGCGCTGCTCCTCGCCGGGGCGGCGCTCGTGTGGGCGGTGGTGCGACGCGCGCGGGCACCACGACCGCCACGCGGCCGACGGCTGGACCCCGACCTCGACGAGGTCGCCGATCTCCTGGCCACGGCCCTCGCCGGCGGGACGTCCACGTCGGTGGCGCTGCGGCTCGTCGGCGGAGCGGGCGTCGGCGACCGCCCCGCGCTCGACCGACTGGCCCTGGCCGCGGAGCTGGGTCGGGTCGACGACCGGGTCGGCGGGCCGCTGTTCCCCCTCGTCCGGGTCCTGGGCGCCACGCGGCGGTGGGGGGCGCCGGCGGCCACCCCGCTGCGGGCGCTCGCCTCGGACCTGCGGGCCGAGCGGCTCGCCGACGCGCTCGCCGCCGCCGAACGGCTGCCGGCGCTGCTGACGGTCCCGACGGCCCTGTTCCTGCTGCCGGCGTCGGTGCTGCTGCTCGGCGCACCCCTCGTCGCCGACGGCCTCGGCCACGCGGGTGCCTGGTGATGGCGCCGTCCCCCGCGCGCCGGACCCGCCGCACCCCGTCCACGACTTCCCCGACCCATCCCCGACGGAAGGAACCGACGTGTCCCGACGACACCACCTGCCCGCACGTCCGCCCGCGACCCTCGCCGCCCGTGTGCCCGACGAGGACGGCTCACTCGTCACCGAGTACGGCCTGCTCGCCGTGCTCGGTGCCACCATCACCGGACTCGCCATCAAGTGGGCCTCCGGCGGGGCCATCTGGGAGCTGCTCGGCGCCGTGCTCACGAAGGCGAAGGCCATCGTGGGCGCCTGAGCCCGGCGCGTCGGGCGTGGTGACGCTCGAGGCGGCGATGGGGACCGCGGTCGTGCTCCTCCTGGTCCTGCTGCTGTTCCACGTGCTCGCGTTCGGGCGCGACCTCCTGCTCGTGCAGGAGGCCGCCCGGGCGGGCGCCCGCGTCGCCGCCACCACCACGTCCGACGACGCCGTCGTGCGCCTCGCACGGGACGCCGCCGACGGCATGCCCGTGCAGGTCGCGATCTCCCCGCCCGGTCGACGCGCCGGCGACGTGGTCACCGTCGAGGTCCGCTGGACCTCGACGCTGGGACCCTTCTCGCCGACGGTGCGTGCCCGCGCCGTCGCCCGGGTCGAGCCGGTGGTCGGGCCGTGACCGCGGCGGCCGCGCCCCGTGGCGAGGACGGCTCGATCGTCCCGGTCCTCGGCGTCGCCGTCGCGGCTGCGGCGCTCGTCCTGCTGCTCGTCGTGGACGTGGTCGCCTACCTCGCGGCGGCGTCCCGGGCCCAGGCCACCGCGGACGCGGCCGCGCTCGCGGCGATCGTCGTCGCCGATCCGCGGGGACGAGCCGCCGGCGATCCGGCGCGCGAGGCGCTGCGGGTCGCCGACGCCGCCGACGCGCGCCTCGACGCATGCACGTGCGTCACGGGCGCCGCGAGCGTCGAGGTCGCGGTCAGCGTCGCCGTGCCCGCGCTGGTCGTGACGCGGCTGGCCGCGCGCCGCGTGACGGCCGTGGCCACGGCCGAGCTCCGCCCCGGCGAGCCGCCCGTCAGCACCCCGGCGCGGCCGCCGTTCCGGACGACAGCGACGCCCTGACCTCGTCGAGCCAGCGCTCCTCGTCCGGGCTCGCCGTCTCGTCCGGGGCGCGCGGCGTCCCGGACGCGTCCGCGTAGCGGCGGGACTCCTCGGTCCCCACGAGCGCGGCGACCGGCGCGTCCGGGAGGTCCGGCAGTCGCAGCCGGATGCGGCGGAGGTGCTCCCGTGGCGTCTGCCACGGGTCACGTGGGACGCCGTGCTCGGCGAGGAGCCGGGCGAGCCGGTCGTAGGCCGATCCGGCGTCGCGTCGGCGCCGCGCCGACCGGATCCGGCGCCAGCCGACGCCGCCGGCGACCGCGCCGGCGAGGACCGCGGTCGCGCCCGCCCAGGCGAGCGGCGCGTCCGCGACCGCACGACCGAGGTCGCGCGCGACGGCGCGGACGGGGGCCGGGACCGCGCCCGCCAGCGCGCTGCCGGCGGCACGCAGGAGCTCCACGAGGGGGATGGTCGGGGGCTCGGTCCCGTCGACGGCCTGCGGGACCGCGCCGGTGGGGTCGAAGGCGATCCAGCCGTGCTGCGGGATCCACACCTCGACCCAGGCGTGCGCGTCCGAGAGCTTGACGTCGTACACCCCGGTGATGGGGTTGCGCGTGCCGGGCTGGAACCCCGTCGCGAACCGCGCCGGCACGCCGGCGCTGCGGAGCAGCACCGCCATCGATGCGGCGATCGGCTCGCACCAGCCCTGCCGGGACGCGAACAGGAAGTGGTCGACGGGATCGGCGTCCGGGGGCACGGGCGGCGCGTCGAGGGTGTACTCCGTGTGCTCGCCCAGCCACGTCTCGACCGCCTCGGCCTTGGCGTGGTTGGTGGGCAGCCCCTCGGTCAGCTCCTCCGCGAGCTCGTGCACCCGCTCGGGGAGGTCGGCGGGGAGCGCCGTGTAGGTCTCCACGACCTCGTCGGGGGTGTGACCGGTCCGGCCGCGCAGGACGTCGGCCGGGGTCACGTCGATGGCGGAGACGACCGAGTAGACGATGCCGACCTCCTGCTCGCCGTTGGTCGAGAGCGTCCCGTCCTCCCAGCGGCTCACCTGACCGGCCGAGAGGTGGACCTCGCGCGCCTCGGAGGCGGCGAAGATCAGGTTGGGCGTGTCCTCGAGCAGCTCGTAGGTCTGCACGAGCCGGTCCATCCGGCTGCCCGGGAGGCTCCCGGTCACGTCGGTGCCGATGTGCTGCGGCATGAGTCGGACCGGCAGGCCGTAGAGGGGATCCGGCTCGGGGCTGCTACGTGACCACCCCACGCCGTCGTAGGTGTCGAAGACCATGCCGCGCCACAGGCGCGGCCGGTCGGCGCGGACGCGCAGGACCGGGTCGTCGGACAGCTCACCCGCGGTCCGCAGGTCGACGTGCTCGGCGAAGCCGAAGTACGCGTCGCTCGAGAACGCGAGTGGCGCACCCCCGCGGTCGTCCGGGGTCCCGCTGCCGCCGCCGTTGAGCCCGGAGTTGACGACCGCCGACGACGGCAGCCGGACGGACGGGAAGCCGGAGAACGGCAGCCGCCCGATCGTCGACGTGTCCGAGCGCGGCAGCAGGAGGAAGACGAGGAGCCCGACGAGGAGCACGGGACCCGCGGCTCGGACCAGCCCGCTGCCGGACGAGGCCACGGTCGCCGCGAGCGCCCGGCGGCCGGAGGGGTGAGGGTCCGACCCGGGGGGGCGGTGCTCCGGGTCGCCGCCGGCGAACCGCGCGCGCCCGTCGTCGCGCTCGAGCTCGTCGGCCCGCTGCCGGGCCGCGGACCGTTGCAGCCCGGCCAGGGCGACCGCGGCCAGCGCGACGTAGACGACGAGCAGCAGGCCGAACGCGCCGGCGTGGGTGGACACCCCGGCGAGCGCGACCAGCGTGAGCGACGACGCCAGGGTGAACCCGAGGTCGCGCCGCTGCGGCAGATCGAAGCCGTGCAGCACCTGGACGGCGAGGAACAGCCCCGTCAGCGGGGCGCGGGTGTCGTCGATCGTCGCGGCGATCCGGACGTCCCCGAAGAACCGTGCGAGGGCGAGACCGGCGCCGACCGTGATGGCGAGCTTGATGAGGAGGTTGTCGTCGGCACGCCGGCGGTAGGAGACCCACGCCCCCAGCGGCAGGAGGACGAGCGCGGCGAGCGCGTCCCCGCTGGCGGCGACGCCGCTCACCCAGGTCGCGAGGACGGCGAGCACGACGGTCCCGAGGACCGTCGCGCGCGTCAGGACCGAGTCCTCGGGCCGTGTCGTCCGGTTGACGCGCCGGACCGCGTCGAGCGGCCTCACGACGGCACCTGCAGCCGGCGGTCGAGCCACGCCTCGAGCTCGGCGAGCTCCGCGTCCGCACGGACGCTGCCGAGGACCTCGCGCTCGCCACCCGTGGTGCGGGTGACCGCGACCCCGTCGGCGGTCGGAGCGAGTCCGATCACCACCTCCGCGGGGCCGCCGACGACCGCGTCGAGCGGGCGTGCCGGCGCACCGGCGTGGGGCGGCACCGACGCCAGCATGCGTCGCAGCGACGGGGACCAGGGACCCACGCCCCCGTCGACGCCCACCTCGGTCGGGTGACCCGCGCCGGTCGCATCCTCCGCGATGGCGCACGTGAGCTCCAGGGCACGGTCGAGCGCATCGGCCTCCCAGGTCCCGGGCGCCAGCTCGACGCGCACGCGCACGCGGGCGGGATCCTCCAGCTCGCGCACCACCAGCTGGTCACGGCGCGCGGAGGCACGCCACGCGACGGCCCGGAGCGGATCGCCGCGGCGGTACTCGCGCACACCGAGCAGGTCGACGCCGGCGCCGGGTCGGCGTGCGGCCCCGCCGGCGTCGGTCGCCCAGGCCCGTGGGAGCCCGCGCCGGCGCAGCTCCGGCACGGCCGGCAGGACCTCGGCGGGCGACGGGACCCCGGCGGCCGCCGCGACCGTGACGAGGCCGAACGGGTCGGAGAGACCCACGCGCACCTCGCCGGTGACCCCACGGCCACGGCGCAGGACGGTGGTGGCGCTGAGGTCGACGCCGTCGGACAGCCCGGTGGCGACGCCGACGGTCCCCGTGAGGTCGTCCTCGACCACGGCCATGGCGGCCGTCCGCGCCCGCACCTCGAGACGGGTGGTCACGGGGTTGCCGGCCGTCACCGTCGCCGGGAGCGTGCGTCGGACCGCCAGGGTCCGTGCGGCGCGCCGCGCCGTCCACCACGCCCACGGGAGGCTGCCGAGCACGACGGCCGAGAGCGCGACCACCCAGCCCGCCGAGACGTTGGCGCCGGCGACGTAGAGCAGCGCACCGAGCAGGGTCTGGATCGCCGCTCGGCGGGTCACCCGGGTGCGGGTCGTGGCGAGCGCGACCCACCCGTCCCCGTCCGCGGGCGGGACGGTCGTCGTGGCGTCGGACCGGCGGGTCCGCGTCACACCGGTGCCTCGACGGCCACCTGCTGCAGGAGACCCGCCACGACGCCGCGCGGGTCGGGGCGGTCGCCGCCGAGCCCGCGGCGGACGACGAGGCGGTGGGGGAGCACCGAGCCGGCGAGCTCCTTGACGTCGTCCGGCAGCACGAAGCCGCGGCCGCGGAGCGCGGCCAGGGCCTGCGCCGCGTGGACCAGCTGGACCGACGCGCGGGGAGAGGCGCCGAGCTCGACGTCGGGGTGGGTGCGCGTGGCCGTCGTGAGCCGCACCGCGTAGTCGACGAGCTCGTCGGCGACGTGCACCTCCCGCACCGATCGCTGGAGCTCGGCGACCTGGGACGTCGTGAGCACCGGGGTGAGGTCGTGGAGGGGGTGGCGACGGACCTGTGCCCGGACGATCGCGGCCTCCTGGCTGGCGTCCGGGTAGCCCAGCGAGGCCGCCGCCGTGAAGCGGTCGAGCTGCGACTCGGGGAGGGGGAACGTCCCGACGTGCTCGAGCGGGTTCTGGGTCGCGATCACGACGTGGGGGTGCGGGAGCACGTGCGTGGTGCCGTCGACCGACACCTGCCCCTCCTCCATCGCCTCGAGGAGCGCCGCCTGGGACCTCGGGGTGGTGCGGTTCAGCTCGTCGACCAGGAGCACGTTCGCGAACACCGGCCCGGGGACGAACCGGAAGGCCTCGAGGCGCTGGTCCCACACCGACGACCCCGTGATGTCGGCGGGGAGGAGGTCGGGCGCGCCCTGGACCCGTGCGAACCCCCCGTCGATCGAGCGTGCCAACGCCCGCGCGAGGACGGTCTTGCCGACGCCGGGGACGTCCTCGAGCAGCAGGTGACCGCCGGCGGCGAGCGTCACGACCGCGAGCTCGACGACCGCGCGCTTGCCGGTGACCACACGCTCGACGTTGTCCACGAGGGCGCGCAGGGCGGAGGCGCGGGCGGCGCCGTCGTCGGTCGGGGTCACGGTGGCTCCTCCCGGTCGGGGGGGTCGGGGTGGGGGGCGGGGAGGGCGCGGCTGCGGTGCTGCCGTACCCTCCGGACAGGTCCGGCCCGGAACCCCCGCACGGCCGGGTCGTTGGACAGGTCGAGCCACGCAGCGTCCGGCTCGCGCTCGTTCCTCGCCCTCGTCATCGGTCCCCGGCCCCGCTCCCTGGAGTCGGTGGCTCGTCCCCAGGAGAACACCACCATGGCCCGGGAGCTTCCGGACGGCACGCGACCCGAGGAGGGCGCCCCGCCGCACGACTCCTTCGCGTGGGACGGCCCGGGCGACGTCGGTCGTGCCTCCTCCGGCGGCTTCCTCCTGGACGCGCTGCGTCGCCGTCCCGTCGGCCACGCGGTCCTGAACGTCCTCGTCGCGGTGCTGTTCGTCTCCGGCGCCGGCATGTTCGCCTACCCGTTCTTCACCGACGTCTACACCGAGCAGGTCATCCAGGACCGCCTCCAGGACGAGTTCGTCGCGATGGAGGTCCAGACCTTCGACGAGTGGGAGGACTCGGTCCGCGGCCAGAGCGGTGCCGCGCTCACCAAGATCGTCATCCCCGACATCGGGGTCGAGACGCTGGTGGTCGAGGGGACCTCGCCGGCCGCGCTCCGCGCCGGCGCGGGCCACTACCCCAACACGCCCCTGCCCGGTCAGAGCGGCAACGTCGCGATCGCGGGTCACCGCACGACCTACGGCAAGCCCTTCAACCGCGTCGACGAGCTCGCGGTCGGCAGCGTCATCTGGCTCATCACCCCCGTCGGCGACCACCGCTACGTCGTGACGGACCAGCCCGCCAGCGACCGCTGCAGGACGGTGCAGAGCCCGGACAACCCCGACCTCGCGGCCTGCATCACGGACCCGAAGGACTGGAAGGTCATCGCCCCGACGTCGACCGCGAGCCTGACGCTGACGAGCTGTCACCCGAAGGGCTCGGCCAGCGAGCGCATCATCATCCGGGCCGAGCTCGCCGAGACCCTCCCCCCGGGCACCTGGGAGAGCCAGCGCACCGCCTGACCTCGCGTGACCGGGAGCCGTAGGCTCCGCCGGTGTCCTCCGGCCGTCCGTCCGCTGCCCTCGCCCTGCTCGTCGCGGGCGCGCTGGCGCTCGTGGCATGTGGCACCGGCACGCCCGACCACGTGCGGCTCGGGGTGCTCGTCCCCCTGACGGGGCCGCGCGCGTTCCTCGGCCAGGAGGTCGCCAACGGCGCCGAGCTCGCGGTCGACGCCATCAACCGCCGCGGAGGGCTCCTGGGCGAGGACGTCGAGCTCGTGGTCGTCGACGACGCCTCGCTGGTCGACCTCCCCGGACAGCTCGCCGATCTCGCCGAGCTCCACCGTGTCTCCGCCGTGATCGGCCCCGAGACGGCCGGCGTGCTCACGGGTCCGCGCTCACCCCTCGCTCGGCGGGGCGTGCCCGCGCTGCTGCCCACGGCCTTCGCCGGCGACCTCGACGAGGCCACGACCTTCGTGGCCCGGACGGTGCCGTCGGCGACCGTGCAGGCCGAGCGGCTCGGGACCTGGCTCGCGGACGTACGCGCCGCGTCGTCGGTCGCCGTGCTCGTCGTCGACCCCGTCGAGGGCACGACGGCCGCGTCGGCGCTGCGCGACGGCTTCGGTCGCACCGACCTGCGGGTCGCGGCGCTCGCCGAGGCGGACGGCGAGGCGAGCCAGCTCGGCCCGGCGGTGTCGCGGCTGCGCCGGCGGGCACCGGACGCCGACGCCGTCCTCCTGTGGGGGCCGCCGTCCGCGACCGCACGAGCCACGCTCGCCGTCCGCGAGCTCGGGTGGGACGTCCAGGTCGCCGTCCCCGCCAGCTCCTTCGTCGCGGAGTACCGCACGCTCACGGGCGCCGCGTCGGAGGGGGTCGTGCTGGCCTTCCCCTTCCGGGAGGAGTGGTTCGGGGCGCGGCTGACCTCGTGGATGCTGAGCTACCACGCGGCCCACGGGATCGGCGCGCTCCCGGGCCTGGACACGCTCGTCATCGACCTCCCGGTCGCCGCGGCGGCCGCCTACGACGCCGTCCTGCTCGTCGCCGACGCCGTCGAGGCTGCGGGCAGCCGCGAGCCGGCCGACGTGGCGCGCGCGCTGCCGGAGGTCGAGACCGACGGCATCCTGCGCGAGTACGACCTCTCCGAGCGTGAGACCTACGTCGCGGACGACCTCTACGTCGCCCGGTTCCACGAGCTCGGGGTGGTCTACGACGCCGACCCGCGGCTCGACGCCGACGCCCAGCGCCGCTTCTGGCAGGCCCAGGTCAGCGCAGAGTTCGTCCCGACCGAGGTGCTGTCCGGGCCGGCCGGTGCGCTGATCCGCTCGCTGGTCGAGGCCCGCCGCGACCGCGTGCCGGACTACACGCCGCCGCTGCCCCCGCCCGGTCCGGTGGGGCGCCCGTGACGGGGGTGGCGGTCACCCTGACGACCGGTCTGGCGCTCGGCGCCGTCTACGCCCTGGTCGGCGCCGCCGTCGCCACCGTCGCCGTGGCCACGCGCACCCTCCACCTCGCCATCGGCCAGCTGCTCGTCGCCGGCGTGCTCGTGCAGCTCCTCCTCGGCGTCGAGGTGGTGACGGGTCTCGGTGCCGTCCCGGCCGTGGCGATCGCGGTGGTGCTCGGCGCCGCCGCGTCCGCGTCGCTGGTGCCGCTCGTGCTCCGGCGGCTCCCGCGCGGGCTGCCGGTGCTCATCGGCCTCGCCGTCGCCGGGGGCGTGCTCGAGGCCGCCGTCGCCCGGTCGCTCGGGACGCGCACCCTGCGTCCGGCCCCGCTCCTGGAGCTGCCGGGGGTGGCCGGGGTGGGCGGAGCCGTCGTGACGGCGCTCGCCCTCGGGCTGCCGGCGGCGGCCCTGCTCGCGCTGGTCGTCGCCCGCAGCCGGTGGGGCCGACAGCTGCGGCTCGTCGGCGGGTCCGCCGCGGCGGCGGAGCTCGTGGGTGTCCCCCCGGCGCGCGTGGAGACCACGGCGTTCGCCGTCGCCGGCGCCGTCGCCGTCCTCGCCGGTCTGCTGATCGCCCCGCTGACCTTCGTCGGCGTCACCCAGGGCGCCGGCCTCACGGTGCGCGGGGTCGCGGCCGCCGCGCTCCTCGGACGGGGCGGCCCCGCGGCGGCGCTGCCGGCGGGCCTGCTCCTCGGGCTCGCCGAGGCGGCGACGCAGTCGCTGTGGCCGGCCGCCGGCGGCGACGTGGCGGTGGCGGCCGTGGTCATCGCGGTCCTCGTCGTCCGCGGCCCGGACGTCTCCCGGGCGTGGGGGAGGGCGTGGTGAGGCGCGCCGTCACCGGCGTCACGGTGCTCGCCGGCCTGGCCCTCGTGGTGGTCGCGCCGCTGCCGGTCGTCCTCGGGGCCAACCGACTCGCCGGGTTCGCCGTCGCCGCCGTCGGCGGATGGCTCCTCGTCGGCCGCGTGGGCGTCGTGGATCTCGCCAGCGGCGCGAGCGTGGGGGTCGGCGCGTACCTCGGGGGGGTCCTCGCCGGGCTGACCGGGCTGCCGTCCGCCGTCGGGCTGGTCACGGGTGCCGTCGCCGGGGCGGTGCTGTCGGGGGTCAACGCCGCCGTGGCGGGCCGGGTCGGCCGGACCGCCGGCGCCCTGACCTCGCTGGCGCTCGGCGGCGCGGTCGTCGCCGTGCTGCGGACGTGGTCCGGCGCCGGCGGGGTCGCGGGGTTCCACGCGGTCCCGCTGCTCACGGGCTCCGACCGCGGTGACCTCGTGGCCGCACTCGCCTGCCTCGCGGGCGCCGCGGCCCTCGTGGCCCGTGCGGCGCGCGGCCGGACGGTGGCCGCCGCGGGGGTGGCCGCGGCCGCTCCGGTGCTCTCGGAGAGCCTCGGCCGGCGTCCGGTGCGGGACACCGCGGTGGCCGGCGCGATCGCCGGCGCCGTCCTCGGGCTCGCCGGCGCGCTCCAGGCGTTCCTCGTCGGCTCGGTCGCACCGGACGCCTACGGGCTGGGGCTGTCCGCGGCGCTGGGCCTGGCGGCGCTCCTCGGCGGCCGCGCGCCCCTCGGTCCGGTCGTCGGGGCGCTGCTGCTGTGGGGACCCGGGGTGGTGTGGCCGCTGGTGCCGGTGATCGGGGACGGGCCCGTCCTGCTCGCGACCGGCATCGTCGGGCTGGTGGTGCTCGCGCTCCGCGGCGGCCGACCGCTGCTCCCGCACCGTCCCCCCGCGCCCGCTCCCGCGCCGGAGGAGGGGGACGCGGCGGCGCCTCCCGTCGCGCGGTGTCGCGCGCGGCTCGACGTCGCCGGCGCCGTGCTCCCGGCGGGCGAGGTCACGTTCGCGGTCGAACCCGGCGAGATCGTCGTGCTGGCCGGTCCCAACGGCGCCGGCAAGTCCACCCTCCTGGCGCGCATCGCCGGCCAGCTCCCCGCCGGCGGGGAGGTCACCTTCGCCGGCGCGGCCCCGCCCCGCGGCGCACGGCAGCGCGCCCGCGCCGGCGTCGCCCGGACGTGGCAGCGTCCCCCCGGCGTGCACCCCCACGACGCCGAGCTCGTCGCCCTCGGGACCCCGCAGGACCGTGCGGCGGCGGCGTGGGCACGCGGCGTCCTGGGCCACCACGCGGCGACCGACGCCGGCGCGCAGCTCGTGCGGCTCGTGGGCCGGCGACCCGCGATCGCGCTCCTCGACGAGCCGGCGGCCGCCCTGCCGGTCGAGCTCGTGGGTCGCGTGCTGCGGGGACTGGCCGAGGGCGGCGCGGCGGTGCTGGTCGTCGAGCACCGCCCCGAGGCGTTGGCGCTGGCGGACCGGGTCGTGCCGCTCGGTGGTGGTCCCGCATGAGCCTCTCCGCCCGCCTGCACCTGCCGGCGCGCACCGGGGACGCCGAGGTGCTCGAGCTCGAGGTCGCGGACGGGGCCGTCGCCGACATCCCCTCCACGGCCGTCGCCGCCCTGACGTCCCGCCGCGACGGCCGCGACCGCATCCGGCTCGACGGCCGCCGCATCGACCGCCGCGGCACCGCGGGACGGGTGCGGGCCGGCCTCGCGCTCGTCACGGACGCGGTCGTGGCGCCGGACGTCGCGGTCCTCGACCACCTCGCGGCCGGGACCGGCCGCCGGCGGGCCGCGCGGCTGCTCGCGTCGAGCCCGTTGCTGCGTGGCCGCGGGGCGGACGCCGCCGGCGTGCTCTCGGGCGGGGAGCGTCGGGTGCTGGCCGTCCTGCGCGCCGTCGCGACCGATCCCCGGGCGGTCGTCCTCGACGCCGCCGGCGAGGGGCTGGACCCCGCCGGCCTCGCGTGGGTCGCCGCCGAGGTGGCCCGCTGGCGGGCCGGAGGCGTCGCCGTGCTGCTCCGTCCCGGGCGTCCGGAGGAGCGGGCGTGGCTGGAGACGTGACGGGCTTGCGCCGGCGCCGGGTCCAGGGTCTCCTGCGTTCCTGCAACCTGCGTCCTCCCCGTTCGTTGAGGAGGGGACGACCCCGACACGCGCCCGGACGGCGCGCGCCCGACCGTCTCCCGGACACAGGAGCCCCGCGCCCCGTGACGATCCGTCTCCCGCTCCTCGCGGCCGTCCTGGCCGTGGCGCTGCTGCTGCCGACGGCTGCGTCGGCGGCCGCGACCGCCACGCTCGTGTCCCCCGGTCGGGACGCGCGGGTGAGCACGCCCGTCGGGCTCGAGGTGCGCGTGTCCCGCGACGTGCTCGACCCCGCGGTCCGCCAGGTGCACGTCCGCCTGTCGGCCGACGGTGCGGGCGCCGCCCCCGGGAGCCAGCCGGTGTCGCTCACCTGCGTGGCCCGCTGCGACACGACGGACTCGGTGTGGGGCGGCCGGTCCTACGACCCGTCCACGGCCGCTCCGTTCGGCGGCGGACCGGCCTGCAACGGCCGGTGGCACCTCCAGGTCGCCGTCGACGGCGGCGCCTTCGGGTCCGGGACCCCGGTGGTCGCCTCCGCTCCGCCCAGCTCGGCGCGGGACGTCCGCGTCGCCATCGACGGTCGGGACGCCGTCGTCACCTGGGGCCGCGCACCCGAGCCGGACGTCGCCGGCTACCGCATCGAGCGTCGCAGCGGGGACGCGTGGACCACCGTCGGGGTGACCGGCCCGGACGCGTCGCGGTTCGTCGACGCGGACGTCGAGGTGGGCTCCTACGACTGGCGCGTCGTGAGCCTCCGTCCCGACGGCTACGCCTCGGGCGGTCCCGCGGCCCCGTGCGCCGACCGTGAGCCGGACCTGGCGACGACGTCGTCGACGACCAGCGGCCGCGTCGCGCAGCCGCGGCCGTCGCCGTCCCCGACCGACGACACCCCCGAGGACGACGACACGCCGGACGACGCCTCGCCCGGGGACGACGGGGGAGCGGGCTCCGGGCAGGGACCCGCCGCCGGCGACGGGACGCACGGATCCCCGGACGCGGGCGCGCCCGACCCGACCGGCGAGCCGACCGGAGCCTCCGGCGAGGCCGGGCCCGCCCCGGCGGCGGCCCCGAGCGGCGGGGACGACACGGCCGCTGGGGGCTCCGACGAGGAGCTCGTCGGCGAGGGTGAGCGCTACTACGGCGAGGACCAGGGGCTCGGCCCGCTCGACTACGGCGACGTCGACCCCGTCGGGGGCGACGGCGCCGGACCGGACGGGGCGACCGCGGTCGCCGGCGGGGTCTCGGTCCCGGTGCAGCGCGACCTCGACCGCATCCGGATCCTGCAGCCGATCGCCGGCGGGCTCGTCCTGCTCACGTTCGCGTTCCACATCCGACGGTGGCAACGGGAGCACGATGTCTGAGGCCATGCGCGAGGTGCGGTGCGCCTGCGGGGAGAAGCTCGTCGACGAGGTCGACCCGCCAGAGGTCGAGGTCGACGGCGAGCGCATCCCGTTCCGCCGGAGCACGGACTTCCTCGCGTGCCCGGCCTGCCGGTCGCTCTACCGCGTGACCGACGTCGGCAACGAGCTCGTGACCAACGGGCCGGTCGTGTTCGACCCCCCGCCCCCCGCCTGACCTCAGCTCCCGACCTCGACCGAGGGCGCCCGGCGGAGGAGCAGGTCGAGCACCCGCACCGCGCCGTCCTTGTCGAGCGGCTCGTTGCCGTTGCCGCACTTGGGTGACTGGACACACGACGGGCAGCCCGATCGGCAGCCGCAGTCGGCGATGGCCGTGCGGGTGGCGCCGAGGTGCTCGGCGAGGCGCCGGTAGGAGCGCTCGGCCAGGCCGGCTCCGCCGGCGTAGCCGTCGTAGACGAACACGCTCGGTCTGCCGGTGTCCGGGTGCAGCGCCGTCGACAGCCCGCCGATGTCCCAGCGGTCGCAGAGGGCGATGAGGGGCAGCAGCCCGATGGCCGCGTGCTCGGCGGCGTGGAGCGACCCCGGGACGCGCTGCGGCGGCAGCGCCGCCTCGTCGTCGAGGAGGTGCTCGGGGATCGTGTAGTAGACGGCGACGGTCGTGAGCTCGGTCGGCGGCAGGTCGAGCGGGACGCGGTCGAGGACCTCGCCGGTGCCGGGCCGGATCACGTCGTAGCCCGTCACCGTCACGGTGACCTGGACCTTCGCGAGGCCGGTCTCGACCTCTCCCCACGGCCGCGTCTCGATCACCTCGAGGACCCGCACGTCGGTGTCGGAGCGGGCGCGGGTGGCGTGGTGGAGGTTCGGCGCGCGGGCCGCGGTCGCGAGCCCTCGCTCGAGGTCGAGCTCGACGACCTCGTACTGCTCGCCCTGGTGGAGGTAGACCGCGCCGGTGTGGACCTGCGACCGGGCGCGGCTGGCGTCCACGTCACCGATGAGGGCGCCGGTGTCGACGTCGACGATGCGGACGTCCTGGCCCCCCGACGACCGGATGTCGACCTGCGCGGCCGCGCGTCGACGGCTCGTCCAGTAGTAGCGCTCGCCGCGGGCCCGGAGGTAGCCCCGGTCGACGCCGTCCTCGAGCAGCGTCGGCGCGCCCTCGCCGAACCAGCGCACCGCCTCCTCGGCCGTCAGCGGGTGCTCCTGGCAGGCGCACCACAGGTGCGGTCCGAGCAGGTACGGGTTGGTGGGGTCCACCACGGCGTCCTCGGGCGGGCGCCCGAGGAGCTCCTCCGGGTGGTGGACCAGGTACTGGTCGAGCGGGTCGTCGGCCGCGACGAGCACCCCGACCGCCTCGCCGCCGGTCCGGCCGGCGCGGCCGAGGCGCTGCCAGAACGACGCCGCCGTGCCCGGGTACCCGGCGAGCAGGACCGCGTCGAGGCCGCTGACGTCGATCCCCAGCTCGAGCGCCTCCGTCGCGGCGACGCCGACGAGCCGGCCGTCGCGGAGCTGCTGCTCCAGCTCGCGTCGCTCCTCGGGGAGGTAGCCGGCGCGGTAGCTGCGCACCGCGTCCGCCAGGGGCGAGTCGCCGAGCCGCTCCCGGGCGAAGAGCGCCACGAGCTCGGCGGCCTTGCGCGACTTCGTGAACACGAGCGTCTGCACCTGGCCGCCGACGAACGACGCGAGCAGGTCGCCGGTCTCGCGCAGGAGCGAGCGGCGGATCCCCTCGTCGGGGTCCGTGAACGGTGGCTGCCAGAGCCCGAGGTCCAGCGCCCCGCGGGGGGACCCGTCCTCGACCACCTCCTC
Source organism: Actinomycetota bacterium (assembly GCA_019348135.1). Classification (GTDB taxonomy): domain Bacteria; phylum Actinomycetota; class Nitriliruptoria; order Nitriliruptorales; family Nitriliruptoraceae; genus JAHWJY01. Next base: position 38,021 of record JAHWJY010000012.1, read on the forward strand.
GACCTCGAGGCCGGTGAGCGTCGCCGCGTGCTCGCCCGGGTTGCCGATCGTCGCGGACGTGAGCACGAACCGGGGGTCCGCGGAGTACCGCTCGCAGAGCCGGCGCAGACGGCGCAGGACGAGCGCGATATGGGACCCGAACACGCCACGGGCGGCGTGGCTCTCGTCGACGACGACCCAGCGCAGCCGGTGCAGGAAGTCGCCCCAGTGGCGGTGGTCCGGGAGCATGCTGTGGTGCAGCAGGTCGGGGTTGGTCAGCACCCAGTTGGCCGTGCGCTTGATGGCGTCACGCTCCTCGCGCGGGGTGTCGCCGTCGACGACCGCGGCCCGGACCTGGGGGAGCTTGAGGTCGCGCAGCGCCCGCAGCTGGTCGCGGGTGAGCGCCTTGGTCGGGCCGAGGTAGAGCGCCGTGGCCTTGTCGTCCGCCAGGAGCGTCTCGAGCACGGCGAGCTGGTAGCAGAGCGACTTCCCCGACGCCGTGCCGGTCGCGACGACGAAGCTGCGGCCGGCACGGGCGAGCTCGAGCGACCGTGCCTGGTGGTCGTAGAGCGCGCTGATGCCGGCGAGCTCGAGCCGGCCACGGAGGACGGCGGGGAGGTCGTCCGGCAGGGGGACGGTCCGGGCGCGGCGGGCCGGGATCCGCGTGAGGTGGACGAGGTGCTGGTCCTCCGCGTCCGCGTGGTCGACGGCGAGCTCGGCGTCGGCGGCAGACGCCCCCGCACCGCCGGAGGCGGACGTGCGGGCGACGAGCTCGAGCACCTCTCGAGGGTCCATCAGGGCTGGTCGTCCCCGCCGTCCAGCCGGCCCGTCTCCCGCAGCTGCGCGAAGAGCGCCTCCGCCGCCGGCGTGAGATGGATCACCGAGGCCGCGCCGGCGCTGCCGACCTGGCCCGGGACGACCCGCCGGACCACCTGTTCCGGGGGGATGGTCAGGGCGAGCGCCGTGAGCCGGACCATCCGCCCGGCGGGGACGCTCGTCTCGGCGTGGCGCCGGACGAGGCTCACCAGCCGCATCACGTCGGCCGCGTCGGCCCCGTCCGCCCGGACCTGCCGGTGGGCCGACTGCAGCAGCCGTGCGTGGGACGCGGTCCGTCCGATGTCACCGTCGGGGCGCGACTTCCGGTCACGGACGTAGGTCAGGGCCTGCCATCCGTCCAGCACCTGCGTGCCCGGCTGCAGGTCCGACGAGGCACCGACCGGGTCGTACAACCGTTGCTCGACGTCGACGGTGACCCCGCCGAGCTCGTCGACGGCGGCGATGAGCCCGTGGAAGCCGGTGAGGATCCAGTCGTCGACCCGCAGCCCCGTGACCCCCTCGGCCGTCGCGACGGCGGCCTCCGGCCCGCGCGTGAGGCTCGCATTGATCTTCGTCCGGCCCAGCCCCGGGACCTCGACCCACGAGTCGCGCGGGAAGGACAGGATCGACACGTGCGTGCGCCGGGCGTCGACCACCAGCAGGTGGAAGCCGTCGGCCCGGCCCGAACGCGCCGAGCCGCCGCGGGGAGGGCCCTCGTCGGACCCGAGCACGAGCAGGACGTACGCGTCGCCGTCGTCGAGCGGCGCCGCGACCCACCGCCGCGCGGCCGTCGAGCTGGCGACGCCGAGGACGACCACCTGGACGACCGCCAGGGCGACAGCGAGGAGGCGCGTCCGACGGGTCACGACCCGGCTCCCGTCGCGCCACCCGGCCCGAACAGGACGAGCTCGGGACCGCTGGCACCCGGGACGAAGACCATCGTGGCGACGGTGACGGCCCCGTCCGTCCTCGTGACCTCGACCGTCGCCGTGAGCCACTCGGTGGCGTCCTCGTACGCGGCGTCGAGGCGGTACCGCGCCGCCGCCACCGGTGCCCCGGACGACGCCAGGGCGGAGGTCACCGCCGCGAGCTCGCCGTCGCTGGCGGCCGCGAGCAGGGCCGGGGAGGCGACCTCGCCGAGCCGTCCCGGCCCACCGCGCTGGAGGTCGTCGAGGTGGGCGTCGAGCCAGTCGCCGACCGCGTGGACGAACGGCAGGACGGTGTCGGGCGGGCCGACCTCGTCCGCCCGCTGGGTGAGCAGCCCGGACGCGTCCACCCAGTGGGCAGCGGGCACACGCTCGCCGGCGACGGCCGCGAGCTCCCGTGCCGGTGACGGGCTCGGCACGGCGAGCGGTGTCGCCGGCGCCGCTCGGTCCGTCCCCCCCGGGGTGGGCTCCCCGGACGGGCCGCAGCCCGCGGCGAGCACGACCGAGGTCGCGGCGAGGAGGTGCGCGAGGGGGCGGACGGTTGCCACGCTCTCCCTCTCACGGCTCCGCCGGACGGTACCAGCGGGCTCCTCCACTACCGTGCCGCCGCCGTCGGTCCCGCCGGTGGCCGTTCCCGCCCCGCCCCCCCGCCCGTTCCCGCCCCCCGGAGGCCGTCCCGTGGAGCCGCTGCCCGCCACCGTGGAGCACCGTGACGGCTGGACCGTCGTGTCCGCCACGGGCCCCCTCGACGTGGCCACGTCGCCGGCGCTGCGTCAGCGCCTGACCGAGCTGCAGGTGCCGGCCGGCACCCGCCTCGTGCTCGACCTCGAGGGCGTCGAGCACATCGACTCCTTCGGCCTCGCCGTGTTGATCGGCGCGCTGAAGCGCGCCCGGAGCTCGGGCGGCTCGCTCGTGGTCCGGTGCACGCGGCAGCGGACGCTGTCGCTCCTCGCCCTGACGCGCCTCGACGAGGTGCTCGACGTCGTGGCCGAGCTCTCCGACCTCGACGGCCTGGAGCCGGATCCCGGCGTGTGACGCGTCCCCGTTGCCGCGGAAGTACGCTCCGCGACGGCGAAGGGGTTCCACCGTGGGGACAGTCGACGAACGCACGCTCCAGAGCGTGGCGGCGTACGACGCGCACGCGCGTGAGTACCAGGAGACGCTGCGCCGGCGTCGGCCGGTCGCGGACGTGCGCCGGTTCGCCGCCTTCACGACCCGCGGTGACCTCGTCCTCGACGCGGGGTGCGGCCCCGCCACCGATCTGCGGCTGCTGCGCGACATCGGCGTCCACCCCGTCGGTGTGGACCTGTCCGAGGGCGCGCTGGCCGAGGCGCGCATGCTGCTGCCCCGGCACCCGCTGGTCCGGGCACCGCTCCACGCCCTGCCGTTCCGCCCCTCCTGCTTCGGCGGCCTGTGGCTCTCCGGCTCCTTCAACCACCTGCCGCGGAGCCAGTGGCGCGACACCTTCGCGCACCTCATGAGCTTCCTCGACCACGGCCCGGTGTACTTCTCGTGCACCCGCGGCACCGACGACCTCGCCGAGGTCGACGAGCCCGTCCTCGGGAAGGTGTTCCGCTCGGACGCGACGGAGGAGGAGGTCGAGGCGCTCCTCGCCTCGCACGGGCTCCGCGACCTCCAGGTCGAGGTCCGGCCCGACCCGCTGCTCGACCGCCGGCGCCCGCTCGTCGTGGCGCTCGGACACCGGTGAGCACGATCACCGCACCCCCGGCGACCACGAGCAGGGGCGACGCGGAGCACCCGCCGGTCCTGGTGCTCGACTCCCGCTGGGCCACCCGCATCGCCTGGGTGTGGTTCGCCGCGGCCGCCGTGTGGGCGCTGGGGGGCTTCGTGGTGCTCGTCGCCGAGGGCCGGCTCGCCTGGGACGTCGTGCTGGTGCCGGTGCTGTTCGCCATCGGCGTGGCCTGCCAGCGTGCGTCGCTGCGTCTCGACGAGGACGGCTTCGAGATCTCGGACGGGTTCCGCAGCCACCGGGTGCTGTGGGCCTCGGTCGAGCGTATCGAGGTGGACGGGTCGCGACGCCTCGACGCCGGCGTCCACGTGCTCGTCCGGCGTGGGGCCCGCCCGCTCCCGCTGCAGGCGACGTGGGGCCTGCGCCCCGACGAGCGTGCCGAGCTCGTCACGCTGCTGCGCACGGCCGCCGCCGCCCACGGCATCACCCTCGACGTTCACCCCTGACCTCCTGCGGATCCGTCCCGCCAACCTTGCCGTCACGGCAAGCTTGAGGGGACAGGGATCGCTCGGTCCGGTGATGTCAGACGGCTGCGCCGGCCCGACGCAGCGTCGCCCGCAGGCGGTCGACGACGTACGTCGGGTCGTACACGAGATCGAACTCGTCGAAGCGCAGGACCGTCCATCTCGAGACGAGGTCGTTCTGACGACGACCGTCGTGGCTCCGCCCGATGCTCCCGGAGTGGTCGGGGTGGACGTCGATCTCGACGCACACGCGGAACGCCGGCCAGGCCGCGTCGAGGTAGCGCGTCCGACCGGCGTCGTCGCCGACGCGCAGGTTCACCTCCGGCGCCGGGAGTCCCGCTCCGACGCAGAGCCGGAGGAAGAGCCGCTCGGCCTCGGAGCGGGTCATCCGGGTGCCGGGCGTCAGTCGGCGGAGGGCGGCCCGCATCACCGGGGCACCGGGGCACCAACGCCGGCGGACCGTCGCTCGGGCGAGGTCGTCGACGGTGGTCCGGTCGTTGGCCACCGCTGCCCCGAGAGCCCGCTCGGTCCGCGTGAACCCGAGGGAGTGCGCGAGCGTCGCGAGCGTCCAGGCGACCGACGTGACCCGCCACACCCCGACCTCGACGACGTCGTCGGGCGTGATGCCGACCTGGGTGTGGACGCGCAGCCCGTCGACGATCGGGTCCGCCACGGAGCGCGGGACCGTGAGCTCGAGCTCGGGGCGCTCCCTCGTGCGGGTGTGCTGCAGGCCGTGGAGGTGGCCCGCGGCCCGATGGCTGATGGCGGCGCGGTCCCCGACGGCGAGGAGCGCGGCGAGCCACCGCAGCTCCCAGCGGTCCGGGTAGACGGTGAGCGCGTAGACGCCGTGGAAGAGCCGGACGGCATCGCCCCGACGGACCATCTTCGTCAGCGTCCACGCCTGCACGCCCACGGTCGCGGCCTGGCTCGTCGTGAACACACCGAACTGGCGTCGCGCGAGCGGCGCGAGCGCGCGGAGCGTGGCGGCGGACATCCCGGGACCGTCCACCCCAGGGCCGGCCGGCGCACGACGGGCACACGCTGACCTGTGGACAGCCGTCCCTGTCCCTTCAGGGTTGCCGCCGCGGCAACCTCACCGGGACAGGGATCGACCGTCGCGGCCTAGAGGAACGCGGGCGCGAACACGAGGCTGACGATGGTCATCACCTTGATGAGGATGTTCATCGCCGGACCGGACGTGTCCTTGAACGGGTCACCGACGGTGTCGCCGACGACGGCCGCCTTGTGGTTCTCCGAGCCCTTGCCGCCGAGGTTGCCGGCCTCGATGTACTTCTTCGCGTTGTCCCACGCACCGCCGGCGTTGGCCATGAAGATGGCGAGCAGGAAACCGGTGACGAGCGCGCCGGCGAGGAGGCCACCGAGGGCCTCGATCGAGACGAAGCCGACCGCGAGCGGGAGGATGATCGCGAGCGCACCCGGGATGATCATCTCGCGCAGCGCGGCCTGGGTCGAGATGTCGACGCAGCGGGCGGCATCGGGCTTCACACCCTCCTTGCCCTCCCGGAGTCCGGGGATCTCGGCGAACTGGCGCCGGACCTCGACGATCATGGCCTGGGCGGCGCGACCGACCGACTTCATCGTGAGCGCGCCGAACGCGAAGGTGATCATCGAGCCGAGGAACAGGCCGATGACGACGTCGACCTCGGTGAGGTTGATCAGCAGCGACACCTCGCCCTCGGGCGCCACCGCGGCCGTGTAGGAGCGGAACAGCGCCAGGGCGGTCAGCGCCGCGGACCCGATCGCGAAGCCCTTGGCGACGGCGGCGGTCGTGTTGCCCAGCGAGTCGAGCGAGTCGGTGACCTCGCGGACCTCGGGCGGCAGGTGCGCCATCTCGGCGATGCCGCCGGCGTTGTCCGAGATCGGGCCGTAGGCGTCGACGGCGACGACCGCGCCGGTGGTGGCGAGCATGCCGATGGCCGCGAGCGCCGCGCCGTAGATGCCGGAGGCGTCGTTGCCGGGGATGGCCGCCTGGCCGAGCCAGAACGCCCCGCCGATGGCGCCGACGACGAGCAGCACGGAGGCGACGGTCGAGAGCATGCCGTCCGCGATGCCGCCGATGATGACGGTGGCGGGACCCGTCTCGGACTGGCCGGCCAGCTTCTTGACCGGGCTGTAGTGGTCCGAGGTGTAGTACTCGGAGGTGAAGCCGATGGCGTAGCCGGCGACGAGGCCGACGACGATCGTGAGGCCGAGCCACAGCGGGTTGGTGACCTCGGGGACGTCGTCGCCGAAGATCCAGAACGAGGCCGCGACGGACAGGATCGCCGTCAGGACCATCGCGACGTTGGTGCCGAAGTGGAGCTGGGCCGACAGGCTCTTGCCCTTGCGGCCGCGGACGAGCAGCGCGCCGATGACCGACATGAACATGCCGATGGCGGCGACGAGCAGCGGGAAGAGGAACGTCGACTCCTGCAGCGTCGTCAGGTTCTCGACGGGACGGAGGTCGGCGCCGAGCCCGCCGAAGAGCAGGGCGGCGAGGATCATCGGGGCGACGATCGAGCCGGCGTAGGACTCGAACAGGTCGGCACCCATGCCGGCGACGTCACCGACGTTGTCGCCGACGTTGTCGGCGATGGTCGCGGGGTTGCGCGGGTCGTCCTCCGGGATGCCCGCCTCGACCTTGCCGACGAGGTCGGCGCCGACGTCGGCGGCCTTCGTGTAGATGCCGCCGCCGATGCGGGCGAACAGCGCGATCGACGAGGCGCCGAGGCCGAAGGTCGCGACGACC
>JAHWJY010000335.1 GCA_019348135.1 Actinomycetota bacterium
GTCACCCAGCGCTTCGCGACCACGACGTCGACGCCCGACGTGTCGGTCGCCTCGGTGGTGAAGACGACGCGTGCGCCCTCGACCGCCTGCCGGCACCCATCGCACTCGAACGCCACGTCGCCCTCCATCGCTCACCGAACTGACGTCGATGTCAAGGTAGCGGGTCTACCCTGGCCGCGACGCAGGAGGAGGAGTGACCGTGCCGGACGCGCCCGCGACCACCGCCGCGCCCCGCACGGCGCGTGGCGAGCGGACCGCGACGAGCCTGCGCGCCGCAGCACGCGAGGTCTTCGCCGACGTCGGGTACGCCGCGGCGCGGGTCGAGGACGTGGTCGCGGCCGCCGGCGTCAGCCACGGGACCTTCTACACGTACTTCGAGAACAAGGCGGCCGTGCTCGACGCCCTCGTCGACGAGACGGCGACGGCACTGCTCGGGGTCGCGGAGGAGCCGTGGGAGGGCGAGGACGTCGAGGCCACGCTGGAGGCCGTGATCGGGCGGTTCGTGGACCTCATCCTGCGCGACGCGGCCGTCATCGCCACCTGGCTGGAGGCGAGCGCCCACGAGCCCTACTTCCGGGAGCGGCTGCGGGGCGTGCGCGAGCGGGTCGCGCGGCAGGTGGCCGGTCACATCGCGCCGATCGCCCGGACGGGCCACGACCCGGAGGTCGTCGCGGGCGCCCTGGTCGCGATGGTCGAGGGCTACGCCACCCGCGGGCTGATGACGGCGGACGCGACCGACCGCCGCGCCGCGGTCCGCACGCTCGCCCGGCTCTGGGCCGGCGGCCTCCACCACGTCGCCGAGGGCAGGGGAGCGCCGTGATCGTGCGCAAGACCGCCGGCGAGATCGAGGCGCTCCGCGAGGCCGGGCGCGTGGTGGCGCTCGCGCACCGGGCCATGCGCGAGGCCGCCGGCGTGGGCACGACGCCCCTGGAGCTCGACGCCATCGCCGACGAGGTGCTGACGGCCGCCGGCGCCACCTCGGCGTTCCGCGGCTACCACCCCCACTTCGCGCCGTCGCCGTTCCCGGGGGTCATCTGCGCCTCGGTCAACGACGTCGTCGTCCACGGCATCCCGGACGGACGGCCGCTCGCCGAGGGTGACGTGCTGAGCATCGACCTCGGCGCGGTCCTCGACGGCTGGGTGGGGGACGCGGCCGTGACGTTCACGGTGGGGGAGGCGCGTTCCGAGGACCTCGAGCTCATCCGCCGGACCGACGAGGCGCTCGCAGCCGGGATCGCGGCGGCGCGGCCGGGCAACCGCATCGGCGACATCGCCGCGGCCATCGGGGCCGTGGCCGCGGCGCACGGCTACGGGACGCCCGCCGGCTGGGGCGGGCACGGGGTCGGCCGGGAGATGCACGAGGACCCGTCGGTGCCGAACGAGGGCCGCGCGGGACGCGGGCTCGTGCTCAAGCCGGGGCTCGTGATCGCGATCGAGCCGATGTTCATGGCCGGCGGCGGCCACGACGTCGGCATCGACGCCGACGGCTGGACCGTGCGCACCGTCGACGGCAGCCGTGCGGCCCACAGCGAGCACACGATCGCGATCACGGCCGAGGGCCCCCGCATCCTCACCGCCCCCTAGGCCGGGAGCCGGGCCCGGCCGTTCGTGGAAACCGTCCGGCCGGTCTCCCGGCCACGCCGTCCACGGGACCGCCCCGGCGGGGATGGCCGCCCTCCACTCCGCACCACCTTGCCGGGTCAGGGGTACACGCCGGCGCGGGTTCCGGCCGGTTCTGCCCGTTCTGCCGTGCCTCGGCGGGGGGTGAGGACCGCACCACGGAGAGTTCCGGCTGTGGAGTTACACGGCTGTAACCCGCGGAGATCGCCGGTTCTCGGCGCCAGAGCGTTGACGGTGGAGCGCTGGGGGCGTATCGTGGTGTGAAGTGGAGGACCTGCCCATCATGTGGTGGAGCCAGGCGGGCGAGCGGGACGGGCCGGATGTTCCTGGGAGAGCACCAGCACACGCTGGACGCGAAGGGGCGCGTGATCCTGCCTGCGCGCTTCCGGGAGCGGCTCTCCTCCGGGCTCGTGTTCGCCCCGTCCCAGGACCGCTGCATCGACGTCTACCC
>JAHWJY010000336.1 GCA_019348135.1 Actinomycetota bacterium
CGCTGTAGGTGTCGTCGTCCGCCGTCTTGTCGATCGAGATCCCCGGCACGAGCGTCACGACCGGGTCCGGTTCCGGATCGGGGTCCCGGACGATGATGATGGTCGGCTGGCAGTCGCGCGTGCCGTTGAAGCGCTGGGAGTAGACGTGGACGTTGTCGCGGGTCACCGTCACCGTGATGTCGTACGCGGCATCCTCGGCGACCGTCACCGTCACCGTCTCCATGCTTCCCGCCGGCACCTCCTCGGAGAAGGCCTGGGTCGCGTTGGCGTGCGTCCCGACGAACGTGAGGTCCACCGTGGAGTCGCTGTTGTCGAGCGTGAACTCGAACCCGTCCGCGTCACACGGAGCCAGTCTCGCGACGGGGGCGATCGTCGCGTTCGGGTCGCAGTTCCGCGTCCCGTGGAATCGCTGCGAGTAGATCACGGTCGACTCGTAGGTGACCGTCACCGTGATGTCGTAGGCCGCGTCCTCGGCGATCGTCACGAGCTGGTCCTCGCTCTGGCCGGTCGTGACCGAGTTGGAGAAGGCCTGGGTCGCGTTCGCATGCGTCCCGACGAACGTGAGGTCCACGGTGGACCCGCTGTTGTCGAGCGTGAACTCGAACCCGTCCGCGTCACAGGGATCGAGTGTCGCCACCGGAGCGGTGGTCGGCTCGCCAGCGCGCTTGCACCCGTTGCCGTGGATCGTCTCGCCGGTCTCACCGGCGTAGTACGTCGTCCAGTTCTGACCCTCGAAGAACGTGGGGGTATCTCCGGCGTTCTGCTTGAACCAGTACGGGGGGAAGATGTCGTTGCTGTGCCCCTCGTGGCCCGTCGTCTCACCGCCGGAGCTCACCGATGGGTTGTTGACGACGAACTTCTTGCCATTGCCCGAGTGGCAGATCGTCACCGAGTCACCGGGCATGAAAGGGTCGGCCTGGGTACCGGTCCCAGCGACGGCCGCGGGTGCGAAGAGCGCCGCCAGCACGACCGCGGCCAGGAACATGGCGACGACCCGGACGGTTCGGGAAACGAGGGCGGGGAGCCCGGGGGAGGAAGTCGATGACACCTGAGCAGCCATTCGTGGGGAGACCGACCGCGGATTCTGGGGTCGGGCTCGCCATTCGCTCCTCCCAGGGCTCGGCGACCGAGAACGATTACGCCCTGGGGATCGTCACGTCCCCGTGGGACGGCCCTGGTCTCGCGACGGGTCGTCTCACTCTGTGACCGAGCGTATGCAGACCGCTATCGGCTGTGCCCTTCTGGGACGGGTGGTTTCGTGTTTCCGCCCGGGTGATTGACAGGCTTAGCGACCCGGGGCCATGCGGCCGTCGGGCGGGGGCCTACGAGCTGCCCCCGCCGACCAGGCGGCGGGGCAGCCGGGTCGGGCTAGGTCGTACGAGTGCGACGTAGGAGCAGTGATCCGGCGAACACCAGGCTCGCGGCGAGCACACCCAGCGGGAGCGGGTCAGCGCCCGTCCGAGGCAGCTCCGCCACGGCCGCCGGAGCCGGGACGGGGGCCGCCGGCGTGGCGGTCGGTGCGGTCGGAGCCGGGAGCGGCTGTGGCCGTGGCGCCGGGGCCGGCGCCTGCGGCGCCGGCTTGTCGATGACGACGCCCAGGACGTCCGTGACGGCGACGCGCTCGGTGTCCGTGTCGGAGACCTCGTCATCGGCCGACGTCGCGGCGGCGATCGCGAGGGTGTCGAGCATCCCGACGTGGACGTCGAGAGCCACGAGCGTGGCCGTCGCGGTCGTCTCGGCCCCGGGTGCGAGCGTCCTGGTCCCGAGACGATCGGTCAGGTCGCCGAGCAGGTCGTCGCTGAGGGACACATCGAAGAGGGCCGCCTCGCCGCCGTTCGTCACCACGTACGTGTAGGTGATCGTGTCGCCAACGGTGTAGCCGTCGCTGTCCGCCGACACGTCGACCGTGATGTCCGACGGGAGCGTCACCGTGGTGATCGGTCCCTGGTCACGGACGACGACGGGCGTGGTGGCGGTGTACGCCGCGCTGGCGGTGTCGCCGACCGGGTCACCGGTGACGTCACCCGTGGCCGAGACGGCCGCGTGGAGGGTGTGCGTCCCCAGGG
>JAHWJY010000134.1 GCA_019348135.1 Actinomycetota bacterium
GGGCGTCCTCCTCGGCCAGCACCTGGACGCCGGCGTGGATCGCCTCCTCGAGGGCCAGCGCGTCACGGTGTCCGGCGCGTGCCAGGACGACGGCGTCCTCGAGGAGGACGAGGACCACCTCGTGGCCCTCCGTCGCGAGGTCGCGCGCGGCCCGGGCGGCGTGGGCGCCGTCGCCGGCGCGGAGCGGGTCGCGGGCGGTCAGGACGAGGGTGTTCATCAGCCGGCCGCCTTCCGCAGGAGGAGCCGTACCGCCTGCTTGCCCTTGAGGTCGCGGATGCGCGCCACGTCGACCACCTGGTGCCCGGCACGGTCGGCCCAGCGCGCGAAGGCCGCGGGCGCCCCCTGGGTGTCGGTGAGCACCTCGATGTAGTCACCGGGCTTGAGCGGCACGATCGCACGCATGGTCGCGACGACCCCCGCCTGGTAGGTCTGGCCGCGGGCGTCGACCGACCGCGCCGGGCTCGGGAGCTCGCCGACGCCGGCCTCGTCGAGCTCGACCTCGACCCGCCCCCCGCGCCCGTCGGCCCGGACGGGCGCCCCGGCCGCGGCGATGGCACCGCGGAGGAACCCGCGCGCCAGCGCGTCGCCGACGGCACCGTCGACCTCGCCGATCAGGCGCAACCCGACGTCGAAGCCCTCGACCACCGCCCGATCCCCGTCGGAGGCGGTGACGCGCACCTCCGGGAAGGAGTCGCGGAGCGCCTCGACGGCGACGATCACGGCCGCCTGGAGGTCCCGGGCGTCGGCACGTCCGGCCGCCGCGGCGACGAGTCGGCGTCCCTGCTCCTCGGCGAGCAGCTCGAGCTTGGCCTCGTGCTCGGACAGGCCCGCGATGAGCTGGACGACGACGCTGACGCCGAGCTGGCTGCCCGGAGGGACCTGGACCCCCCGGCGGTCGTCCGCCTGCTCCCGGGCGACGTAGACCTTGGCGGGGCGGCCGCCACCCGGGTGCTTGCGACGACCCGTGACGGCGAGGCCGGCCTCCGCCAGGACGTCGAGATGGTTGCGCGCGACGTTGGGGTGCAGGCCGAACATCTCGGCCACCTCGCGGGCGGTGAGCGGCTGGCCCTCGGTCCGGAGGCGACGGTAGATCCCGGCCCGGCTGGGGATGCTGAGCGCGTGCTTGACCGCGTCGTCCGGCGACGACGGCAGGGGGACCTCGGACGGCGGGTCCTGGGGCGCGGTGGCGGGCACGGGTTCCTCGACGGGACGGGACGCGGGTCGGGACGGGCCGGACGCACGCCACGTCGAACGGGCGGTCGAACCCGCAGGGTGGCGTCTCCGTGCGGCGGCCGGCGGCCGCGTCAGTGTAAACCGTGCGAACCGCGGTGCGAACCGGCGTCCCTAGCCGTCGAGTCGCAGCGTTCCGGCGCCGAGGACACCGTCGATCACGAGCCGCCCGACGGTCGTCGTGGCCCCGGTGAAGCGGATCGTCCCCGGGACGCCCTCGAACGCGAGCGTGGTCTCGAAGGCCGCCGCGACGGCGTCGCTCGCGCCGGGGCCGAGCTCGCCGGCGTCGACCTCGCTGGCGAGGAGCCGGACGGCCCGCCCGTCGACGACCACGTCCGCGACGACCCGCACCGACGCTCCCCGCACCTGCCCGTCCGCGACCACGCCGTCCGGGGTGACGCGTACGGTCCACCCCGGACGCTGCGCGCGGACGAGCCGCTCGACCTCGCGCTCGTGGATCACGAGCGACAACGTCCCGCCGGCGAGCTCGACCTCGTCGACCCCCGCGGGTGGGGGGAACCCGACCGCCATCCCGTCCAGCGTGGCCGTGAGCTGCACGACGCGGATCGGCGGGTCCCCGACGACGGCGTCGTCGACCGCGAGGTCGACGTGGTCGATGGTGCCGGCGAGGAGCTGCGGGAGGACCGCCCAGCCCCGGACGTCCGCGTCGACCTCCGACGCCGCGAAGGCGCGGGCCGCCGCGTGCTCGACCTCCCGGCCGACGCGCATCCGGAGGTACTGGTCGGCGGCCACGAGCACCACGAGCAGCAGCGCGAGGACGAGCAGGGTGCGGCGCACGGACGGCCTCGCTGGCGTCGGAGGGGCGGCGGCGAGCCTACGTCGCCGTGTCGTCGCCGCGACGTCGCGGCGACGAGCCCGACCGGTGACCGAACGTCCGATTCGCGCAGGTCGGGTCACCGTAGGCTCCTTCAACTCCCGGTCCTCGGAGCCACCCATCCCCGCCCCACAGGGCGCGTTCGCCGGCGATGCCGGGGACACGCCGACCACGACCAGCACCGGGCGGCCGCATCCGCGCCTCGCCACGGGAGCCGGGACCGGGAGTGGACGGGCGGTCGCGGCGGAGGACCGTTCCGACGAGGCGCTGCTGGGCGCCGTCGCGACCGGCGACGCGCTGGCGTTCTCGCAGCTGTACGACCGGCTGTCCGGCAACCTCTACGGCGTCGTCCGACGCGTCCTGCGCGACCCCGCGCGGTCGGAGGAGGTGGCCCAGGAGGTCCTGCTCGAGATCTGGCGCACGGCCGCCCGGTACGACCCGACCCGGGCGAGGGTGCGCACGTGGGCGACGGTCATGGCCCACCGCCGGGCGATCGACCGCGTCCGGTACGAGCAGGCGGCACGTGACCGCGACCACCACGTCGCGCACCGGGACCGCGTCACCGCGTTCGACGAGGTCGCCGAGACCGTCGAGGCGCGGGTGGAGCACGAGCACATCCGGGAGTGCCTGGCCCGCCTGACGGATCTGCAGCGACAGGCCATCGTCCTGGCCTACTTCGACGGCCGCACCTACCGGGAGGTCGCCGCGCTGCTGGAGGTGCCGCTCGGGACGGTCAAGTCGCGCATCCGTGACGGCCTCCTGCGGCTGCGGACCGTGGCGTTCCCCGAGGGCTGACACCGCCGGCGTCCGTACCCGCGAGGAGCCGGAAGCCTCACCCTCCGCTGAAGGGCGGCAGGAGGACGACCTCGGTGGACGACGTCAGCGGCCGCTCGTCGGTGGGGTCGACCGGCTCGCCGTCGACGACGACCGTCGCGACCGTCGAGCGGCTCGCGAACGGTTCGCCGAACCGCTCCCGGAGCTCGGCCAGGAGGGCCGGGACGTGCGGGGCGTCCGAGCGCAGGTGGGAGGTCCCGGCGGCGTCCCGCAGCGCAGCGAAGAGGCGGACCTCGCTCACCGCGCCACCGCGGGCCGGGCGGGGAAGCGGCCCGTGCGGTGCGCCTCGAGGATCGCGTCGGACAGCGCCTCGACGAAGGTCGCGGTGATGCCGTCCTCGGCGTGACCGAACCCCGCCGGTTCGATCCAGAGCGCCGCCGGGCCGGCGGCGCCGGCCGCCAGTGCCCGGGCGTCGTCGGTCGGGAAGTAGGCGTCGTCGTCACCGTGGACGACCAGCAGCGGTGCGGAGATGCCGGCCACGAGGTCCTCGGGGTGACCGGGCGACGTCCACGCCGTGGGGGGGACGATCCGCACCCGCAGCAGGGCGCGCAGGCCGTGCCGCTTCCACGGGGTGTGCCACACGGAGGCGAGACGCTGCATGGGGGGCGTCTCGGCCGGCATCCGGAACCGGGCGGTCGCGGAGACCACGACGATGGCGTCCGCCGGAGCGCCCCGGGCGCCGGCGTGGAGCACGCTGGTGGCGCCCATGGACAGCCCGACCGCCCCGACCCACCGGTGGCCGTAGGCCCGCAGCCACGCGATGCCGGCCGCGACGTCGAGGGCCTCCCGGTCGCCGAGGGTCGAGATCCCGCCGGAGCCGCCGTGACCGCGCAGGTCCAGCGCGAGCACGCTCATCCGCTGCGCCAGACCGTCCGCCAGGTAGGCGTACGCCGGCTTGCGGCGGTTGGCCGCGAAGCCGTGCGCGAGGACCACCGCCGGGCCCCGGGTCCCCACCGGGCCGGGCAGGTAGGTCCCGGACAGCCTGGTCCCGTCCTCGGTCACGAGACGGGTCTCGACGTGGGGGGCCCGGTGCCCCCCCACGTGGCCGCGGGCCTCGAGGAAGCGGCGGACGCGGCCACGCCGGCGCTGACCTGGCGCGGAGCGGAGGGGATGGACGTCTGGGTTCACGGTCTGGCATCCTGCCACACGGGTGCCCAGCGTCGGGTCCCTGCAGATCAACGCCCCGGCAACGTCGCCGCCCGCACGCCTCCCGGGCGTGCGCCGCGTCCGGCGCGGCAGGGGCGTTCCCGTCGTCCGGGGCCCCACCGGGGCAGAGGAGGTCCGGCATGCACCTGCTGGTGCTGACCGACCGACCCGGCGGCGGCAAGTCGCTCTTGCCGTCGCTCGAGTACCTCGACCACACGATCCAGGACGCGCCGCTGGACGCGGGATCGCTCGCCGGACTGTCCGGCTGCGACGTGGTGGTGATCGACGCGACGGCGGACCTCCGGGAGGCCGCCGGCGCCTGCCGGTCGGCCTCGCTGCACGACCTCGCCCGCCCCACGCTCGTCGTCATGTCCGAGGGCGGCCTCGCCGCCCTCAAGGCCAGCTGGGGCTTCGACGAGTGGCTCCTGCCCGGTGCGTCACCCGCCGAGCTCGAGACCCGGCTGCGCATCGTCGGCGACCGCGCGGCGGCCCAGCGCCCGCAGCGGGCCGCCAACGTCGGCGACCTCGTGGTCGACGAGGACAGCTACCAGGTGCGCCTCCGGGGGGTGCCGCTCGACCTCACCTACAAGGAGTTCGAGCTGCTGAAGACGCTGGCGCTGTCGCCGGGGCGGGTGTTCACCCGTGACCTGCTGCTGCAGGAGGTCTGGGGCTACGACTACTTCGGCGGGGCGCGGACCGTCGACGTCCACGTGCGACGGGTGCGGGCGAAGCTCGGCCCCGAGTACGAGGCGATGATCGTGACGGTACGGGGCGTGGGCTACAAGCTCGTGCCGCCCGGATCGCGGGGGCGACGCGGCGAGGCCGACGCGGACTAGCCCGCCCCGCCGTCCTCCCCGCCCGACAGGTCCCGGACGAGCGAGACGTCCTCCCAGCGCGTGCGGAAGCCGTGCGCCGTGTAGAGGCGTACGGCCCGGTCGTTGTCGAGGTCGACCCACAGCAGCACCTCGCTCGTCCCGGCGCCGCCGAGGTGGGCGAGCCCCGCCGACAGCAGCGCGGCACCGAGGCCGCCGCCCTGGGCTCCCGGGCGGACCGCGAGGTTGTAGACCTCGCCGACACCCGGCTGCCGCCGCTTGAGCCAGTGCAGTCCCACGAGCCGGCCCTCGCCGGCGTCGGCGACGAGGAGGTCGTCGGGGCGGAACCAGGGCAGGTCCCGCTTCGCGGCGAAGCGTTCGCGCGTCCACCCGCCGTCCGCCGTGCCCGCGTAGGCCGCGGCGAGCACCGCCACCACCGCGTCGTCGTCCTGGCCCGGTCGGTAGGCGCGGATCCCGACGCCCGGAGGAGGCGCGACCGGCTCAGGCTGCTCGCCCAGGGCGAGCCCGAGGATGCCGAGCCGCCGCTCGACCGCGAAGCCCTCCGCCGCGGCGCACGCGACCTCGTCGGCGGTCGCGCGACGTAGCCAGACACTCAGGCGTCCCGCCCCGTGCCGCCGGGCGAGCCCGTGCAGCGCCGCGAGCAGCGCGGCGAGCGCCGGCTCGCACGGAGCACGGTCGCGGTGGACCGCCACGTCACCCGACGCGGCCGCCCCGGGATCGGACGGCAGCAGCACGCCGGCGTAGCCGACGGCGACCCCCGCACGCCGGGCCAGGAGGGGGTGCCAGTGCGGCGCGGGGGCCACCTCGCCGGCCGCCGCCCGCTCCAGCCGGACCCGCTCCGTCTCGTCGACGAGGGGCGCCTGCGCGACCGCAGCGGCCTCGTCGAGGAACGCGAGGGCCTCGACGAGCGCCTCCTGGCCCGGCAGGACCCGGGCGACGACGTCGCCCCGGGTGGCGATCGCGTCGCCATGGTCGGTCGGGTCCACGCTTGCCTCCGGTCGAGCCGCGACGCGCGACGCGCCTCGCCGCCGAGCACCGCGAGACTAGGCTCTGACGTCCGGTTGGCACCCGACCAAGCGTGTGGTTACCATTCCGCCGCGCTGCTCGGTGGGGGCGCTGTCAGCCTGGGCC
>JAHWJY010000037.1 GCA_019348135.1 Actinomycetota bacterium
ACCACGAGGCCTCGATCGTGAAGATCACCGAGGCCGCCGGCGTCGCCCAGGGCACCTTCTACCTCTACTTCGCGAGCAAGCAGGACGTCTTCGAGCACCTCGTCCTGGACCTGAACAAGCGGGTCCGGCGCGCGATGTCCGAGGGCGCCGCGGGCGGCGGGACCCGAACCGAACGGGAGCTCGGCGGCTTCGCGGCGTTCTTCCGCTTCACCGCGGAGCACCCGGCGCTGTACCGGATCATCCGCCAGGCCGAGTTCGTCTCGCCGACGTCGCTGCAGCTGCACTACGACCGCATCGCCGCCGGGTACGTCGAGGCGTTGAAGGCGGCGATGGACGCCGGCGAGGTCGCCGCCGGCGATCCCGAGGTCATCGCCTGGATGCTCATGGGCATCGGCGAGATCGTCGGCATGCGCTGGATCCTCTGGAGCGGTCACGACCACGTCCCGGACGACGTCCTCTCGGAGATGTCCCGGTTCATCACGCGGGGCCTCGCCACCCCCCGAACGGAGGACGAGTGACCAGCGTCGGCATCGCCGCAACGGCCAGCTACCTCCCCGGGCGCTGGATGACCGCCGCCGAGATCGGCGCGGCCAGCGGCATCCCCGAGGACGTCATCGTCGAGAAGTTCGGGTTGCGCGGCAAGCACGTCGCCGGCGAGGACGAGCACGTCAGCGACATGAGCGTCGCGGCGGCCGACCGTCTCTTCGAGGAGCAGGGGGTCGATCCGGGCGAGGTCGATGCCGTCGTCTACTACGGCTCGACGTGGAAGGACCACAGCGTCTGGCAGGCCGCGCCGTACATCGCCCATCGCCTCGGCATCACCGACGCGTTCGTGCTCGAGCTCGACTACGTGTCCTGCGGCACCCCGGTCGCGCTGCGCGTCTGCCGTGACCTCATGCTCGCCGAGCCGCAGCTGCGGACCGTGCTCGCGGTCGCCGCCTGCCGCGAGTCGCACCTCATCGACTACACGAACGAGCGCGCCCGCTTCACCTACAACTTCGGCGACGGTGCCGTCGCCGGCCTCCTCCGGCGTGACCACCCGTCGAACGTCATCCTCGGATGCCACACCATCACCGACGGCTCCTTCGCCCTGGACGTGATGGTGCCGGCCGGCGGGAGCGTCGAGCCGGCGTCGCACGCGACCGTCGACGCCGGCCGCCACACCCTCGACGTGCCCGATCCCCGCAGCATGAAGGAGCGGCTCGACCCCATCTCGATGGACCGTTTCGTCACGGTGGCCCGGACCGCGATGGAGCGGTCGGGCGCCTCCCTCGAGGACGTCGACGCGTTGTGCGGCATCCACATGAAGCGCTCGATCCACGACGCGATCGTGGCCGAGCTCGGCGTCGACCCGGACCGCGCCGTCTACCTCGACGACACCGGACACATGAGCGGCGTCGACCCGCTCCTCGGTCTCGATCGGCTCCACCGCGCCGGCGACCTCGCCGCCGGCGACCTCGTCCTGCTCCTCGCCGCGGGGACGGGCTACACGTGGGCGTCGGCGGTGGTCCGCTGGGGTCCCGCCTGACCGCTCACCCCCACCGGAACCGCAACACCCACCTGGGAGGCTCCCGTGTCCGTCGACCTGTCCGGCCGCGTCGCCATCGTCACCGGCGCCGGCCGCGGCCTCGGCCGCAGCCACGCCCTGACGCTCGCGTCCCTCGGCGCGCGCGTGCTCGTGAACGACCTCGCCGGAGAGGACGATGCGGCGCCCGAGGTCGTCGCCGAGATCCGCGACCTCGGGGGGGACGCGGAGGTCAACGCCGACGGCGTGCACACCCCGGAGGGGGGTGCGGCGATCGTGGCCGACGCCGTCCAGGGTTTCGGACGCGTCGACATCGTGGTGAACAACGCCGGGATCCTCCGCGACTCGTCGTTCGCGAAGCTCACCGCCGAGCAGGTGGACGCGGTCCTGGCCGTCCACCTCGCCGGTGCGTTCCACGTCACGATGGCGGCGTGGCCCCACCTCCGTGGGCAGGCGTACGGCCGGGTCGTGAACACGACCTCCGGGTCGGGGCTCTACGGCAACTTCGGCCAGGCGAACTACTCGGCCGCGAAGATGGGGCTGGTGGGTCTCACGCGCACCCTCGCCCTCGAGGGGCAGCGCTACGGGATCAACTGCAACGCGATCGCGCCGCTCGCCCGGTCCCGGATGACCGAGGACATCCTCCCGCCCGAGCTCCTCGAACGACTCGAGCCGGCCTGGGTGTCACCGCTCGTCGCCTACCTCGCCTCCGAGGCGTGCGGGACCACCGGCGAGATCTTCTCGGTCGGCGGCGGGCGGTACGCCCGCGTCGCCATCGTCGAGGGTGCCGGGATCCGACTCGACGACGTCCCCACCGCCGACGACCTCGCGACGCGGTTCGACCGGATCCGCGCCATCGACGATCAGATCGAGCCGCGATCGTTGCAGGACCAGGTGGAGGCGATCGCAGGTGACGGGACCGCCTGAGGGACGGCCGGCCGCGCTCACGACGTCGGGACCTCGATGCGGGCGTCGAGCTCGAGGTCGTCGTCGGTCACCCGGTACCGGTGCAGGGGACCGGAGATGAACCGGGACCGGTGCTTGTCGTAGAAGTGGTAGTACCGCGCCGGACGGTCGGGGAAGTCGGGGTCGAGCAGCGACGAGCCGGCCGGGCGGAAGCGCGGCGCCAGGCCCAGCGTCGCGTGGATCGTCGCCGAGACGTCGGACAGCAGCGCGGGGTGGGGGACGGATCGCAGCGGTGGCGCGCCGGTCCGCGCCACCCCGGGCGGCTTCAGCAGCAGCACGGGACGCGAGCGGGCCCGGCTGAACTCCTCCGAGAACACGTCCTTCGTCTCCACCGACCCCACCCGGTCACCGTCCCGGACGTAGCGCCCACCGTGGTCGCCGTGGATGACGATGAGCGAGTTCTCGAACCGGCCGAGCGACTCGAGCCGGCTGAGGAACCGTTCGACCAGCAGCATCGCGCAGCGGGACTGGCTCACCACGCCGGTGAGGACGCCCTCCTCGTACGCGCAGTCCTCCTCCATGACGCTCGGGAAGTGCGGGAGGATGAAGTGGCCGAGGACGTACTGACCGGAGGCCGGACGACGGGCCTCGTCCTCGATGAGCGACCGGAAGCTCGCCACCGAGATCGGCGGCGCGTCCTCCGGCAGCAGGGACTCGCCCTCGAGCTGGATCTCGTGGCTCGCCGGCATGACCTGCCCCGCGAGCGGCGCCGGCAGGTGGGCGAACGCCCACACCGAGACGGCGAGCCGTCGCTTGTCGCTCGAGACGTGCGAGGGCGCCTGCTCGGCGTGCAGGACCGACCAGTCGAAGGGCGACGGGTCGCCCCCGGCCTGACGGCGTTCGTGGAGGTAGCCGTGGGTGACGTAGCCGCCGTCCTCCAGCGCGGTGAGGAGCGAGCGCGGCCCCGAGAACGCGTCGCGCTGGTACGCGTCCATGGGACGGTCGTAGCGGTACGGGTCCAGCCCGAACACCGAGGCGAGCGCCATCTCCGTCCGGCCGTACTCGGTCAGGGCGTCCGGGAAGAAGGTGAAGCCGCGGAGCGCCGCGTCGAGGTCGTCGTCACGGATCGCCTCGAAGACGTCGGTCTGGAACTCGTCGAGGACCAGGTGGTAGGCGTTGGGCAGCTCCGACGCCCCCGAGGCCGAGACGTCCTGGGCGACCGCCGGGCCGGCATCGCTGATCGTCGTCGCCGTGAGGGCCGCGCTGAAGGCCAGGTACAGGACCATCGCCAGGCCGATCCAGCCGAGGCGGGCGACGATGCGGCGCTGGAGGTCGTCGGTCCCGAGGACCGTGACGGCGACGGAGCCGAGGACGACGACCGTCGCGAGGCCGACGAAGACCCCCGTCCGCGGGGCGAGGAGGCCGAGGACGCTGTACAGCAGCCACGCGGGGCCCGACAGGACGACGAACCAGAAGGCGACCCGTGCGACCGGGCTTCGTCGGACCATCCACGCGACGGCGCCCGCGAGGAAGACGGCCAGGCCCGCGAGGTAGAGGTAGGTGCCGTCCGCGAACCCGGCGACGAAGTACTCGCGGTTGATCCGCAGCAGCTCCATCGCCGGGAGCAGGAAGACGGCGATGGATGTCGTCGCGACGGCGAGGAGGGCGGACGCGGTCTGCATCCCGGTCCGGTCGGTCGAGATGGTCGTCACCTTCACCCGTTGGCGTCGCGGGAGGCTACCGACGGCCGCGCGGTCGCCCCCTCAGGCTCCCCCCTCGAGCGACGCCTTGATCCGGGCGAGGCCCCTGCGGTTGGCCCGGCGCATCGCCGGCGCCAGGAGCGGTGCCCCCAGCCGGGAGAACCCCGCGGGCTCGCCGCGGTTGCGCAGCGTCATCCGCGTGGCCTCCGCGCCGGCGGGGCTCCAGGTGTAGGTGGTCTCCATCGGGAACGGTCCCTCGGCGGTCCGCATCACGAGACGCTCACCCGGCACGAGCTCGACGATCTCGTACGTGTACTCCAGAGCGGAACCAGCCGAGATGCCACCACCGGCGCTCGAAGGGGAGGCCACCGTAGACCCGCTCCTCCAGCTCCGCCCACACGGGGTTGGCGTCGTAGAGCGCCCGCTCGAGCCTCGGCGGGAAGACCTCGCGCGTCTCGTGGTTGTAGTCGCCCTGCTTCGACGGTCGCCCCGCCACCCGCGTCCGCTCGATCTCCTCGTCGGTGAGGGGGCGCAGCTCGGACGCGAACGCGAGGAAGTCGTCGACGAGGTGCTCCATCCGCAGGCCCCGGTCGATCGTCAGCTGATGCCCTCCGGTGAAGGCCGCGAGGTTGGAGTCCCCGAGACCGTCGCGCGCCATGTCCTCCGGGGCCGGCATGGGCTTCGGCGTGGGGTCGCTCGGCGAGCCGTGGCGCGCCCGGTGGTGGGCCATCGACAGCCGCCACGCCGGGAGACGCCGCAGGTTCAACAGCAGCGTCTTGCCCTCCAGCGGGCCGACGCTCGCGGCCAGGAAGGAGCGGTGCTTCGACGGGCTCTCCGGCGGATCCGCCGCCACGATCAGGTCCGGGATGGCCGCCTGGAACAGGTCGTAGGTGGCGTCCCCGGCCGTCTTGCCGAGATGGGCCCAGACGAAGTCCTCGCCGATGATCATCGCGTCCCCTGTGTCGAGATCTACGGAGTCCGCCCATCGGCGTCGTCGTCTCCGTGCATCTGTCCACGGAGCAGCCAGGACCGCACGAGGCGAACGAGGTCGGGGCGGGGAGGGTAGTGGACCGCGCTCGGCCTCCCGTCCGGGCGGACGGGACGGCGGCTGCCGCCCGCGCTACGGCGACAGCCAGCGCTGCAGGAAGTCGGCCTGCACCCGTGCGGCCTCGTCGAACAGGGCGCTCGGGTGGTACAGCAGACCGAAGTGCCCGCCGGCGATGTCGTACCACTCCTTCGGCTCCGGCATCAGCTCGTACGCCGACCGTGCGACGTCGTAGTTCGCATGCACCATCTCGTCCTCCGGCGCGACCATCAGGAGCGTGGGCGGCGTGAGGAACGGCGCGCACAGCACCGGGCTGAAGGGGACGGGTGTGGCCGGGACGACGCGCGTGACCTGGTTCCGCCAGCCGCTGCCGTGGCGGGCCCCGTACTCCATGAACCAGCGGAACGCCTGGATGGGCTCGAGCAGCGACGGCGTCCCCAGCTGGTCGGGGGAGACGACCGGCAGGGGGCCGACCGTGACGTCGGGTCCGCCGGCGACGTCCCCGTCCAGCAGCGACCGGCGTATCGCGGCGAGGTTCGCGGCGGTGGGCTCGAGCGTCGGCGCCGTGGCCCCGCACACGGGGACCTGCGCCACGATCGCGCGGAGGCGGTGGTCGACCGCTCCCACCACCAGCACCTCGCCGCCCGAGTAGCTGTCGCCCCACAGAGCGACGCGGTCCGGGTCGATCCCGTCGAGGCTGCGCACGAAGCCGATCGCGTCCAGGTAGCCACGGCACTGGATCCAGGGGTTGATCTCCTGCCGCGGCTCGCCGTCGCTGGAACCGAGGTTGCGGTGGTCGTAGAGCAGCACGCCCAGCCCGTGCCGGTGGAAGACCTCCGCGTACCGGTCCGCCACCATCCGGATGGTGGCGCTGGTCCCGTGCGCCATGACGACGACGGGAGCGTCCGCGACGCCGGCCGGCCGGAACAGCAGCCCGCGCAGCGTCGCCCCCTCGGACGTGAACTCCACCGCCTCGGTCATCCGCCGGCCGTCGCGAGCATCCAGGTGCCCCAGCCGACCAGCGCCGCTGCCGAGACGTGACGGATCGGCAGGACCGGCGGCGCGACCTTCTCGGCGAGGACGAACACGGCGAGGACCGCCATCCACGCCAGGTGCATGGTGCCGACGACGAACAGCACCGCCATCAGCGCCCAGCAGCAGCCGAGGCAGTAGGCGCCGTGGCGGAGGCCCATGACCAGACCACCCCAGGCCCCGTCACGCCACTGCTCGATGAGGAACCCCACCGGCGTGCGACAGCGCCCGAGGCAGGCCTCCTTCCAGCGCGTGAGCTGGAACGCGCCCGCCGCGACCAGGACGGCACCGCCGACGACCGGCGCGGTGGTGGCGCCCATGACCGACAGCACACCGAGACGCTCGAGCCCGACCTGGAGGATCGAGGCGGCCACGCTGAACCCGAGCCACACGACCACGTAGCCGGCGAGGAACGACGCGATGGCGGTCGGCCGGTTGGGCGCCACCGGGCCGCGGCGCGTCCAGCCGGTGTAGGCGACGACCATGGGCGTGGCGGACGGCACCATCATCCCGACCATCATCGCGGACCACATCGCGGTCGCCAGGAGGAGACCGCCGGCCGGCGCCGGCATCGACGATGACGACGCCATCGGCATCGAGGCGGCCGGCATCTCCATGCCGGAGGCGAGCCGCACGGTGAGCGACCACGCGATGGCCGTGACCGTCGCGAGGCCGCCGATCACGGCGGCCACGTCCGCACGCCGTGCGATGCCGGGGCCACGGGTCGCGCTCATCCTCCGTAGGCGAAGGGGGAGAAGAAGCCGTTCTTCTCGGACAGCTCCCAGTCGAGCCCGTGGTCGTGGTACGCGAGCTGGGTCGAGCGCGCGACGACGACCGGGTCCCCGGGCGCGATGCAGAGCGGGTGGCCCGTGACGGTCACGTCCCCGCCGCCCTGACCCTCGATCGCCTCGATCTCGGCCGATCCGACGTCGCCGATCCGCAGGGCCCGCCGGCGACCGTCGGCGGTGAAGTCGATGGCGACGCTCGAGATCCCGAGGACCTCGCCGATGTGGCTCGCGAGCCGTGCGGGATGTCCGCCGGCCTGACCGGTGAAGATGCGGGTGAGCGCGTCCGACTGCTGTCCATCGGCCCGCTCGTCGAGGTACAGCGCCACCGTCCAGGGGACCTTCGCCATGTGGCCGGGGGACCGCACGGCCAGGGCGACGTTGAGGCCGTCGAGGCCCACCTCGTCGGCGCTGCCCTCCTCGATGTGCCAACCGACGAGCACGGTGCACTCGTCCTCGGTCGGCTCGCTGAGGAACACGCACGGGCACGCGGTGTCGCAGTTGCAGGACTCGAAGTACGTCCCGGAGAGGTTCCAGCTGGTCGTCATGTCCACTCGTCTGCTCGGAGGACCCGACGCTACGACCGACGGTGACGCGCTCGCGTCGGGGGTACCACCCACGTCTCGCGTCCGGGGGACGCGGCGGTGGCGGGTGGCCGCCAGGCGTCAGGTCGACGGAGCGACCCGGTCGTCTACGCGTCGGGGTGCTGACCGATGAGGTCGGCGGCGCGCGCCGCGATGGCGGCCCGGCCCGACTTCCCCTCCAGCCCGAGCTTGCCGTACATGTTGCCCATGTGGCGTTCGACGGTCCGCCGCGACACGAACAGCTGCTCCGCGATGGCGTCGTTGCTCATGCCGGCGGCCACGCAGCGCAGGACCTCGGTCTCGCGAGGGGTCAACAGCTCGTGCGCCACGTCCGCGTCGCTCGCCAGGGTCGGGAGGAACGCTTCGAGCTCGCGCAGGAAGACGTCCCACGCCGGCTCGTCCGCCAGCAGGATGTGGTTGCGCCCCTCGAGCGGCACGAAGCGCGCTGCGGGGATCGCTGATGCCACCGTGCGGCCCTGGTCGAAGGGCACGGCGGCATCGTCCTGCGCGTGCAGCACGAGCGTGGGCGTGACGACCTGCTCGAGGAGCCCGGCGACGTCCACCTCCTCCCGTGCCAGTCGCATCCGTGCCGCCGTCTCGGCCGACGCCGAGATGCGCTGGAGCTCGTCGAACCAGGTCATCTGCTCCTGCGTGGCGTCGGGCACGAACAGGGTCGTGAAGGCCCTCCGGAACGCGGGGTTGGCCTGGCCCCAGCCGACCCGGATCAGCGACAGCAGCGCCTCGGCCTCGGCGCGCGCGCCCGAGGATGGATCCCTCCGCAGCCGACCCTGCGCGAACGAGCCGCACAGGACGAGGTGGCTCACCCGCTCGGGGTGCCGCACCGCGTAGGCGGTCGCGACCGCCCCGCCGTTCGACAACCCGAGCAGCGAGAACCGCTCGAGGCCCGCCGCGTCGACGACCGCTTCGAGGTCCTCGACCCAGGCGTCCAGCGAGAAGCGGGTCACGTCCCGGTCCGACAGGCCCGAGCCGCGCTCGTCGTAGCGCACGAGCGTGCGTCCGTCGGCCAGACCGTGCAGCCAGTGCCGCCAGAGCGGGCTGTCCCAGTCGCGCTGCAGGTGGGTCATCCAGGTCGCCACCCGGACCAGCGGCGGGCCGCTGCCGTGCAGCCCGAAGGCGAGGCGCACCCCGTCGGGTGACGTGCAGAAGCGGATCGTCTGGCGCACGTCTCGACCCTAGTGGCCGGATGGTGCGAGAGTTGACCACCCGACCAGGAGACGACATGACGAAGGTGACCGTGGCCGCCGTGCAGGCCTCCCCCGTGTTCCTCGACCGGGACGCGACCGTCGACAAGGCGGTCGGCCTGATCGCCGAGGCAGCGGACGCCGGCGCCCGGGTGATCGCCTTCGCGGAGTCCTTCGTGCCCACCTACCCCGACTGGGTGTGGCGGTCGCGGCCGTACGACGACGGTCCGTCCCGCTGGTACGAGCGGCTGTTCGACCAGGCGGTGGAGATCCCGGGACCGGCCAGCCGGCGCCTCGGCGAGGCCGCGCAGCAGGCCGGCGCGTACGTCGCCATGGGCGTGACCGAGCGCGCCGGCGGGACGCTCTACAACACGCTCGTGTGGTTCGACCCGGAGGGAGAGGTCGCCCTCCGGCACCGCAAGCTGATGCCGACGGGCGGGGAGCGGCTCGTCTGGGGCATGGGCGACGGCTCCACGCTGCAGGTCCTCGACACCCCGTTCGGCCGGCTCGGCGGGCTGATCTGCTGGGAGAACTACATGCCCCTGGCCCGCTTCGCGATGTACGCGCAGGGCATCGACGTCTACCTGGCACCGACGTGGGACAACAGCGAGACGTGGGTGCCGACGCTGCGGCACATCGCCAAGGAGGGCCGGTGCCACGTCGTCGGGATCACGGCCTGCCTACGGGGTTCGGACGTCCCCGCCGACATCGAGGGTCGCGACGAGCTCTACGCCGGCGATGACGACTGGATGTCCAAGGGCAACTCCTGCGTCGTCGACCCCGAGGGCGAACTCCTCGCCGGCCCGCTGGTCGGCGCCGAAGGCATCGTCACCGCCGAGGTCGACGTCGGTGCGGCCCGTCGGTCACGGCGCGTGTTCGACCCGGTCGGCCACTACGCCCGCCCCGACGTCTTCCGTCTCGAGGTCGACCGTCGGCCCAAGCCGCCGGCGGCGTTCACCGACCGGGATCCGGATCCCGCCGAGGCGGGCGCGGACGACATCGGCCGCTGGCGGTAGCGTCTCGTTCCCACGGGAGGCGCGGGATGGTGGTGGACGCCGACGGGCTGGAGCTGCTCGCTCGGGCGGCGTTCGCGCGGCGCGAGGACCCGGCGCGCGCGCTCGGCGCCGCCGCCGGCGACGTGGCTCGTGCGTGCGAGGCGATGGCCGAGCGCTTCCGCCGGGGCGGCAAGCTCCTCGCTTTCGGCAACGGCGGTCCCTCGACCGATGCCCAGCACGTCTCGGTCGAGTTCGTCCACCCCGTGATCGTCGGCAAGCGTGCCCTGCCGGCGTTGTCGCTCGTCACCGACACCGCCACCGTGATGGGCGTGGCCCGCCGGGCCGGGCTCGACGAGGTCTTCGCCCACCAGCTCGACGTGCTCGGTGACGGCGACGACATCGCCCTCGGGATCTCCTCCGACGGGCGCTGCGAGAACGTCCTGCGTGCCCTCGCGGCCGCGAAGCGACGGGGGCTGCTGACGGTCGCGCTGCTCGGCGGCGACGGCGGCCCCATCGCCGCCAGCGACGCGGTCGACCACGTGCTCGTCGTCCCCAGCGACGATCCGCAGATCGTGAAGGAGGTCCACGTCACCGCGTACCACGTGCTGTGGGAGCTGGTGCACGTCTTCCTCGACAGACCGGATGGCGTGGCGACGGACGCCGGCGACCTGGGGGGCCTCTACCCGTTCCTCTACGGCGGCACCGGGGACGCCGACCTGCGCAGCGATGTCGCCCGGTCGACGGCCGAGAAGGTGGACGAGATCGTGCGGTTGCGGGGCGTCGTCGGCGACGCGATGGCGACGGGCCTCGCCGCCTGCGCCCGCGACCTCCGGGCACGGTTCGCCGGCGGCGGGAAGCTCTTGACCTTCGGTAACGGCGGGAGCAGCAGCGACGCCCAGGAGGTGGCGCAGAGCTTCCTCGAGCCGGGACGGACGGACATGCCCCCGCTGCCGGCCCTGTGCCTCACGAACGACATCGCGGTCCTCACGGCGCTGTCGAACGACGTCGACTTCGACGTCGTCTTCGCCCGTCAGCTGCGCGCCTTCGGGAAGCCGGACGACGCCGTCATCGGCCTGTCGACCAGCGGCAACTCGCCGAACCTCATCGGGGCGTTCGATGCGGCGCGGCGCCTCGGTCTCCTCACGATCGGGTTCGCGGGGAGCGACGGTGGCGCGATGGCGGCGGCGGACACGGTGGACCACCTCTTCGTGGTCCCGTCGTCGTCGGTCCACCGCATCCAGGAGGTCCAGACGACGCTCTACCACGTGCTCCGGGAGCTCACGGCCGCCGCGACCGCCGCCTGACCGAAGCTGATGCCGCCGTCGTTCGGCGGGACCCGACGGTGGGTGAACACGCGCAGCCCCTCCCGCGCCAGCGCGGCGACCAGCCGCTCGGTGAGCAGCACGTTCTGGAAGACCCCACCGGAGAGTGCGACCGTCGTCAGCCCGCGCTCGTCGGCGAGACGCCGACACACCGATGCGACGCCGGCGACGACCCCGTTGTGGAACCGCGCCGCGACGGTCGCCGGCGCGGTCCCGTCGAGGACGTCCTCGGCGACCGCACGGACGAGGTCGGCGCACCGCAGCCGCAGCAGGCCGGCCGCGTCCGGCGCCGGTCCGAACCGGTAGGCGCCCAGCTCGTCGGGATCCGCGAGCTGCTCGAGCTCGATCGCGGCCTGTCCCTCGTAGGTGACGGCGTCGCGCGTTCCCACGATCGCGGCGACCGCGTCGAACAGCCGACCGGCGCTCGACGTCTGCGGCGAGTTCACGCCGGCGTCGGCCACCGCCAGCACGGACGTCCAGCGCTCGACGTTGCGACGGCGGACCTCGAGCTGGTCCGGCACCTCGCCGAACGCGGCTCGGAGGTGGATCGCCGCCATGCGCCACGGTTCGCGGATCGCCGCCGTGCCGCCGGGCATCGGGACCGGGGTCAGCGCAGCGACCCGCTCGAACCCGGCGAGGTCGGCGACGAGGACCTCGCCGCCCCAGACCGTTCCGTCCGTCCCGAAGCCCGTGCCGTCGAAGGCCACCCCGAGGACCGGTCCCGTCTCGTCGTTGTCAGCGAGGCACGACGCGATGTGGGCGTGGTGGTGCTGTACACCCAGGAGCTCCACGCCCTCGAGGTCCACGGCGTGCTTGGTCGAGAGGTACTCGGGATGGAGGTCGTGCGCGACGACGGTCGGCCGGACGTCGAAGACCCGTTGCAGGTGCGACACGGTCGCGAGGAACGAACGGAAGGTCTCGTAGTTCTCGAGGTCGCCGATGTGCGGGGACACGAACGCGTGCCGGCCGCGCGCGAGGCAGACCGTGCTCTTCAGCTCCGCGCCGACGGCCAGGACGTGGCGGTCCGTCGCCACGGGCAGCGGCAGCGGCGCCGGCGCGTACCCGCGCGAGCGACGAAGCATCACGGGGCGTCCCCCCATCGGTCGGACGACGGAGTCGTCGGTCCGGTAGGCGATGGGGCGGTCGTGGACCAGGAACGCGTCGGCGATGCCGGCGAGCCGGTCGCGGGCGTCGGCGTCCCGGAAGGCGATGGGCTCGTCCGAGACGTTGCCGCTCGTCAGGACGAGCGGCGTCCCCACGGCCTCGAGCAGGAGATCGTGCAGGGGGGTGTACGGCAGCAGCAGGCCGAGCGACCGGTTGCCCGGCGCCACCGAGGGGGCGATCGGGGCGGCGCCGCGCCGAGGGAGGAGCACGATCGGCCGCGCTCGGTCCGTGAGCAGCGCCGCGTCCAGGGGGCCGACGTGGCAGAGATGCGCCGCCGCGTCGAGGTCCCGGACCATCACGGCGAACGGCTTGTCCTCCCGGTGCTTGCGCGACCGCAGCCGCGCGGCCGCCTGCTCGGACGACGCGAGGACGGCGAGGTGGTAACCACCGAGTCCCTTCACCGCAACGATCTCGCCGGCGAGCAACCGTTCGGCGGCAGCGGCGAGGGCGGCGTCCGCGACCGGGTCGTCGACGCCGTCGGTGGAGCGGTCCGGGGTCGGCCCGAGCAGGCGGAGCCGGGGCCCGCAGGCGGGACAGCACAGCGGTTGGGCGTGGAACCGCCGGTCGTGGGGGTCGTGGTACTCACGGTCACAGTCGGCGCAGAGCGGGAACCCGGACATCGTCGTGTTGGGCCGGTCGTACGGCACGTCCACGACGATCGAGTACCGCGGGCCGCAGTCGGTGCAGTTCGTGAACGGGTAGCGGAAGCGGCGGTCCGACGGATCCGCGACCTCCCGTGCGCACGCGTCGCAGGTCGCGACATCGGGCGAGACGGGGACGGTCGCCGCGCCCCCCGTGGCGCTGGCGGCGATCTCGAACGTGCGCGTCCCCCTCGGAGGGAGGGAGGACGTCTCGACCCCCTCGATCCGCGACAGCGCCGGCGCCTCGGACCGCAGTCGGCGGAGGAAGACGGGGAGCAGATCGGCCTCGCCCTCGACGTCGACGAGGACGCCCTGCGCGTCGTTCCACACCCGGCCGCCCAGGCCGAGCTCGGTGGCGAGCCGGAAGACGAACGGCCGGAAGCCCACGCCCTGGACGATGCCCTCGATGCGCAGGTGGAGACGGTCCCGCTGCCGTGGTGCGGGGTCCGTCGCAGCCATCGCCCCTCCTCCGACCGGGTCGCGGCCCGGCGGCGACAGGGTACGCCGCCGTACCCTCGCCCCGACCGGCCGCCGCCTCCGCGGTCGGGCCGCCCGCGAGGAGGATCCGCATGGGGACGTCACCGCTCGGTCGGGTCGCGGCCGGTGCGCTCGCCGGCGTCGCCGGCACGCTCGCCATGGACCTCGTCTGGTACCGACGAGCCCGGCGGGACGGCAACGACCAGAGCTTCGTCGACTGGGAGCTCGCCGCGTCGTCGTCCTTCGAGGATGCGTCCGCGCCCGCGGAGGTCGCCCAGCGGGTCACGGGTACGGCGGGGGTGGAGTTGCCCGACGAGGCGGCCGGCGCCACGACGAACGTGGTGCACTGGCTGACCGGCATCGGCTACGGGGTGGCGCACGCGCTCCTCCAGCACCGGCGCGGCGTCCTCCGGGGCGGGATCGCCACCGGCCTCGGGGCGTTCGCGGCCAGCTACGTCGGCCTCGGTGCCATGGGCATCTACCAGCCCATCTGGGAGTACGACCGCGAGACGCTGCAGCAGGACCTCACCGCGCACCTCGCGTTCGGCCTCGCCACCGGGCTCGTCTACGCGGCCTCGACGGACCGCGACGACGGAGCCGACGGCCACGACTGAACGCTCCTCGGCTGAGCGGCGATCGCCCCGATCCCCCGATCCCCCTCCGAGGGGTAGATGTACGGCGCACCTACCTGCGCGGAGGACCGGGTCTAGGGTCCGCCGTCGTCGGACGAGAGAGAGACCATGGGGATCCGATCGACGACCGCGACGTTGGTCTGCATGGCGCTGGTCGCCACCGGCTGCGGCAGCGACGAGGGCGCGGGCGACGACCCGACGGAGGTGTCGACGGCGTCGCCCGAGGACACCCCGACGGTCTCGGACACCGAGACCGCCGATGCCGGCGGAGGCACCCTCACCGTCGCGATCTCCTCCGATCCCGGATCGCTCAACCCGGCGATCACCACGAGCGGCGCGGTCCACACCGCGTCCGAGACGTTCTTCAACGGCCTCGTCGCGCTCGACGCGGACGGGGCCCCGGTCCCCGAGCTCGCCGAGAGCTGGGAGATCGCCGACGACGGCCGCGAGTACACCTTCACCCTCCGCGACGACGTCACGTGGCACGACGGTGAGCCCTTCACGGCCGACGACGTCGTGTTCACCTTCGAGGAGGCGCTGCTCCAGCTGCACGCGCGCACCCAGGCCTCGATGGGCTCGGCGCTCGAGTCGATCGAGGCGACGGACGACCACACGGTCGTCTTCCGCTTCACCGAGCCCTACGCCCCGCTGCTGCAGCAGCTCAACGTCACCGAGGCGCCGATCCTGCCCGAGCACGTCTACGGCGACGGCACGCCCCTCGAGGAACACCCGGCGAACACCGCCCCCGTCGGGACGGGGCCGTTCGTGTTCGAGTCCTACACCGAGGGATCCGAGATCCGCGCCACCGCGAACCCGGACTACTTCAAGGACGGACCGTTCCTCGACGGCCTCGTGATGCGTGTCATCCCCGACGAGGGGACCCAGCTGCTCAGCCTCGAGAGCGGCGAGGTGGACTTCCTGTGGGGTGTGCCGGGGCCCGACCTCGCGCGACTCGAGGAGGATCCGGCCTTCGTGCTGGAGTCGACCCCCTCGAACCCGGGGGGCGCCAACTGCATCATGACGATCAGCTTCAACCTCGAGCGACCGATCACCTCCGACCTGGCGGTCCGGCAGGCCATCGGGCACGCGCTCGACCGGGACCGCTTCGTCGACCAGGTCCTGTTCGGCCAGGGCCAGGTGGCGGAGGCCCCGATCTCGAGCGGCATCCCGTGGGCCCACGCTCCCGACGTCGAGCTGCCGACCTACGACGTCGACGAGGCGCGACGGCTGCTCGACGAGGCCGGCTGGGTCGAGGGCGACGGCGGCGTGCGCAGCAAGGACGGCGAGACGCTCACGATCGACTTCGTGCACTTCCCCACGTTCTCGAAGTACGGGGAGCTCGTCCGCGAGCAGCTCGGCGAGGTCGGGTTCGACGTCGAGCTGGTCGCCCTCGAGCCGCCCGTGTTCGGCCCCACCGTGTTCGCCGAGGACGACTTCGACACCAACGTGATCTCCTACTGCAACGGCCCCGACCCCGAGATCGGGGTGCGCCGCATGTACGACTCGGCCCTCATCGGCGACGTGCCGTTCACCAACGCGGCGCAGTACAGCGACCCGGACGTCGACCGCCTCTTCGAGGAGGCCAGCCAGACGGTGGCGACGGAGGACCGGTCACCGATCTACGCTGAGATCCAGCGGATCGTCGCGGAGGACCTGCCGTACATGTGGCTGGTCGAGACCGTCGGCACGCGGGCCTGGAGCGCCCGGTGCGAGGGCTTCCAGCCGCACACCGGCCTGTTCGCCGAATCGGCCCGGTGCTCGGATGCGTGACCTCCGGCCCGCCGTGGCGCCATGAGCGCGCGGTACCTGCTCCGTCGGTTGGCGCAGGTGCCCCCGAGCGCGCTGCTCATCCTCGTCGTCACCTGGCTGCTGCTGCACCTGGCGCCGGGGGACCCGCTGATCGCGCTCGCCGGCCAGTACGGCGACGAGGCCTACTACACGGCGATGCGGGAGCGGTTCGGTCTCGACCAGCCGCTGCCGCAGCAGCTCGCCACCTACCTGGGCAACGTCCTGCAGGGTGACCTCGGGACCTCCTACGTGCGGGGCCGGCCGGCGCTATCGGTCGTCGCGGAGCGGCTGCCGGCGACCTTGCTGCTGGCGAGCACGGCGCTGGTGCTCTCGACGACCGTCGGCGTGGCGCTCGGCGTGCTCGCGGCTCGGCTCGGCGGTGGCCGCGCCGACGTCTCGGTCCGGGTGTCGACGCTGACGCTCTACGCCATGCCGGCGTTCTGGCTGGCGCAGCTGGCGGTGCTGGGGCTGGCGTACCGGCTCGGGTGGTTCCCGATCCAGGGGATGACCGACGCGCGGCGATCGCTGTCCGGGCTCGCGGCCGTCGGTGACGTGTTCCACCACCTCCTGCTGCCGGCGGCGGTGCTCGCGGCCGGCGAGCTCGCGCTCAACGTCCGGCTGGTCCGGACCGGCCTCCTCGAGGCCGCCCGCAGCGACTACGTCCGGACGGCGCGGGCCAAGGGTGCGCCCGGCCACCGCGTCCTGTACCACGCCTTGCGCAACGCCATGCTCCCGGTCGTCACGGTGCTCGGCAACCGCATCGGGATGTTCTTCACCGGGGCGGTGCTCGTGGAGGTGGTGTTCGCCTGGCCGGGCGTCGGGCGGCTGCTCCTCACGTCTGCGCAGTCGCGGGACCTGCCGGTGCTGCTGGCCGTCTTCCTCGTCGTCGCCGGCGCGGTCCTGGTCGTGAACCTGCTGGTCGACCTCCTCTACACCCGGCTCGATCCGAGGATCTCGTATGCGGCCCGTGACTGACGCCGTTCCGGCGCCGGCCGCGGACGTCGCGGCCAGGGCCGCCGGCGTCCGCGCGGCGTCGCCGACGTCGCGTCGCGGCCGCCCCGAGCTCAGGCGGCCGGCGGTCCTGGCCACCCCCGGCGGCGTGCTGGGCGTCGTGCTCCTCACGTCCGCGGTCGGCCTGGCCCTGCTCGGGCCCGTGGTCGTGGGGGACCGGCCGTTCGCGTCGGTGGCCGCGCCACTGCAGGCGCCGTCCGCCGCCCACGTGATGGGCACGGACGACCTCGGACGCGACGTGCTGACCATGGTGGTGCACGGCCTCCGGACCTCCCTGGTCATCGCCGTGGGGGTGGTCGCGATCGCCGGCGTCATCGCCGTGTGCGTGGGCGCCCTCGCCGGCTCCCACCCGGGGTCGCTCGACGACCTCCTCATGCGCGGCACCGAGCTGGTGCAGGTGGTGCCGCGGTTCTTCTTGGCGGTCGTCGTCGTGGCCCTGTTCGGCGCGCGGGTCTCGAACGTCGTCCTCCTGCTCGGGGTGACGTCGTGGACGTGGACCGCCCGGGTGGTCCGTGCCGAGACGCTGTCGCTGCGGCAGCGCGCGTTCGTCGAGGCCGCCCGTTCGTTCGGCGCCGGACAGACCTACATCCTTCGCCGTCACATCGCCGTCTCCGTCCTGCCCACGGCGCTCGTGATGCTCTCCGTGTGCGCGTCGGGGGCGGTGCTGATCGAGGCGGGACTGGGCTTCGTCGGGCTCGGCGACCCGGACGTGGTGAGCCTCGGGTCGCTGGCGAGCAACGCGCAACGGTTCCTCCGGTCGGCGTGGTGGCTGACGCTGTTCCCCGGTGCCGCCCTCCTGATCCTGATCCTGGGCATCAACCTCGTCGGTGACGCCCTGGGGGACGCCGGCAGCGCCCGGCTCGGTCCGGTCGGACTCGGCAGCACTAGGTGAGGACTGCATACAGATGACCGTGGCACAGGCCTGCGGAATCGGTTAGCGTCGATCGCGACGGGTGGGAGGTGGACATCGTGGTGATCGTCGCCATCGGCACGGGCCCCGCGGTCGTCTGGTGGCTCGGACTGGCCCTCGTGGTCCTGGTCGTCGTCCCGCTGGTGCTCTTCCTCGCCCGCGACATCATCCTCGCGCTGGCCGAGATCCGGCGCTACAGCGAGGACATCCTCGAGCACGGGGTCGGCCTCGCCGGCGCGCTGGATCCGGTGCCGGAGCTCGCGCACACCCGCGAGCTGACGCAGGTGGCTCTCGGCCAGTTCGCGCAGCTCGCGGCGGGACTGAAGCGACTGTTCGGGGGGACCGGCCGATGAACGCGCTCTACGTCGCCTCGCTGGTCGTCACCGGCCTCATCGTCGTCGCGCTCGCCGTCGCCCT
Source organism: Actinomycetota bacterium (assembly GCA_019348135.1). Classification (GTDB taxonomy): domain Bacteria; phylum Actinomycetota; class Nitriliruptoria; order Nitriliruptorales; family Nitriliruptoraceae; genus JAHWJY01. Next base: position 18,137 of record JAHWJY010000037.1, read on the forward strand.
GCTGACGATCCTGTTCCTCCTGTGGCGGACGTCCGACACCCTCGGGAAGGTGATCTTCGGGGTCCGGGCGATCGCGCACCGGGTCTCGCCCGTCGAGGAGCTCCTGACGGGGGTCAACGGGGATCTCTCCGGCATCCGCGCGGCGCTGCACGACGCGGTCCCCGACCCCTCCCCGGAGGGGGAGGCCACCGAGGCGGCCGCACAGCAACGGACCGTCCACTCCTGAGAGGCTCCACCGTGGAACTGCGATGCGCCGACCTGGGGCTGCAGTGCTCGACGAAGGTCACGGGCGACACGGAGGAGGAGCTCGTCGGCAAGCTCGCGCAGCACGCCGCCGACGACCACGACGTGCCCGTGCTGAACCAGACGCTGATCGACTACGCCGTCAGCCGGGCGCACGCCGGCGGGGAGGGGCGCTGATGGAGGTCGACACCACGACCTGGACCGTCGGCTTCGTGATCGCCGGCATCGTGGTCGTCGTGGTCGTCGTGGTCGTGCTGGCGATCATCGCCCTCGCGACCCGCATCCGCGACCAGGTCGGCCAC
>JAHWJY010000337.1 GCA_019348135.1 Actinomycetota bacterium
GGGCGGACCACCTCACACTCTCCGTGGATCACCGACGTGCTGGGCCAGCCGGGCGACCGGCCGACGATCGGTCGCCAGCGTCGCCGGTCGGTCCCGCAAGCCCTCGAGCAGCTCCAGGTAGTCATAGCGGGCCACCAGCACCTGCCCCAGTGAGGACAGGTGCTCGGTCTCCTCCTGGACGTCGATCACCCGCACCCCCGCCTCGAGCAGCCGGTCGCACAGTTCGACGAGAGCCACCTTGGAGGCGTCCCGGGTCCGGTGGAACATCGACTCACCGCAGAACACCTGGCCGACCATGACGCCGTACAGGCCACCGACCAGCGACGAGCCGTCCCAGACCTCGACGCTGTGGGCACCCCCGGCCTGATGCAGCTCGCCGTAGGCCTGCCGCATGCGGGCGTGGATCCAGGTCCCCTCGGAGCGGTCGGCGCAGCCGGCGACGACGTCGTCGAAGGCCGCGTCGAGGGTCGCCGTCCAGCCGCAGGAACGCAGCCGGGCACGTAGCGAGCGATGTACGACCACCTCGTCGGCGAGCAGGATCGCCCGCGGGTCGGGGGAGCACCAGGGGACGAGCCCGTCGGTGCCGGGCATCAGTGGCACCTCGCCCCGCCGGACGAGCCTTCGGGCATGCCGGTCGAGCGCCTTCTGGCCGTCCCCCGAGGCCGGCCAGGGAAAGCAGCCCGCCCGGTAGGACGCGACCAGCGTCGCGGCGTCCAACGTCCCACCGAGCACGATGAGGCTGCGTGGGGCCGCGCCGATGTCGAGGGCGGCAAATGGGTCCTCGGTCGGCACCGGCTCACCGTAAGCGCCTGCTGTTCGGAACCGGGAGCGCGCGACACGCACCCCATCTAGGCTTCCGGAGACCGCAGCGCGACGCCGGGAGGCCCGATGTCCACGGACACGTTGCCGGAGCAGCCCTTGCCGATCGGCGCGGGGGGCTCCGGTCCGACCGAGCTCGCGGACGTCCTCGGTGTGGTGACGGCGCTGGTCGCCGGTGACTTCTCGGCCCGCGCCGTGTCGGGGACCGGCGCCGTCGGCCAGCTGGCCGAGCGGGTCAACCAGTTGGCCGACATGCAGGAGCGGCGCATGCACGAGCTGGTGCGCGCCAGCCGGGTGATCGGCCGTGAGGGCCTGATGACCGAGCGCCTTGACGAGGCGGCCTCCGACGGCGACTGGTCCATCGGCGCGGCGGCCGTCAACAGCCTCATCGACGACCTGGTCCGTCCCACAACCGAGGTGGCCCGCGTTCTCGCCGCCGTCGCCGAGGGCGACCTGTCCCAGCAGATGGCGCTGGACATCTCCGGGCAGCCGGTCAAGGGCGAGTTCCTGCGCATCGGCACGACCGTCAACACGATGGTGGACCAGCTGTCGAGCTTCGCCGACGAGGTGACCCGCGTCGCCCGCGAGGTCGGCACCGAGGGCAAGCTCGGCGGCCAGGCACAGGTCAAGGGCGTGTCCGGCGTCTGGCGCGACCTCACCGAGTCGGTCAACTCGATGGCCGGCAACCTGACCAGCCAGGTGCGCAACATCGCGCAGGTGACGACCGCGGTGGCCCAGGGCGACCTGTCGCAGAAGATCACTGTCGACGCGCAGGGCGAGATCCTCGAGCTCAAGAGCACCGTCAACACGATGGTCGACCAGCTCTCCCGCTTCGCGGACGAGGTGACCCGCGTCGCGCGGGAGGTCGGCACCGACGGCCGGCTCGGCGGTCAGGCGCAGGTGAAGGACGTGTCGGGAACCTGGCGGGACCTGACCGACTCGGTCAACTCGATGGCCGGCAACCTCACCAGCCAGGTCCGCAACATCGCCTCGGTGGCGACCGCCGTCGCCCGGGGCGACCTGAGCCAGAAGATCACCGTCGACGCCAAGGGCGAGGTGGCGGCGCTCGCCGAGACGCTCAACACGATGGTCGACCAGCTGTCGAGCTTCGCCGACGAGGTGACCCGGGTGGCCAGGGAGGTCGGCACCGAGGGCAAGCTCGGCGGCCAGGCCGACGTGCCAGGAGTCGCGGGCACGTGGAAGGACCTGACCGACTCGGTCAACTCGATGGCCGGCAACCT
>JAHWJY010000338.1 GCA_019348135.1 Actinomycetota bacterium
CGATCATCGCCGGCAACGTGATCCTGTACGGCGCCACCGGCGGGGAGCTCTACCTGCGCGGGGTCGTGGGCGAGCGCTTCTGCGTGCGCAACTCCGGCGCCACCGCGGTCGTCGAGGGCGTCGGCGACCACGGCTGCGAGTACATGACCGGCGGGCGGGTGATCGTGCTCGGACCGACGGGCCGCAACTTCGGCGCCGGCATGTCGGGCGGCATCGCCTACGTCTACGACCCGGGCGACGACCTCTACGCCAACACGAACCACGAGATGGTCTCGGTCGAGCCGCTGGACGAGCACGACCAGACCTTCGTGCGGGCCACGATCCGGACCCACGTCGACGAGACCGGCTCGACGGTCGCCCAGCGCGTGCTCGACCGCTGGCACTCCAGCGTGCGGCACTTCAAGAAGGTCATGCCCGACGACTACCGCCGCGTGCTCGAGGCGGCCCAGCTGGCCGAGGAGGAGGGACGGGACGTGGACGAGGCGATCATGGCCTCCGCCCACGGCTGACCCTCCCCCACGACGACCGCACGCGAACGAGGAGCTCCCCCGATGGGCGACGTCCACGGCTTCCTGAAGCACGACCGCGAGCTGCCGACCCGGCGGCCCGTCCCCGAGCGGGTCAACGACTGGCGCGAGGTGTACCTGCCGTTCGCGCGCGAGAAGCTCGAGACGCAGGCGAGCCGCTGCATGGACTGCGGCATCCCGTTCTGCAACAACGGCTGTCCGCTCGGCAACCTCATCCCGGACTGGAACGACCTCGTCTTCCGTGACCGCTGGCACCACGCCATCGAGCGGCTGCACGCGACGAACAACTTCCCCGAGTTCACCGGTCGCCTCTGTCCGGCGCCGTGCGAGGCCGCGTGCGTCCTCGGCATCAACCAGGACCCGGTGACGATCAAGCAGGTCGAGGTCTCGATCATCGACCGCGCCTGGGACGAGGGCTGGGTCGTGCCGATCCCGCCGGCGCAGGAGACCGACAAGCGCGTCGCGGTCGTGGGCTCCGGCCCCGCCGGCCTCGCGGCCGCGCAGCAGCTCACCCGCGCCGGCCACGCGGTCGTCGTGTTCGAGCGGGCCGACCGCATCGGTGGCCTGCTGCGGTACGGCATCCCCGAGTTCAAGATGGAGAAGCGCCACCTCGACCGTCGCCTCGAGCAGATGCGTGCGGAGGGCACCGAGTTCCGCGTCAACGTCGACGTCGGGGTGGACGTGACCGTCGAGGAGCTGCGCGAGGCCTTCGACGCGATCGTGCTCGCCGGCGGCGCGACCGAAGCCCGGGACCTCCCCGTCACGGGACGGGAGCTGGACGGGATCCACCAGGCGATGGAGTACCTGCCCTGGGCCAACCGCGCCCAGGAGGGCGACCTCGCGCCGGACGAGACGCCGATCAGCGCAGCGGGGAAGAAGGTCGTGATCATCGGCGGTGGGGACACCGGCGCCGACTGCCTCGGCACCGCCCACCGGCAGGGGGCGGCGTCGGTGCACCAGTTCGAGATCATGCCGCAGCCGCCCGAGCGGCGGCCGCCGGCGAACCCGTGGCCGACGTGGCCGACGATCTACCGCACCTCGTCCGCGCACGAGGAGGGTGGCGAGCGCGTGTTCAGCGTCAACACCGTCGAGTTCGTCGGCGAGGACGGCCACGTCACGAAGCTCCGGGGCAACGACGTGGAGTTCCGGGACGGCCGCTTCCAGGCCGTCGAGGGCACCGACTTCGAGATGGACGTCGACCTGGTCCTCCTGGCGATGGGCTTCGTGGGCCCGGAGAAGGCGGGGCTCCTCGACCGCCTCGGCGTCGAGCTCACCGACCGTGGCAACGTCGCCCGCGACGACCGCTACGCCACGAGCGTGGACGGCGTGTGGGTCTGCGGCGACATGGGCCGCGGGCAGAGCCTGATCGTGTGGGCGATCGCCGAGGGCCGCGCCTGCGCGGCCGCGGTCGACGAGGCGCTCATGGGCGAGACCGCGCTGCCCGTCCCGCTCGCGGCCAGCGCCCGTCCGCTCGCCTGACCGTCCGCACGGCCACGCCGGCGCACCTCCACCGCGGATCTGTACACGGT
>JAHWJY010000339.1 GCA_019348135.1 Actinomycetota bacterium
TCACGAACCAGGAGGTCGGCACGCGTCTCGGCCTGTCCGCCAGGACCATCAAGACCCACGTGCAGAACCTGCTGTCGAAGCTCGACGTGCCGGACCGCACCGGGGCGGTCGCCCGCGCGTTCCGCCTCGGGCTGATCCGCTGACGTCGCTCAGCTGAGGTCGGCGCCGCCCTCGGGGTAGGCCGTCTCGGGCGAGTCGAGCCCGTGCGCGACCCAGCGCACCATCTGCGCCAGCGTGTCGTAGGCGGCGAGACGGGCCTCGTCCGTGCCGGCGGCCTCGGCCTCCTCGACGGACGCGAGCATGCGTTCGACCGTCGACGGGCCGAGCTCGAGGAGCGCCTCGCTCCCGCCCGACGCCCACCGCGCGAGGACGTACCGCACGACCGCGCCCACCGGCAGGTCGAGGTTCGCGGCGAGGGTCGCGACCGTCGCGACCGGGTCCTGCTGCGAGTAGCCGGCGACCTCGCGCTTGAAGTTCGCGTCGGGGTCGCCGGACGCGACGGTGCCCGACCACCGCTCGAGCCGGACGACGGGGACGTCCCCGTCGTGGTCGAGCGTCCGGTCGGGCACCGGGAGCGCTGTTCGGTCGCCTACGTCAGGCGCTCGATGACCATCGCCATGCCCTGGCCACCACCGACGCACATCGTCTCGAGGCCGAACTGCCCGTCGCGGTGCTGCAGGCCGTTGAGAAGCGTGCCGGTGATGCGGGCACCGGTGCACCCGAAGGGGTGACCGAGCGCGATCGAGCCACCGTGCGGGTTGAGCTTGTCGAAGTCGATGCCGAGCTCGCGCGCCGACGGGATGACCTGGGCGGCGAAGGCCTCGTTGATCTCGACGATGTCCATGTCGTCGATGGTCATGCCGGCGTGCTTCAGGGCCTGCTTCGACGCCTCGACCGGGCCGAGCCCCATGATCTCGGGGTTGAGCGCCGACACACCGGTGGAGACGACACGCGCGAGCGGCTCGAGGCCGAGCTCCTGCGCCTTGGTGTCGCTCATGACGACGACCGCGGCGGCGCCGTCGTTCAGCGGGCACGCGTTGCCGGCCGTGACGCGACCGTCGGGGCGGAAGACGGGCGTGAGCTCGGCGAGCTTGTCGCGCTCGGTGCCGGGACGGGGCGAGTCGTCCTTGCTCATGGTCTCGCCGTTGGGGAGGTCGACCGGGGTGATCTCGCGCTCCCAGAAGCCCTCGGCGTCGGCCTTCGCGTACCGCATCTGCGACTCGTAGGCGAAGTCGTCCATGTCCTCGCGCGAGACGTCCTTCAGCAGCGCCACGTTCTCGGCGGTCTGGCCCATCGGGATGTAGATGTCGGGGAGGCCGCTCGGGTCCTGCCAGTCGTCCGCGCCGTTCTCGGCCGCCTGCTTGGTGCGCTGCTGGGCCTCGTCGAACCTCGGGTTCATGGTGTCGTCGAGCGAGTCGGAGTTGCCCTTGATGTAGCGCGAGACCATCTCGACACCGGCGGAGATGAACACGTCGCCCTCGCCGGCCTTGATGGCATGCATGGCCATGCGGGTGGTCTGCAGCGACGACGAGCAGTAGCGCGTCAGGGTCACGCCGGGGACGGTGTCCCAGCCGAGGAGCGTCGACACGACGCGGGCCATGTTGAAGCCCTGCTCGCCGCCAGGGAGCCCGCAGCCGAGGTGGAGGTCGGTGATCATGTCCGGCGTGACGGCCGGGACCTTGTCCATCGCGGCCTGGATGATGGTCGCGGCGAGATCGTCGGGCCGGACCTCGGTGAGCGAACCCTTGAAGGCGCGGCCGATGGGGCTACGGGCGGTTGCGACGATCACGGCCTCGGGCATGGGGGGCTCCTGACGGGTGCGGGTGGCGAGCTCGAGGAGGTGTCGCGGGGAGCTCGGGGGTCGTCCCTAGGCTACTCCGCACCCCACGCGTGGTACATCTCGTCAGGGTGTCCGGGAGGGCGGCGGTGTTCGGTGGCGCGACGGTGGAGCTCGCCGACGGGGTCTGGCAGCTGACGCCGTCGCCCGGGATCAACTGCTGGGTCGTCCGCGACGGCGACGAGGCGACCCTCGTCGACACCG